>DASXCQ010000079.1:0-71921 GCA_036491115.1 Pseudonocardiaceae bacterium
AGACGTCCGGGTACTCGATCTTCACGCTGTCGTAGAGGTCGAGGATGCGCTTGTAGACGTCACGCGGCTCTTCGTTGTGGCCCCACCGGAACTGCACCATGTCCCTTGTGCCGCTGTTGATCTCGTCGAAAATCTTGCAGAAGAGCAGGTTGATGACCTCCTGCGCCAGCGGCTCGTCCCGCGTGATGCCGGGGGCGTTGCCAGCCAGGTGGTTGCGAATGTCGCGGAACACCGAGCGGAGGTTGCTCGGCTTGACGAGGTCCTTCTTGCGATAGAGGCCTATGTCCTCGACGCGTTGGCCGTACCGCGGGATGTTAGGCAGCGTCTCAAAGACACGTGTGCCGTCCGTCCGGAAGACCTTCCGGACGTACCAGTGATCCTCGCCGTTGAACCAGATGCCGATGTCAGCGTTCGACATGTCCAAGTAGCGCTTGAGCTGCTCGGTTCCATCCTTGCGGTTCTTCCGCTTGCACTCGACCACCATGGTCACGTTCTCGGCGACCTGCTTGTCCGAGGAAAAGACGGCGATGTCGAGCGGGAATTTCTTCGACTGACTCGGTGAGGTACCGACACGCCACTGCGGGCGGGTCCGCAGGTGCTCGATCGGGTAGCCGAAGTCCTCAACCAACCGCCGGCTCATGACCTGGACGGCCTCAAGCTCTTCCGGGGTCGCCTGAACCATCTTCCCGGACACGTAGTCGCGGATGGTTCCCCTCTTGATAGTGGCCGGGTCCGGCACGTCCGGATCGGCAACAGCATCGGCGTCGAGCAGGGCATCGTCGGCTGTGGCACTCACCGGCTGAGGATAACGGTCGGCTTCGCAGGTTCTGCTACGACGCGCCCATGATCACCTGACCGACTTACGACCGGAATACCGCCGCAGACGACGGCAACAGTCGAGGCACATTGGATGTTTGCATCCGCAATCCACGCAGTTCACCGGTGCTGATGGCAAGAGTCGACGACCATCAACATCGAGTGATCATGGAACAGTAGGTTCCGGGTTCGAGCCCCGGGCGGCCCACCCTTCCCGCAGGTCAGCGGCTATCAAGACCCATGGCTGGTGATCTTGTTTCCGTCAAACTTGCGCTTTGGCTCCCGCCGAGCGCGGCCAGAACGTCAGCCGGCCGTCGCGACACGGCCTTCCGACCGACATAGGTGTCCGTCGTCTGCGACACCTTGGAGTGCCCCAGCAGATCACTGGCCTCACGCGTCGGCAACTGATCAGTCAGCAGCGTGGCCACGGTGCGCCGAAAAGTTCGCGGGCGTCCAGGCACCAGCTACGGCCGACCCGCGCCGCGACGGCCATGTTGCGCGAACGACTTGAGGCTCGCCTCGGCCGCATCCCACGCGCCCACCCTGCCGCCGAACTCCAGACCGTCCTGGGCCACCGTGGGGTTGTGCCACAGGACCTCGACGCTTTCCGGTACGGCTCCGAACCGCTTGATCATGTTGTCCTTGAGCTCGGTGGGGAGCTCGGCCTTCGGGACGCGCAGCACCATGGTGCCCTCCTTGGTTCGCCTGTGCGGCATGAAGACACCGCCGGACCCGCGAATGTGACAACCACGAGCACCCGGAAGAACTGCCGGAGCCGTCACGCGTCGACGTACGCCGCGAGGTGTTCGCCGGTGAGGGTGGAGCGCTTGGCGACCAGGTCGGTCGGGGGGCCTTCGAACACGACGCGGCCGCCGTCGTGGCCCGCGCCGGGGCCCAGGTCGATGATCCAGTCGGCGTGCGCCATGACCGCCTGGTGGTGTTCCACGACGATGACCGACTTGCCGGCGTCGACGATCCGGTCCAGCAGACCGAGCAACTGCTCCACGTCGGCCAGGTGCAGGCCGGTGGTCGGCTCGTCCAGGACGTACACGCCGCCCTTGTCGGACAGGTGCGTCGCCAGTTTGAGCCGTTGCCGCTCACCGCCGGACAGCGTGGTCAACGGCTGCCCGAGACTCAGGTATCCCAGGCCGACGTCGGCGAGCCGGACCAGGATCGCGTGCGCGGCCGGGATGTGCGCGTCGCCGGAACCGAAGAACTCCGCCGCCTCGGTCACCGGGAGAGACAGCACCTCGCTGATGTCCCGTCCGCCGAGCGTGTACTCCAGCACCGACGCCAGGAACCGCCTGCCCTCACACACCTCACACGTGGTCGCGACGCCGGCCATCATGGCCAGGTCGGTGTAGATCACGCCGGCACCGTTGCAGTTCGGGCAGGCACCTTCCGAGTTGGCGCTGAACAGGGCCGGTTTCACGCCGTTGGTCTTGGCGAACGCCTTGCGGATCGGCTCCAGCAGGCCGGTGTACGTCGCCGGGTTGCTGCGCCGCGAGCCGCGGATCGGGGTCTGGTCGATCGACACCACGCCGGCACCGGCCGGGATCGACCCGTGCACCAGCGAACTCTTGCCGGAGCCGGCCACGCCCGTGATCACGACGAGCACGCCGAGCGGGATGTCGACGTCGACGTCGCGCAGGTTGTGGGTGGTGGCGCCGCGGATCTCCAGGGCACCGGTCGGCGTGCGGACCGTCGATTTGAGACCGGTGCGGTCGTCCAGGTGCCGGCCGGTGACGGTCTTGCTGGCTCGCAGGCCCTTGACGGTGCCCTGGTAGCAGACCGTGCCGCCGGCCGCGCCCGCGCCGGGGCCCAGGTCGACGACGTGGTCGGCGATCTCGATCGTCTCCGGTTCGTGCTCCACGACGAGGACCGTGTTGCCCTTGTCCCGCAACCGAAGCAGCAGGTCGTTCATCCGCTGGACATCGTGCGGGTGCAGGCCGGCGGTGGGCTCGTCGAAGACGTAGGTGACGTCGGTCAGCGGCGACGACCCGACGTGCCGGATCATCTTGACGCGCTGCGCCTCGCCGCCGGACAGCGTGCCGGAGGGCCGGTCCAGCGACAGGTAGCCCAGCCCGATCTCGACGAATGAGTCGAGTGCCAGCCGCAGCGCGGTGACCAGCGGCGCCACCGACTTCTCCTGGACACCGCGGACCCACTCGGCCAGGTCGCTGACCTGCATGGCACAGGCGTCGGCGATGGTGACGCCCTTGATCTTCGAGGACCGGGCCGTCTCGGACAGGCGGGTGCCGCCGCAGTCCGGGCAGGTGCTGAAGGTGACCGCCCGTTCCACGAACGCGCGCACGTGTGGCTGCAGCGAGTCGATGTCCTTGGAGAGCATGGACTTCTGCAGCTTCGGGAGCAGACCTTCGTAGGTCAGGTTGATCCCGTCGACCTTGATCTTGCTGGGTTCCTTGTGCAGCAGGTCGTTGAGTTCCCGCTTGGTGAACTTCTGGATCGGCTTGGCCATGTCGAAGAAGCCGGAGCCGGCGAAGATGCGGCCGTACCAGCCGTCCATGCTGTACCCGGGAATGGTGAGCGCGCCCCCGCCGAGCGACTTGCTGTCGTCGTACAGCTGGGTCAGGTCGATGTCGTTGACCGCGCCCCTGCCCTCGCAGCGCAGGCACATGCCGCCGGTGATGCTGAAGCTGCGCCGCTCCTTCACCGACCGCCCGCCGCGTTCCAGGGTGACGGCGCCCGCGCCGCTGATCGACGCGACGTTGAACGAGAACGCCTGGGGCGAACCGATGTGCGGCTTGCCCAGCCGCGAGAACAGGATGCGCAGCATGGCGTTCGCGTCTGTGGCGGTGCCGACGGTGGAGCGGGCGTCACTGCCCATCCGCTGCTGGTCCACGATGATCGCGGTGGTCAGCCCGGCCAGCACGTCGACGTCGGGCCGGGCCAGCGTCGGCATGAAGCCCTGCACGAACGCGCTGTAGGTCTCGTTGATCAACCGCTGCGACTCGGCCGCGATCGTGCCGAACACCAGGGAAGTCTTGCCCGACCCGGAGACGCCGGTGAACACCGTGAGCCTGCGCTTGGGCAGCTCGACGCTGACGTCCTTGAGGTTGTTCTCACGTGCGCCGTGCACGCGGATCAGGTCATGGCTGTCGGCGACGTGGTCGCGGGACGGGCTCATCGTGTCTCCTTCCTGGTGCGTCAGACCAGCCAGCGGCCGTCGCGCATCAGATCGCGGTCGGGCAGCTCGTTCACCTCGCGCCACGCCTGGATGCGGCGCGGTCGGACGCGGAACCAGCTGTACGGCGTGGGCAGCACGCGCGGGTCGAACTCGGTGCGTTCGACGAATCGGTCGGCCCGGTCCTTCGGGAGGGCGTCCAGCTCGATGACCTCGACGTCACCGTCGATCATGATCACGTCGCGGACGTCGCCCAGGCCCAGCCGAGTGGTCTTGCCGGCCGCCAGGTTGCGGCCGGTCAGGCTCGTCGTCGGCGTGGCCATCAGCAGAGTCTCGTCCTCCCAGTCGAAGGACAGCGGCACCAGGTACGGCGCTCCGTCGGCCGTCGCCACCCAGAGGTCGATGTCGTGGGTGAGCCGGTGCTCCGTGTCGCGACGGCGTCGGACGCGGGGGCGGGCTTCGGGGTGCATCAGTCCTGCAGCAGTCCGAGGACGTTGCCGTCGGGGTCGGTCACGGTGGCCACCAGGCGCCCGCCGCCGACGTCGCGCGGCTGCTCCAGCACGGTGGCGCCGGCGGCGGTCACCTCGGCGATCTTCGCCGCGATGTCCGCCACGTGCCAGTACGCCACCGGCGACTGCATGGTCTGGTGTCCGCCGGGCACCAGACCGATGTGCTGGCCCGCTGCGTCGTAGCCGACGTAGTACGGCGCGTCGTGCTGCGGCTGCATGCCCAGCAGCGCCGAGTACACGGCCTTGGCCTTGTCCAGGTCGGTCACGGGGTGCAGCACGGTCTTGATGCCCTCGGTGGTCGAGTCGGTCACGGTCACTCCCGGAAAGTCGTGGTGATCTCTGGTGACAGCCACACTATGGCCGGGTCACCGGCCTCGCTTCTCGATTCCTGACCGGTCCGAAACCGACTGTCCACTGATCACCGCCGGAGCAGGCCGTCGACGATGAGGTCGAGGACGCGGGCGGCTCTGGCCTGGCCGCCGTTGTCCGGGTTGATCCGCCACAGCACGCCCAGCTGGAGCAGCACGTCCTCCGGGTCGACGCCCGGCTTGAGCGAACCGTCGGCGACGCCCGCGTCCAGGAGTTGGGCGATCGTGTGCACGAAGGGGGTGTAGTACTCGTCGTCCAGGCCGCCGCCCGCCGCGGCGTGGATGATTTCGGCGACGCCGTACTTGAGCTGGCCGTAGCGGGCGACCTCGTCGAACCAGCCGCGTAACGCCGCCAGCGGCGGATGGCTCGTCAGCAGCGCGGGCGCCAGGTCGATCAGCTCCTGGATGTCGTGCCGGTACAGCGCGACGATGAGCGACTCCCGGGTGGGGAAGTGCCGGTACAGCGTCCCGATGCCGACCCCGGCCCGCTTGGCTATCGCCGTCAGCGACGCGCCGCCGGAGTCGGTGAACGCCTGCCTGGCGGCGACGAGCAGGCGCTCGTGGTTGGTCCGGGCATCCGACCTGCCCGAGGTCGACACGTCCGTGTGCTCCTTCCGCCGCATTGCGAAACGGAGCCCACTCCGGTAGCTTGACCAGCATCGGAGTGGTCTCCGTTTCATTCTCGCACACGGGCGGGGACGACGATGGGTGAGCTGGTCCTGGTCACCGGCGGCAGTGGCTACATCGCGGGTTGGTGCGTCGTCGAACTGCTCCGGCGCGGATACGACGTGCGCACGACGGTCCGCGTGCCGGGCAAGGCGGCGGCCGTGACCGACGCCGTCGCCACCGCGGTCGACCCGGCCGGCCGGCTCGGCTACGCCGTCGCCGACCTCACCGCCGCCGACGGCTGGGCCGAAGCCGTCCAGGGCGTCGACTACGTGCTGCACGTCGCGTCACCGCTGGCCAGCGCCGGCTCGACCGAACCGGACGCGCTGATCAGGCCCGCGCGGGGCGGCGCGCTGCGGGTGGTCATGACATCGGCCGCGAACGCGGCGAGCCCGTCCTCCTACGCGACCGAGGGTGTCACCGACGCGACCCGGACCACCCGACGCTGATCCCGTACCGCCGGTCCAAGACGCTCGCCGAGCGCGCCGCGTGGGACTTTGTCGCCGACCATGACGGACCGACCGAGCTCACCACGGTGCTCCCCGGAGCGGTCTTCGGTCCCGTCCTGAGCGCGGCCACAGTGGGGTCGGTCGGCATCGTCGGGCGCATGATCTCCGGCCGAATGCGTGGTGTGCCGAGGATCGGCCTGGAGATCGTGGACGTGCGCGACCTCGTCGACGTCCACATCCGGGCGATGACATCGCAGGCCGCGGCGGGTGAGCGCTTCCTCGCCACCGGTGAGTTCCGGTGGATGCGCGACATGGCACGCACCCTGCGCGACGTCCTGCCGGGGCTGGGTCGCCGCGGCCGGCACAGCACGGCGAAGGCGGAACGGGTGCTCGGCTGGCGGTCCCGCCCGGCGGCGGAAACGGTGATCGACTGCGCGAACAGCCTGATCGAGCACGGCATCCGCTGACCGTCTCGAATGGTGAACGCTGTTTATTGCGCAGCAGCGAAAACCGGAGTCCCTAATCGGACATCGAGCCGCAAACAATCCGGTTCCCGCCATATCTCGCATGGGTGAGGCGCGCTGATTTTGATCCGGCGACCCTGGCGACACTGAGCTACACTCGTTAAAACCCGGTTAAGATGTCGATCTTCGTGGCGGGGCGCGGGGCATGTGTATGCCGTGATTGACATGCACCGGGGCATAACGACTTCTCTCTGCTTCGGGGAGTTCAACAGGGAGCTTCCGAGCAGGTGGTGACGTCCGGGATGGCGTCGCTCGACGATGCGCGTCCGCCGCCGCGTGCAATTCGATCCGCTCCTGCGAAATAGTCGGTATGGCGTCAACCAAATGATCCGGGGGGATCGCGTAGTGGGTAACTCCGCCGAGGCCGGTACAACGGCCCGGAATGGTCATGCCACAACCGAATCAGCGTTCGCCGAGGTGCTCGCCGACCTGGTCGGCGTCGACCGGGTGGAGGCGGACAGCCACTTCTTCGACGACCTGTGCGCCAATTCGCTGGTGATGGCCCACTTCTGCGCACGGGTGCGCAAGCGGGACGACCTGCCCTCCGTGTCGATCAAGGACATCTACCGGCACCCGACGATCAGCAGCCTGACCGTCGCCCTGGCCGGCGAGGCGGAGCCGGCCCTGGTCGAGGAACCGGCGCCGGAACCCGGGAAACGGCCCGGCAACGCGGCGTACTGGTGTTGCGGCGCACTGCAACTGCTGTTCTTCCTCGGCTACACCTATCTCGTCGCGGTCGTGGTGTCGTGGGCCTACGACTGGATCGCGGCCGGCACCGGGCTGCTCGACTACTACGTCCGCACGGTGGTGTTCGGCGGGGCGCTGTTCGCGACGCTGTGCGTGCTCCCGCTGGTGGTCAAGTGGGTGCTGATCGGCCGGTGGCGACCGGGGCGGATCACGGTGTGGGGCCCGGCGTACATCCGCTTCTGGGTGGTGAAGACCCTGGTGCAGCGCAACCTGATCGTGGCGCTGTTCGTCGGAACCCCGCTGTACTCCTGGTATCTGCGCGCCCTGGGCGCCCGCGTCGGCAAGGGCACGGTGATCTTCTCCCGGCACGCCCCGACCTGCACCGACCTGATCTCGATCGGCGAGAACACGGTGATCCGCAAGGACTCGTTCGTCAACGGCTACCGCGCGCACGCGGGCTCCATCCAGTTCGGTCGGGTGGACATCGGCAGCGACGTGTTCGTCGGCGAGAACACCGTGATCGACATCGACACCGTGCTGGGCGAGGACACCCAGCTCGGCCACACCTCGTCCCTGCACCCCGGCCAGCGGGTGCCCGACGGCGAGCACTGGCACGGCTCACCGGCCCAGCCGACCACGACGAACTACCGCACGGTCGAACCGAGGCGGATCGGCGATCTCCGCCGGTCGCTGTACACGCTGCAACAGCTCCTGATCGTGCTGCTGGTCTACCTGCCGCTGGCCATCGGCGGCGTGGACGTGTTGCTCGACCAGGCCCCCAAGGTGGTCATGCCACTGGTCACCGAGCGGCGGGCGATCACCGAGTGGTGGTTCTACCGGGACGCGCTCGTCGTGTCCGCCGTGCTGTTCTTCGGGGTCGCGCTGCTCGGCCTGCTGGCCGTGCGTGTCGTGCCTCGGCTGTGCCAGGTGGTGCTGCGGCCGGACAGGGCGTACCGCCTCTACGGCTTCCACTACTCGGTGCACCGCGCGATCCGGCTGATGACCAACATCCGTTTCTTCAACACGGTCTTCGGCGACAGCTCGGCGATCGTGCACTACCTGCGCTGGTCGGGCTACGACCTGTCGAAGGCGGAGCAGACCGGGTCCAACTTCGGCACCCAGGTCAAACACGAGAGTCCGTTCCTCAGCACGGTCGGCGCGGGCACGATGGTGGCCGACGGCCTGTCGATCATCAACGCCGACTTCTCGGCCACGTCGTTCCGGCTGTCCAGGGCGACGGTCGGCGCGCACAGCTTCCTGGGCAACCAGATCGCCTACCCGGCCGAGGCCAGGACCGGCGAGAACTGCCTGCTGGCCACCAAGGTCCTGGTCCCCATCGACGGGGAGATGCGCGAGGGCGTTGGCCTGCTCGGCTCGCCGAGTTTCGAGATCCCCAGGTCGGTGGAGCGGGACAGCGCGCTCGCGGACCTGCAGACCAGGGCCGAACGGCGCCGGGGGCTGCACGCGAAGAACCGGCACAACACGGTGACCGTGCTGCTGTACCTGCTGGCGCGGTGGCTGTACTTCTTCGGCGTCCTGCTCCTCGGCTGGATCACCGAGGTCTACTACGCCCAGGCGGCGGTCGCGGTGCTCGCGGTGGCGTCCGTGCTGCTGGTCGGGTTCAGCATCGGCTATTTCGTGTTCGTGGAACGGCTGGTGACCTGGTTCCTGCCGCTGCGACCGTTGTACGTCTCGATCTACGACCGGAAGTTCTGGCGGCACGAGCGGTTCTGGAAGGCGGCGGCGGCGACCGCGCACGTCCAACTGCTCAACGGCACGCCGTTCAAGAACCTCGCGTGGCGGATGCTCGGCGTCCGCCTCGGGAAGCGGCTGTTCGACGACGGCGCGTCGATGCCGGAGAAGACGCTGGTGACGATCGGCGACGACGTCACGCTCAACGCCGGTTCGATCGTGCAGTGCCACTCGCAGGAGGACGGCGCGTTCAAGTCCGACCGCATCGCGGTCGGCGACCGCTGCACCGTCGGGGTCGGGGCCTGGGTGCACTACGGCGTGACGATGGGCGCGGACGCGGTGCTGGCGGCCGACTCGTTCCTGATGAAGGGCGAGGACATGCCGGACAACTCGTGGTGGGGCGGCAATCCGGCGCGGGAGATCCGGAGCCGGTGAGGGGAGCGCACATGGCGGAGCCGATGGGGACGCCCGAAGGGGCGGACAGACGGTTCTGGCGCGACGTGCTCGGCGAGGGCGGCGGTACGTCGATCCCGAGGTGGGCGCCGGACCCGGTGCCCGGCGTTGCCGAACACGAGGCGCCGATGCCGGCCGACCTGGCCGAGCTGGTGGAACTGCTCGCCGCCGAACTGGCCGTGCCGGCGTCCTCGGTGCTGCTGGCCGCGCACGCCAAGGTGCTCGCCGCGCTGTGTGGCGACCAGGAGGTCGTGACCGGCTACCTGACCGGGCTCCGCGTCCTGCCCTGCCGGCTGGCCACCGACGCGCCCACGTGGCGCGAGCTGGTGGAGCGTGCCGCGCGGGTGGAGGCGGAACTGTTGGCGCACCAGTACTTCCCGGTCGACGAGCTGGCCGCCGAGCTGGGGCTGGGCAGGCCGTACGAGGCCGAGTTCGGGTCGGGCGAGCCGACCGGCGTGCTGCGGGTCGGCATCACGACGGAGGCCGTCCGGCTGACCTACCGGACCGACGCGTTGAACCAGGGTGCCGCCGCCCGGATCACCGGCTACCACCTGGCCGCGCTGCGCCTGGCCACCACCGACCCGGACGCCGAGCACGGTGGGCAGAGCCTGCTGTCCGAGCAGGAACTGGGATTCCAGCTCGACGGGCTGGCCGGCCGGCACCGTCCGCTGCCCGACCTGCCGTGCCACGAGCTGTTCGAGCGGCGCGCCTACGCCCATCCCGGCCGGGTGGCCGCGGTGCACCGCGGTCGCGCGTGGACGTACGGCGAGCTGAACACGAGGGCGAACCGGCTGGCCAGGGCGCTGCTCGCGCGCGGGCTGGGCCGCGAGGACGTCGTCGCCGTGGTCACCGAGCGGAACCTGGACTGGCTGGCCGCCGTCCTCGCGGTGTTCAAGGCGGGCGGGGTCTACCTGCCGATCGAGCCGCACTTCCCCGCCGACCGGATCGCCATCACGCTGTCCCGCGCAGGCTGCCGTTTCGTGGTCACCGAGCCCGGCGGCACCGCCACGCTGGACGACGCGGTGCGACGCCTGGACGACGTCACCACGCTGCTGGTCGGCGCTGCCGAGTACGAGAGCTACACCTCGGGCGACCTGGACGTCGAGGTCACACCGGACCAGCTTGCCTACATCTACTTCACCTCCGGCTCGACCGGCGAGCCGAAGGGCGCGATGTGTGAGCACGCCGGCCTGCTCAACCACCTGCACGCCAAGATCGACGACCTGGAGATCGGTGAGGGCACCGTGGTGGCCCAGACCGCGCCACAGTGCTTCGACATCTCGCTGTGGCAGCTGGTGGCCGGGCTGCTGGTCGGCGGCCGGACGCTGATCGTGCCGCAGGACGTGGTGCTGGACGTGGAGCGGTTCGTCGGCACTCTGGTGGCCGGGCACGTGTCGGTGCTCCAGGTGGTGCCGTCATACCTGGAGGCCGTGCTGTCCTATGTGGAGCAGAGTCCTCGGGAGCTGCCGCACCTGCGGTACGTGTCGGTCACCGGTGAGGCGTGCAAGCCGGAGCTGGCGCGGCGCTGGTTCGCCGCGCAGCCGGGCATCCGGCTGGTCAACGCCTACGGCCTGACCGAGACCTCGGACGACACCAACCACCAGGTGATGCGGTCCGCGCCGGACCGGATCTCGCTGGGCAGGCCGGTGGCCAACGTCCGGGTGTACGTGGTGGACCAGCACCTGATGCCGGTGCCGCTGGGCGCGCCCGGCCAGATCGTGTTCTCCGGCGTGTGCGTGGGCCGTGGCTACGTGAACGACCCCGAGCGCACCCGACAGGCGTTCCTGGCCGATCCACACCGGCCGGGTGAGCGGCTCTACCAGGGCGGCGACTTCGGCCGCTGGCTGCCCGACGGCACGCTGGAGTTCCTCGGCAGGCGGGACAACCAGGTCAAGATCTCCGGTTTCCGGATCGAGATCGGCGAGATCGAGAACACGCTGCTGCGGGTGCCCGGCGTGCGGGACGGCGCCGTGCTGGTGGTCGGCGGCAGGCGCCTGGTCGCCTGCTACGCGGCCGACCAGCCGCTGCCCCCCGAACTGCTGTGCGACCGGTTGGCCGCGGCGCTGCCGGCCTACATGGTGCCCTCGGCGTTCCACTGGTACCCGAGCCTGCCGCTGACCCCGAACGGCAAGATCGCCCGCAATGCCCTGGCCGCGCAGGTCACCGACCTGCCGGAGGACGGCGACGCGCCGAGCACGCCGACCGAGCGGCGACTGGCCGACGCCTGGGCGACGGTGCTGGGTGTCGAGCGGATCGGCAGGCGGGACAACTTCTTCGACCGTGGCGGCACGTCGCTGTCCGCGGTGCGGCTGGCGATCACCATGCGCAGGGCGGTGTCGTTGAAGGACGTCACCGGCCACCCGGTGCTGGCCGACCTGGCCGCGGTGCTGGACGGCCGTTCGGCGCGGTCCGCCGGGCTGCTGCACCGACTGTCCGAAGGCGACAGCGCGCTGGTCTGCTTCCCGTACGCGGGCGGGAACGCGGTGAACTTCCAGCCGATGGCGAAGGTCATCGGGGAACACGGGATCGCCGTGTACGCGGTCGAACTGCCCGGCCACGACCTGACCGAGCGCCGTGAGCCGTTCCTGCCGTTGGAGCAGGTGGTCGGCCGGGTCGTGCGGGAGATCGCCGACCTGGCGACCGGCCCGGTGCAGCTGTGGGGCCACTCGTCCGGCGTCGCCTTCGCGCTGGCCACCGCCGTCGAACTGGACCGGCGCGGCACGCCGGCCCAGCGGGTGTTCCTGGCGGCGCAGCTGCCCGGCGACGCGGCGGGCCGGCTGGCCGCGGCCGACGAGCTGGCCGCGCGGGACACCGCCGAGATCGCCGCCGGACTCGCCGGTGACCGCGGCTACCCGGCGCTGGCCGAACTCGACGAGCAGCGCGCCGACCACGTCGGCGGCGCGTACCGGCACGACGGCGTCTGTGCGCACCGCTACGTCGCGGCGGCGCTGGCCGATCCAGGGTCCGCCCGGATCAGCGCGCCGGTCACCGTCGTGGTCGCGGCCGACGACCCGATCACCGCGGGCTTCACCGACCGCCACCGCGCGTGGCAGGCGCTGGCCGAGCGAGTCGACCTGCACACGCTGCCCGACGGCGGCCACTACTTCCTCCGCACCCGACCGGCCGAGACGGCCCAGGTGGTGCTCCGTTCCGCCGGCCTACTCACCCAATCCTGACCGGAAACCGAAAGGAGTCGACAATGTCGTCCTCACCGCCGGGCACCCTGCTGAACCTGGACGTGCGACCGGGCAGGCCACCGATCCTGACCGCGGACGGCGTCGCCGACCCGACGGCGTGGGCCGCCGAGCACCGCGACGCGCTGTGCGCCACCGTCACCGAACACGGCGCCGTTCTCGTCCGGGGCCTCGGACTGCGCGACGCCGACCTGGCAGGTGCCGTCTTCGCCCGCCTGACCGACGGGCTGATGGCCGACCGGGAGGCCTTCGCCGCCCGCCACCGGTACGCCGAGGGCGTCTACTCGTCCGCCGCGTGGCCGCCCAACCAGCCGATGTGCATGCACCACGAACTCAGCTACCGCCTGGAGTGCCCCGGCCTGCTGCTGTTCGCCTGCGTGGCGGCGCCGACCTCGGGTGGCGTGACCGGCATCGCCGACGCGGCTGCCGTGCTGGCCGCGCTGCCCACCGACCTGGTCGAGCGGTTCGAGCGATCCGGCTGGCTGCTCTCGCGCTCCTACAACGAGGACATCGGCGCCTCCTGCGCCGAGGCGTTCGGCACCGAGGACCGGGCCGAGATCGAGCAGTACTGCCGGGCGAACGGGATCGAGTTCGAGTGGCAGCGGGACGGGTTGCGCACCCGGCAGCGACGGGCCGCCGTGCTGCGGCATCCGAGCAGTGGCGAGCGGTGCTGGTTCAACCAGGTGGCGTTCCTCAACGAATGGACGATGGATCCCGAGGTGCGCGAGTACCTCGTGGACTGCTACGGCCCGGACGGGCTGCCCTTCAACACTGCCTTCGGGGACGGCGAACCGATCGGGGAGGACGTCGTCGCCCTGCTCAACGAGGTGTACGAGGCGAACACGGCCCGCGAGCCGTGGCAAGAGGGAGATCTCATGCTGGTGGACAACATCCGCAGCGCGCACAGTCGCGAGTCCTACACCGGACCGCGCGAGATCGTGGTCGGGCTCGGCAATCCCGTGCGCCCGGCTCACGACAGACCGGCTGCGGGGTCCAGATGACCGCGACGCACGCCACGACGGACACCGACCACGACGGGAGTGGCACCGTCCCCCCGTTCGCGGTGATCGCGGGCGCCCAGGTGAGCCGGGCGCTGCACGGGCGGGAGACCGAGATCGTCCGGCTGGTCGAGCGGACCTACCGGTGGCACAGCGCGGGCGACTCGGTGAACCCGCCGTCCTACTTCCTGCGGTTCCCGGACCGGCCGGCGGCCAGGATCATCGCGCTGCCCGCGTCGATCGGCGGGGACATCCGGGTGGACGGCATGAAGTGGATCTCCAGCTTCCCGGAGAACGTCGCGGCGGGCATCCCGAGGGCGTCCGGTGTGCTGATCCTCAACGACCACGACACCGGCTACCCGTTCGCCTGCCTGGAGACGTCGATCATCAGCGCCACCCGGACCGCGGCACTCGCCGCGCTGGCCGCCGACCGGCTGTCCGCGGGCCGTACCCGGCCCACCAGGGTCGGCTTCGTCGGCGTCGGCCTGATCGCCCGGTACATCCACCGGTTCCTGGCCGGCACCGGCTGGACGTTCGACCAGATCGGCGTGTACGACATCGCACCGGACAGCGCGGCCGGCTTCTCCGGCTACCTCGCCAGATCGGGCGCCGGCCGGGTCACCGTGCACGAGAACCCGGAGGACCTGATCCGCTCCAGCGACCTCGTGGTGTTCGCCACCGTCGCGGCGCGCCCGCACGTGCGGGAACTGTCCTGGTTCGGCCACGACCCGCTGGTCCTGCATGTGTCGCTGCGCGACATCGCACCGGAGATCGTGCTCGCGTCGACGAACCTGGTGGACGACGTCGACCACTGCCTGAAGGCAGACACGTCACCGCATCTGGCCGAGCAGCTCACCGGCAACCGGGACTTCCTGCTGGGCACCCTGGCCGACGTGCTGGAGGGCCGGGTGACCGTGCCGGCGGGCCAGCCGGTGCTGTTCTCGCCGTTCGGCCTCGGAGTGCTCGACCTCGCGGTCGGCAAATACGTCTACGACGAGGTGGTCCGCTCCGGCGAGCTGAATGTCGTCGACGACTTCTTCCACGAGATCCGCAGATACGGATGAGAGGGGGGAGACACCATGGCCGTGATCACCGCCCCCGAGGCGTTCAACGAGGACGACCTGTACGTCGACCTCCGGTCGATCGTCGGGCACGCGCTCTACCTGAAATGTGAGGGGTTCAACTTCGCCGGCTCGATCAAGCTGAAGGCGGCCACCGAGATGGTGGAGGCCGCGGAGCGGGCCGACGTGCTGACGCCCGGGTCGGTCCTGATCGAGTCGTCGTCGGGCAATCTGGGTGTCGCGCTGTCCGTGCTGGCGGCCAGCAAGGGCTACCACTTCCTGTGCGTGACCGACTCGCGCTGCAACCTGTCCACCCGGCGGGCCATCGAGGCGCTCGGCGGCCAGGTGCACGTGGTCACCGAGCCGGACACGCACGACGGCTTCCTCGGCGCCCGGCTGGCGTTCGTGCGGGCGCTGTGCGCGTCCGACGACAAGTACGTGTGGCTCAACCAGTACCGCAACCCGGACAACTGGCGGGCGCACTACCACCGCACGGCACCGGCGATCGCCACCGCGTTCCCCCAGCTCGACGTGCTGTTCGTCGGCGCGGGCACGACCGGCACGCTGATGGGCTGCGCCCGCTACTTCCGGCACTGGAACCGCCGGGTGCGTGTGGTGGCCGTGGACAGCGTCGGGTCGGTGACCTTCGGCGGGCCGCCGGGCAGGCGGATGATCCCCGGCCTGGGCACGAGCGTCCGCCCGCCACTGCTGGACCAGACCTATGTGGACGAAGTGATCGCCGTGGAGGAGGCGGACACGGTCCGCGCCTGCCACCGGCTGGCCAGGCACGGCTTCCTGTTCGGCGGGTCGACCGGCACCGTGGTGAGCGGCGCGACCGCGTGGCTGGCCGATCACGACCGGCCCGGCCTGACCTGCGCGGCCATCGCACCCGACCTCGGCGAGCGCTATCTGGACACGATCTACCAGACCAACTGGGTGCAGGACCTGTACGGCGACGAGGTGGTCACCGCGACCGAGACCGCCGCGGTTCGTTGACCTGTCGGGCGGTCCCGCTAGCGTGCCCGCATGACTGACGAGCTGGAGGACCTGGTCGGCCTGTCCGATTTCGCCTGGGACCGGCTGCGCGACCGGCTGACCGGGGTCACCGAGGACGAGTACTGGTGGGCGCCGGTGGCCAAGTGTTGGACGGTGCGCGCCACGGGCGAGGGCACCTTCGCCGCCGACGGGCACATGGGGACCTACCGGTCGGACGGCGAGGTCGAGCTGTTCACCACGTTGCCCTGGCGCCTGCACCATCTGACCGTCGTCCTCGGCGAGGACCGCAACGGCCGGTGGCTCCGCGTGCCGGACGCGCCGGCGGCGGTGGTCGAACCCGCCGGGACCGCGGCGGACGCGCTGGCCCGGCTCGCCGACGCCCACACGGCTTGGCGCGGCGTGCTGACCAAGGTGTCGGAGGCGGCGCTGATCGAGCCGATGGGTGAGGTGGCCGGGCCGTTCGCCGAGTCGACCGGGCGGGCGTTCGTGCTGCACATCCTGGACGAGTTGGTCCACCACGGTGCCGAGGTGGCAATGCTGCGCGATCTCTACGCCGCTCAGTAGATTCACTCGATGTAGCGAACAAGTCGCTGTCCGCTTTCACTGGCCGGCCGTTCCTGCCAGTCTTCCCCTCCAGATCGTCATTCCCGTCTGGAGGAACCAGCATTGTCCGTTGTGGACCAGCGAGTTGGGCTGGCGGCCGGCCGTGTGCGCCGGTTGCTGGTCCGCGTGCTCCTGGTTCTGGGCGGAGTGTGCGTGGCGACCGTGGTCGGCTGGCTGTTCTCGGCCGGCTCGGCCAACGCCGCGTCACTGCCGGACGTGCCACCGGTGCCGTCCGTGCTCTCCGCCGCGGCGGATCATGTGTCCACTTCGGACCTGGTCACCTCCGTACATCCGGTGTTGTCCACCGCTGTGCCGGCCTCGCTGCCGACCACGCCGTCGCTGGACGGTGTCGCCAAGCAGGTGCACGTCGCGGTCAGCGGCGTCCGTGACCGGGTGACGCCCACCGTCCCCCCGGCCACCACGCTGGTGCGGACCACCGGGCTCGCGTCGGTCGTCCCGGCGACCGCGACCGAACACGTCGCGTCGCACGTCACACCCGTCGCGCCCCCGGTCCAACGCGCGGCATCGGCCGGGTCCGCCGTGGCGCGGAGCCGGCCCGCGGCGCCGCCGCGGCACTGGCACGCCGTCGGCACGGCCCCCGTGCAACTGCCCGGCGCCCACCACACCGTGCCCGTTCCGACTCCGACCGACCGCGGCCACCTGCCGCCGTTGCCACCGGCCAGCTCGTCCGACTCGGGCGCGCACAGTGCGGGCGGCTTCGCGGGCGGAGCCAGTGGTGCGCAGGTGTCGTTCCCGCACGTCGTCGGTTCCGGCCTGCACCTGGCCGGCGTGCCGACCACGCCACGCCCCGCCGTGGCACCCGGCCAGCAGCCGGGCACCTCACCGGACTGACCCACCCCGCGCGGCCTGCACGGCACGGGTGATCCGACCCTGCCCGCCAGCCGGCGCGCCCCTGGCCGCCCGCTTCGTGCCGATCAGCCGCGACAGCCCACCCCAGACCCGGGTGGCCGTCTGCCCGACGCTGCGCGTCCGGCCGCCCGAATCCCTCCCGCAAGGGAACACGAGAGGAGAATCCATGCACACCTGGGTACGGCGTGGTCTACAGACCGCGCTCGTCACCGGTGGTCTGCTGATGCTCGGTACGGGTATCGCGTCGGCAGACGAGAACGTCAACCCCGACCAGCCGCCGAGCCCGGTCGACGCCGGTGTCTCGGTACCGATCGACGCGGGCCAGAACGCCATCGGCACGCCGTTCGGGCAGTACCAGGCGCCGTCCGTGCAGCGCACCGTCAGCACCGGTGACGTGACCAGCGGGCTGCCCGGCGGCACCGGTGGCCTGTCCACCGACGCGCTGCCCACCAGGGCGGTCACCAGCCACCTGCCGAGCAACGCCACCAAGGCGCTGCCCACCAAGGCGCTGCCCACGCAGGCGCTGCCGACGCAGGCGCTGCCCACGAAGGCACTGCCCACGGGCTCGCTGCCCACGGGCTCGCTGCCCACGCAGGCGCTGCCCACGCAGGCCCTGACCGGTCAGGCAAACCCGCTGTTCCGTCAGGCCCAACCGGACCTGCAGAGCGTCGGCGGCCGCACCGGACTGTTCCGCGGCAACCGCGTCGTCGCCGACGTCGTGGTGCCGGTCCAGATCTGCGGCAACGCGATCGCCGCCGGTGGTGACGCCAGCGAGAGCGCCGTGTGCGCTCAGACTGCCGGTCACTCCGACCCGATCACCACCAACGGCGACGACGAGGCCCTGGCGGGCAACGTGGTCGCGGCCAACGGCACGATCCCGGTGCAGGTCACCGGCAACGCCATCGCGGCGGCCGGCAACGCGGTCGCGCACAGCGTGGCCGGGCAGAGCGGCACCACCGGCGGGAACATCCGCACCTCCGGTGACGCGGGCGTCGTGTCCGGCACCGTCGCCGCGATCCAGTGGGCGACGCCGGTGCAGGTGGCGGACAACGCCATCGCCGGTGCGGGCGTCGCGGGTTCGGACTCGGCGTCCGAGTCCGACGCCATGTCCAAGGGTTCGCTGCGTACCAGCGGCAAGAGCGGCACCGCCGCCGGCACCGTCGCCGGTGTCCCGGTCGCCGTGCCGGCCCAGGTGGACGGCAACGGTGTCAGCGGGATCGGCAACACGGCGTCGAAGTCGACCACCACGGCCAACTCCACGGCCGGTACGACGAACGCGCACAACATCGGCCTGTGGGGCCACCCCACGTGGGCGATGACCAACGGTGACCCGTCGACCGGTTCGGGCAACGTGGCGCAGCCGCAGGTGTCCGGCCCGGTGTCGGTGGACGACAACGCTGCGGGCGCGATCGGCAACGAGTCCGCCAACAGCGTCAACAACAGCACCGACTCGGCGGGTGGCCTGTCCAGCACCACGGGCAACGGCTCGACCGGTTCGGGCAACTTCGTCGACGCCCCGGTGGCACTGCCCACCAGTGGCGCCGGCAACGGCGTGGCCGGTATCGGCAACGCGAACTCCCAGCACACCAACAACGTGAACTCCACCTCCGGTGGGGACACGCTGACCAACGGCGACAACTCCACGCTGTCCGGCAACTCGGCGAACGTGCCGCCTGCCGGTGCGGTGGACGTCTGCGGTGACTCGGCGGGTGGCGCCGGAGGCGCGGCCGGTTCCTGTGACAACAACGTCACGTCCACGACCGGCGGCTACAACGGCACCACCGGCAACAACTCGACCGGTTCGGGCAACGAGGGCCAGACCCCGGTCGCGGCTCCGGTGGAGTCCTACGGCACGGCCCTCGACGGTGCCGGCAACGCCTCGTCCAGCGCCAACGAGACCAAGTCGATCTCGTCCGGTGGTGAGGCCAACAGCGCCGACGACAATGGCACGCTGACCAGCAACGTGGTCAGCACGCCGACGGCGGTTCCCGCGCAGGTGTTCGGCGACGCGGCCGGCATCGCGGGCAACTCCGCTGTGGACACCGACAACGACACGACGACCACCGCGGGCGGCGTGGCCAACGCCACCGGTCGCAACGCCACCGGTGCCGGCAACATCGTGTTCGTGCCCACCTCGGCGCCGACCCAGGTGTTCGGTGACACGGACACGCTCGTCGGCAACGGCAGCACGATGACCAACAGCAGCACCACGTCCACCGCGGGCGGCAGGGCGCACGCCACCGGCGCGGGCGGCAGCGTGGCCGGCAACGTCGTCGACGTCGAGAACAACCCGGCGGACCAGCTGTTCGGTGAGGCGGCCAACGCGGTCGGCATCGGCGGCAGCAACGCCAGCAACGACCTGGACTCGACGGCCGGTGGCACCACGTCCACCGACGGCGACTTCGGCACGCTGGCCGGCAACGCGGTGTCGGTGCCCGACACCGAGCGCAACCAGCTGTTCGGCGACGCCGTCTCGGCGGCGGGCCTGGACAGCGCCAACGGCACCAACACCTCCGCGCAGACCACCGGTGGTGAGGTGGCCAGCTCCGGCGTCCACAGCACCGGTGCGGGCAACGTCCTGACCCTGCCGGTGGAGGCCGACCCCGACGTGTTCGGCGACGCCGTCGCGGCCGCGGGCCAGGCCACCGGTGTCGCGGAGAGCGACTCGGCGCTGGACAACGGTGGTGACAGCAAGACCCGGGGTGGCGGCTTCCTGAGCGCCTACGACCTCAACGACCCGCTGGGTGCCGACGTCGCGCTGGCGGACCTGGGTGTGCCGGTGCTGGGCGACGCGCAGAGCGTCGTCGAGGACATGGACACCGTCCACAACGGATTCACCGCGCCGGAGAACAGCCAGATGGAGCTGCCCGGCGGGTTCGGCGGGAACCTGGGGTACGGCGCGGTGACGCCGGACTTCCCGACCCTGCCGACCGAGTCGATGGTGCCCTCGGTGCCCTCGTTCGGTGGTGTCCCGACCGACTCGATGACCCGAGGGCTCCCGCCGTTCGGTGGCGCCAACGGCCTGTCGACGCAGTCCGCTCCGGTGTCGCCGTCGGTGCAGGTGCCCGGCGTGCCGCCGGTGGGTCACCTGCCCGGCGTGCCGTCGGTGCCGCAGGTGCCGCTGGTGCCGGGTGCCGTCGGCCAGGCAGGCCACCTGCCGGTGGGCAACGCCGTCGCGGCGCCGACCTCGGCGGTGCGCGGCGTGCAGTCGCTGGGCACCACGGGCGCCGGCATGAACGGTGTCTCCGTGCCCGGTATCTCCGGTGTGCTGCCGGTCCAGCCGGGACTGTTCCCGAGGATCTGATCCGGTGACCACGACGGCCCGGGAGCGCTGCTCCCGGGCCGTCGTGCGTGTCAGGCCGGTGGCGCGGCGGCCGCGTCGATGATGCCGCGCACGGCCCGGCTGATCCGGACGGCGGCGCTGCGCACGTCCGGCTGGCCGGCGTCCAGCCAGGCGATCACCGCTTCCATGGTGACCGTGGGCACCAGGTGGCAGGCCCATTCCAGCCAGGCGGGATCGGGGATGTCCGCGGTGCCGTAGCGGCGGAAGATGTCCGTGCCGGTGGCACGGAAACGGTCCACTTCGGCCCGGAACTCGGGTTCGCGGGCAGCGTGGTGGAACAGCAGGCGGAAGCCGGCCGGCTCGGCGGCGGCCACCTCGAGCAGGGCCTCGATGCTGAACGCCTGGTAGTCCGGGGCACCGGTGGCGGCGTTCAGCAGGTCACGGATGCGGTCCAGAACAGCTTGGTAGAGCGCGGTTTTGGACTCGAAATGGGTGTACACGACCATCCGTGTCACGCCCGCCTCGCGGGCGACATCGTCCAGGCTGGTGGCCGCGAAACCCGACCGGGCGAACGCCTCGGTGGCGGCGCGCAGGATCTGCTCCCGGCGCTCCGCCCTGGGCAACCGCCTGTTACCCGCCGTGGTCACGCTGTCGGTGGTCATGGGCTCAGTGTCCACCAATCGCCCGATTGACTCTAGTATATAGATAAAGAAGTATAGTTCATATGACTGAGTTGCCCACGCTGCCGTTCGACCGGCCGGACCTGTTGACCGTCG
Organism: Pseudonocardiaceae bacterium; assembly: GCA_036491115.1. Classification (GTDB taxonomy): domain Bacteria; phylum Actinomycetota; class Actinomycetes; order Mycobacteriales; family Pseudonocardiaceae; genus DATEPR01. The sequence continues at coordinate 21,091 of DASXCQ010000079.1, forward strand.
CGCCCAAGATGCGTGAACTCCAGGTCGAGGCCCCGATCACCCGGGTGAGGATGCAGACCGGGGACGAGGCATGGCTGGTCACCCGCTACGACGACGTGAAGACCCTGTTCGCCGACTCCCGTCTCGGGCGGTCACACCCCAAACCCGACGAGGCACCACGCTTCTCCGAGTCCGCCATGCTCGGCGGGCCGATGAACAACTTCGAGACCGAGGCCGAGGACCACACCAGGATGCGCAATCTCCTGGTGCCCCGGTTCTCCCCGCGCCGGATGCGCATGCTCAAACCGAAGGTCGAGGGCATGGTCGACGACCTGCTGGACCGCATGGCGGAACTGGACCGGCCGGCCGACCTGCACGAGGCGCTGGCGTTCCCGTTGCCCGTGCTGGTGATCTGCGAGCTGCTCGGCGTGCCGTTCGCTGACCGCGAGTACTTCCGCGACCTGTCCACCAGCATGGCCCACCTGCACGACCGCGAGCGTTCCTTCAACGCCCGCAACGAGATGTACGGCTACATGTACGAGCTCGTCGTCCGCAAGCGGGCCGAGCCCGGCAACGACGTGCTCACCGAGCTGACCCAGATCGACGACGCCGACCTGACCGACCAGGACATCGCCGAACTCGGCTCCGGCGTGCTGTTCGCCGGCCACGAGACCACCGTGGTCCGGATCGACATGGGCACGCTGCTGCTGCTCGACCACCCCGACCAGCTCGCGCTGCTGCGCTCGGACCCGAGCAGGGTGCCCACGACGGTGGAGGAGATCCTGCGGCTGGGCACGTTCCACGACGGGCCGGGCATGCCCCGCTACGCGCACGCCGACATCGACATCGACGGGGTGCGGATCGCCATGGGCGACGCGGTGATCCTCGGCGTCGGCGCGGCCAACCGGGACGAGTCGACGTTCCCCGACCCGGAACGCATGGACCTGGGCCGGGAGCACCCGACCAACCATCTGTCGTTCGGGCACGGCGCCCGCTACTGCATCGGCGCGGTCCTGGCCAGGATCGAGCTCACCGCCGTGTTCGAGCGGCTGTTCACCCGGTTCCCCGAGCTGCGCCTCGCGGTGCCGGTGCGGGAGCTGCACTGGCGGTCCGACATGCTCACCGGCGGCCTGGAGCACCTGCCCGTCACCTGGTGACGATCAGTTCGGTAGGCCCAGCGGTGTCGTGGTGAACGGGCCGCCCAGCGGCACCGGGCCGGTGGGTGGGCCCGCCCGCCCGCCGGCCAGGTCCGGCGCGAACCGTTCCGCGTCGTCCCGCGGTAGGTAGCCGAGTTCGGCCGCCTCGCGCAGGGAGCAGACCCTGCGGGTGTTGGCCGAGATGCCCCACACGATCCGGTAGCCGGGCGACGGCGCGGTCAGGCACGCCTCGACCAGCCGGCCCGCGTCGTCGGGGGACAGCCAGGTGGACAGGGCGCGTTCGTCCGGCGGCCGGGGTGCGCAGGTGCCGATCCGCAGGCAGAGTACGTCCATGCCGAACCGGTGGTGGTAGAGCGCGCCGAGCGCCTCCATGGCCGCTTTGCTGACGCCGTAGTAGGTGTCCGGGCGGGGTGAGCTGTCCGCGCGCAGCCCGTCCGGGCCGTCCTCGCCGACGGTTCGGAAGCCCGCCGCGTGGTTGCTGGACGCGAGTACCACCCTGCCGACACCGGCCGCCTGCGCGGCGGCCAGGACGGTGTGGGTGCCGTCGATGTTGGTGGTGAGGATGTCGTCCCAGGCTTGTTCCCTGCTGTGCCCGCCCAGGTGCACCACGGCGGACACGTCCGCACAGGCCGCCGCCACCGCGTCCGGATCGGTGACCGAACCGGTGACCGGCTCCACCTGGTCGCCACCGGCAGGCGGCACGACGTCCAGCAGCCGCAGCACCCGGTCCGGCCGGGCCAGCCGGGTGCGCAGGAAGCCGCCGATCGCGCCGGACGCACCGGTGATCAGGATCCGCTCCACGACAAAGTCCTTTCCGGTCAACGGATGCCGGCCCGGCGCAACTGCTCGCCGAGCTTGGTGGCCGCGTCCGCGAGCAGCGCGCCGATCCGCGCCGCCTCGTCGGCCGTGGCCTGGTCGGCCGGCATCGAGCAGCTCAGCGCGTCGGTGGCCGGAATGCGGTAGGGGACGGCGGCGGCAGCGCAGGCCACGCCGACGGTGCCCTCGCCGTGTTCGGTGGCGTAGCCGCGGGTCCTGGTGCGGCCCAGTTCGGTGAGCAGCGCGGTCCGGCTGGTCAGCGTGTCGTCGGTCAGCGGCGCCAGGGTCGCCGGCAGCAGGCCGGTCACCTCGGCCTCGGTGAGCTCGGCCAGCAGCGCCTTGCCCAGCGCGGTGGCGTGTGCCGGGAGCGTGCGGCCGACCCGGGACACCAGGTGGTCGGAGCGGCGCGACTCGCGGGTCGCCAGGTAGACCACCTGATCGCCGCACAGCCGGGCGTAGTGCGTGGTGTAGCCGGTACGCGCCCGGATCCGCTCCAGCACGTCGGTCGCGTAGGGCATGACGGCATCGCGGTCCAGATAGGCGGTGCCGCAGATCAGCGCTCGCACGCCGAGCCGGAACCGGGTGCCACCGGCATCGGTCTCGATCCAGCCGGCGTCGCGCAGCGTGCGCAGCAGGCCGTGCAGGCTGGAGCGCGGCACGCCGGTACGGGCGTGCAGGTCGGCCAGCGACGTCCAGTCCGGGTTGGCCGCGAACGTCTCCAGCAGGTCGATGGCCCTACGGGCGGACTTCACACCCTGGTCGAGGGTCTGGGTCACCGGGATCACCCGTTCCCATGCTTGATGTGTGTTCTGGTATGTGCCAGTGTTCGGATATATGAACACCCTACTGTCCGGGTTGCTCGCGTTCCCGCTCACCCCGTTCACCACGTCGCTGGACGTCGCCCTCGACGTGTTCGCCGAGCAGGTGGACCGGCACCTGGACGCGGGTGCCGGCGCGCTGTTCGTGGCCTGCGGCACGGGGGAGTTCGCCGCGCTCGCACCGAACGAGGTGCGGGCCCTGGTGCGGCGCGCCCGGGAGGTCGTCGCCGGTCGGGTGCCGGTTTTCGTCGGCGCCGGTGGCGGGCCGGCGCTGGCCCGGACCGGGGTGGGGCTGGCCCAGGCCGAGGGTGCCGACGGCGTGCTGCTGCTGCCGCCGTACCTGGTGTCCGGCCCGCCGGCCGGACTGGTCGACCACGTCCGGTACGCGGTGCACGGCAGCTCGGTACCGGTGATCGTCTACCACCGCGCGCCCGGCGTGCTCAACCCGGACACGGCGGTGGCACTCCTGGACGTGCCCACCGTGATCGGGATCAAGGACGGCTTCGGGGACGTCGACCTGATGACCAGGATCGTCGGCCGGGTCCGGGACAGCGGCCATCCCAGGGCGAACGACCTGCTGTTCTTCAACGGGCTGCCCACCGCCGAGGTGTCCGCCAGGGCGTACCGGGCGATCGGCGTGCCCGCCTACTCGTCCGCCGTGCACTGCTTCGCGCCGGACATCGCGCACGCCTTCCACTCCGCGCTGCACGCCGGCGACGACCGGGTGCTGGACGCCCTGCTGCGCGGGTTCTACCTTCCCCTGGTGGCGTTGCGCGACGAGACACCCGGTTTCGCCGTCGCACTGGTGAAGGCAGGCGCCCGACTGCGTGGGGACAAGGTCGGCGGGGTTCGGCCGCCGCTGCGTGACCCCTCCGCCGAGCAGACCGCCCGGCTGGAGCGGATCATCGCCGACGGCCACGGGTTGCTGCGGAGGCTGCGATGAGGATCCTGCGGGCCGAGATCGTCCCGGTCGCGTTCGCCGACCCGCCGCTGCGCAGCGTCATGGGCGTGCACGAGCCGTTCGCGCTGCGCAGCGTGCTGCGGCTGGTCTGCGAGGACGGCGTCACCGGGCTGGGTGAGTCCTATGGGGACAGTGCGTTCCTGGACGTGGCGCGGAGTGTCGCCGAGCGCCTGAACGGGCACGACGTGTTCGACCTGCCCGGCCTGCGCGGGCTGGTCGCCGAGGTGGTCGGCGGCCGGGTCTACGCCGACATGCACGGCCTCACCGGCGGGTTCTCCTCCTACAAGACGCTGGCCACGGTGTACTCGCTGTTCGAGGTGGCGTCGCTGGACGCCCAGGGTCACGCGCTCGGCCGGCCGGTCACCGACCTGCTCGGCGGCCGGGCCAGGGACCGGGTGGACTTCTCCGCCTACCTGTTCTACAAGTTCGCCGGCCACGACGGCCGGACCGACGAGTGGGGCGAGGTGAGCACGCCGGAGGCGATCGTCGCCGAGGCCAGGACGATCATCGACACCTACGGCTTCCGGTCCATCAAGCTCAAGGGTGGCGTGCTGCCGCCGGACGACGAGATCGCCGCTACGCACGCCCTGGCCGACGCGTTCCCCGGCTGGCCGCTGCGGATCGACCCGAACGCGGCATGGACCCCGGCCACCGGCATCCGCGTCGCCCGCGAACTCGACGGCGTCCTGGAGTACCTGGAGGACCCGACGCCGGGCATCCCCGGCATGGCCGAGGTGGCCGCCGCGGCGAGCATGCCGTTGGCCACCAACATGTGTGTGGTCCAGTTCGCCGACCTGCCCGAGGCGGTGGCGCGCGGCGCGGTCGGCGTGGTGCTGTCCGACCACCACTACTGGGGCGGCATGCGGCCGACCCAGGCGCTGTCCGTGCTGTGCGAGACGTTCGGGCTGGGCCTGTCCATGCACTCCAACAGTCACCTGGGCATCAGCCTGGCCGCGATGGTGCACGTCGCCGCGGCCACGCCGCACCTGAGCTACGCCTGCGACACGCACTGGCCGTGGCGGGCCACCGACGTGATCGAGCCGGGCGTGCTGGAGTTCCGGGACGGTGCGGTCGCGGTGCCCACCGGCCCCGGCCTCGGCGTCACCCTGGACGAGGACGCGCTGGCCCGCGCACACCAGGACTACCTGCGCTGCGGCCGGACGGCCCGCGACGACACCGGCTACATGCGACGGTTGGACCCGTCGTTCCGGCCGAACACCGCCCGCTGGTGACGTCGATGCGGGTGACCGGGTACGCCTACCCGTGGGACGTCATCGACGACCCCGGATTCGCCGCCCGCACGGTCGAGCTGGGCGTGGACGAGGTGGCCGTCGCGGTCGCCTACCACGCCACCAGGGCGGCTACCCCGTGGCAGGCGGACCGGGCCGCGGTGCTGGCCGCGCACTCCGCGCTGTACCGGCCGGTGCGCGACGAGGTGTGGCGGTTCCGCGCCCTGCGGCCGGAACCGGCCAGTTGGATGTCCACGCCGGACAGTGCGGCCGCTGCCCTGCACACGCTGTCGGCCGAGGGTCTGCGTGGTGCGGCCTGGGTGGTGCTGACGCACAACTCCCTGCTGGGCGAGAAGTTCCCCGCCGTCACCACGCGGGACTGCTTCGGCAGGCCCTACCCGTGGGCGTTGTGCCCGTCCCGCGCCGAGGTCCGCGACTACGCGGCCACGCTGGCCGCCGAGTGCGTCCGCGACCTGCCGGTGGACACGGTGATCCTGGAGTCCTGCGGGCAGATGGGCGCCATGCACCAGCACGTGCACGAGAAGACCGACGGCGTGTGGGCGCCCGCCGTGCTGCGCCTGCTGTCCGTGTGCTGCTGCGACGCCTGCGTCGACACCTGGCGAGACACCGGACTCGACCCCTACCGGGTACGGGCGCTGATCAGGGACCAGGTGCTGGCCATCATCGCGTCCGGCGACCTGGACCGCACCGCGGACGACCTGCCCGCCGACGTGTCGGCGGGCCTGCTCGCCTGCCGGCAGCGGGCCACCGACCTGCTGCGCGCCGAGGTACTGGCCGCGATCGGCCCGCTGGCCAGAGTGGTGCTGCACGGCAGTCCCGACCCGTGGGCCACCGGTTCGCTGCCCGGCCTGACCCCGACCGCCGGCTCGGTCGTCGGCTGCGTCGTGACGCCCTGCTGGCCGGCCGACGGCGCCAGCGTCGACCTGGTGGCCTCCGCCCGAGCCGAGTTACCGGCCAGCACCGACGTCGGCGCCTACGTCACGGCGGTGTCGGCGAGCGGTGTGCCGGACATCGGCGGCTACGTGCGGGCACTGGCCGGTGCCGGCGCGACCGAACTGCACCTGTACCACCTGGGCCTGGCCGGCCCCGGCCGCCTGCCCGACCTGCGGGCGGCGATCGACGCCGCCCACTCGGCGAACTGACTACACCAGCCGCGGCTTGGCGAACCGGTCCCGCACCGGCCCGCGCGTCACCGCGAACAGCAGCGCGATCAGCACCAGGCCCTGGATGACCTGCTCCACCCGCATCCACACCGGGTAGTGCGCGCCCACGATCAGGTAGACGATGCCCAGCAGGCCGATCGCGCAGATCCAGATCATCCGCAGGTAGGCCCGACGCTTGCCGCGGCGCAGCGCGGCAGCGCGCCACACGTACAGCGCGGACACCACGAGCACGCCGACCAGCCGGCCCCACAGCGCCGACTCCAGGCCCTGCCGAACGATGGCCGGGTCGGCGTTGGGCGGCAGCACGGTGTGCGTGAACTCGTAGTTCACCAGACTGTTGTGGAAGATCAGCATCAGCACAGACAGGACCAGCGACAACCCGATGTTGGCGAACATCAGGATGATCACCAGGCGCAGCGGGCCGTCCATCGGCAGACGCGGCGATTCCGGCATCGTGACCGGCGGTGCGGACGGCAGGTCCGGATTCGGATTCACGTCTGGAATCGAAGCACATCACCCCCTGGGGGCGGAGTGAATTTCCGGAATTCCAGGGCGCCGGACGCGGGTCGGCGGGCATCGGGCACTATGAACCGATGGCGCAGGTGAAGGCGACCGCGGAGCGGACCATCTCAGCCCCGGTCGAGCAGGTCTGGCAGGCACTCGCCGACTACACGACTGTGCGGCCGACGCTGCTCACCGAGCACTTCAGCGAGTACGAGGTTCGGGCGGGCGGCGTGGGCGCCGGCACCACCGCGCACTGGAAGCTGGCGGCCACCAGCAAGCGGGTGCGCGACTGCCTGGTCGAGGTGACCGAGCCGGCCGAGCGCCAGCTGGTCGAGCGGGACACCAACTCCAGCATGGTCACCACCTGGACGGTCCGACCGTCCGGCAAGGACAACAGCGCGGTGTCCGTGGAGACGACCTGGAACGGCGCGGGTGGCGTGGGCGGTTTCTTCGAGAAGACGTTCGCGCCCGGCGGGCTGCGCCGGATCTACGACGGCATGCTGGCCAATCTCGACCGCGTGGTACGCGCCTGACGCCTCCGCTGCCGCTACCGTCGTCCACCATCAGGGACGAAAGGCAGTGGCCGTGATGCACAGCTTGATACCCAACGTGTGGTCGGACGTGTTCGGCCTCCAGGTGTCCGTCGTGGACAAGATCGTGCGCACCGTGCTGGTGTACGCGGGGCTGGCGATCCTGCTCCGGCTGGCCGGCAAGCGGGACCTGGCGCAGCTCAACACGTTCGACCTGGTGGTCATGCTGCTGCTGTCGAACGTGGTGCAGAACGCGGTCATCGGCCCGGACAACAGCCTGACCGGCGGCCTGATCGGCGCGGGACTGCTGGTCGCCGTCAACGCGGTGTGGGTCAGGGTGGTCAACCGCAGGCCGAGGCTGACCGCGCTGTTCGAGGGCACGCCCACCACGCTGGTGGAGGACGGCAGGGTGGTGTCCAGCCTGCACCGGCTGGGCCTGCGCCGGGCCGACATCGCGGTGGCGCTGCGTCGGCAGGGCGCCGGCTCGATCGACGACGTGGCCAAGGCCAGCCTGGAGCCGGGCGGGTCCATCGTGGTCGACCTCAAGCCGGAGGCGCAGGACGTGACCGTGGGCGATTTCCGGGCCGGCGAGGCCGGGCAGGCCGAGCTGATCGCGCAGCTGCGGGACGAGATCCGGCGGCTGAGCGCGCGAGTGGACGAGGGGTTCGCCGGCCTACGCCAGTGACGACGGTCACGTTGGCCCGCATCCGGCGCCCCGTCCGGGTGATCACCGGCGGTCGTTGGTCCCATTCGCCGCCGTACGTCACACAGTGCTGGACTGTGTGACGGGTGAGACGGCATGCTCCGCAAGGTGACCGTTGACACCGAGCAGCAGACGGCAGCACGGACCGTGGTCGGGGTCCCCAAGGAGACGGCCGCCGGGGAGCGCCGGGTCGCGCTGGTGCCGAAGGTGGTCGAGAGACTGACCTCGGCCGGCGTGGACGTGGTCGTCGAAGCGGGCGCCGGACTCGGCGCGCTGATCCCGGACGCCGAGTACGAGCAGGCAGGCGCCACCATCGGCGACCCGTGGCCGTCGACCGTCGTGGTCAAGGTCAACCCGCCGACCGAGGCCGAGATCGGCAAGCTCGCCTCCGGCGCCACCCTGATCGGCTTCCTCGCGCCGCTGACCGGTCCGGAGACCATCCAGCGGCTGCGGTCGGCCGGCGTGACCGGCTTCGCGATGGAGTCGGTGCCCAGGATCTCCCGTGCCCAGTCCATGGACGCGCTGTCCTCGCAGGCGAACGTGGGCGGTTACAAGGCAGTCCTGCTGGCCGCCGAACAGTCCACCCGATTCTTCCCGATGCTCACCACGGCCGCCGGCACGGTGAAACCGGCCACCGCGCTGGTGCTCGGAGTCGGCGTCGCCGGCCTGCAGGCCCTGGCGACCGCCAAACGGCTGGGTGCCCGCACCACCGGCTACGACGTGCGCCCCGAGGTCGCCGAACAGGTGCGCTCGCTCGGCGCGCAGTGGCTCGACCTGGGCATCGAGGCGGCCGGTGAGGGCGGTTACGCCCGAGCGCTGACCGACGAGGAACGGGCCGAGCAGCAGCGCAAGCTGACCGAGGCGATCAAGGGCTTCGACGTGGTGATCACCACCGCGCTGGTGCCCGGCAGGCCGGCACCCAAGCTGGTCACCGCCGCCGCCGTCGAGGGCATGCGGCCGGGCAGCGTCATCGTCGACATGGCCGGGGAGGCCGGCGGCAACTGCGAACTCACCGAGCCGGGCCAGATCGTGGTGAAACACGACGTGACCATCGCGTCCCCGCTCAACCTGCCGGCCACCATGCCGGAACACGCCAGCGAACTGTACGCGCGCAACGTGCTGGCACTGCTGCAACTCATGCTGCACGACGGCGCGCTCACCCCCGACTTCACCGACGAAGTGCTGGCGAAGTCGTGCGTGACGCTGCCGAGTGGCTGAGCCGTATGTTTCGCATACGGCTCAGCCACTCGGCACTAGACAAGGAGGCGTGATGTTCCTGGCCAACCTCGCGATCCTCGTGCTGGCCGGCTTCGTCGGCTTCGCGGTGATCTCCAAGGTGCCCAACACTTTGCACACCCCACTGATGTCGGGCACCAACGCCATCCACGGCATCGTGCTGCTGGGTGGCCTGATCGTGCTGGGCACCGCGGCCACCGGCGTGCTGGACAAGGTCCTGCTGGTGATCGCCATCGCGTTCGGCACCATCAACGTCGTCGGCGGCTTCCTGGTCACCGACCGGATGCTCGGCATGTTCAAGCGGAAGCCGGAAGTGCCGCAGCAGAAGGGTTCCGACGATGAATAGTGTCATCCAGATCCTCTACATCGTCGCGTTCGCACTGTTCATCTACGGCCTGATGGGCCTCACCGGCCCGAGGACCGCGGTGCGCGGCAACTGGATCGCGGCCGTCGGCATGGTCATCGCGATCATCGCGACCCTGCTCATCCCCGGCGTGAGCAACTGGATCCTGATCGTGCTGGGCGTCGTGCTCGGCGCGCTGGTCGGCGTGCCCAGCGCGCGGCAGGTCAAGATGACCGCGATGCCGCAGATGGTGGCGCTGTTCAACGGTGTCGGCGGCGGCGCGGTGGCGCTGATCGCGTGGGTCGAGTTCCGCACCACGCACGACTACGCCGGCCTGGCCGCCTATGTACCGGTGACGTCGTTGCTCGCCGCGATCATCGGCTCCGTGTCGTTCTGGGGTTCGCTGGTCGCCTACGGCAAGCTGCAGGAGGTGCTGCCCGGCCGGCCGATCAGCATCGGACCGCAGCAGCAGTTGGTCAACCTCGCCCTGCTGATCGCGTCCGTCGGCTGTGCGGTGGCGGCAGGCGTCGGCGTCAACTCGCAGCTGCTGATCATCGGTGTGCTGATCTTCGCGGCGGTGCTCGGCCTGATGGTCGTGCTCCCCATCGGCGGCGCCGACATGCCGGTGGTGATCTCGCTGCTGAACGCGTGTACGGGTCTGTCCGCGGCGGCCACCGGGCTGGCGCTGAACAACACGGCGCTGATCGTGGCCGGCATGATCGTCGGCGCGTCCGGTTCGATCCTGACCAACCTGATGGCCAAGGCGATGAACCGCTCCATCCCGGCGATCGTGGCCGGCGGCTTCGGTGGCGTGGTCGTCGCGGGCGGCGGTGGCGGCGACGCGACCGACAAGGTCGTCCGCCAGACCAGCGCGTCGGACGCGGCGATCCAGATGGCGTACGCCAACCAGGTGATCATCGTGCCCGGCTACGGCATGGCCGTCGCCCAGGCCCAGCACGCGGTCCGGGAGATGGCGAAGCTGTTGGAGCAGCGGGGTGTCGAGGTCAAGTACGCCATCCACCCGGTGGCCGGCCGGATGCCCGGCCACATGAACGTGCTGCTGGCCGAGGCCGACGTGCCCTACGAGCAGCTGCGCGAGATGGACGACGTGAACAGCGAGTTCTCCCGCACCGACGTGGCCCTGGTGATCGGCGCCAACGACGTCACCAACCCGGCCGCCCGCACCAACCCCAGCTCGCCCATCCACGGCATGCCGATCCTCAACGTCGACGAGGCCCACTCGATCATCGTGCTGAAGCGCTCGATGAACACCGGATTCGCCGGCATCGAGAACGACCTCTACTACGACGCCAAGACCGCGATGCTGTTCGGCGACGCCAAGTCGTCGGTCCAGGGAGTCACCGAGGAGCTGAAGGCCCTGTAGCCGCGTACGCGTCGAGCCGGTCCGCCAGTTCGCGCGGCCGGCTCAGCGCGGGCGTGTGCCCGCCGTCGATCTCGTCCGGGGTGATGCCCAGGCGTTCCCGGGCGACGCGGCGCTGGAAACCGGGCGGCAACAGGCGGTCGTCGCGGCAGATCAGCACCCGTGTGGGCACGTCCGGCCAGGCCCGCAGTGGCGACGGTTCGCCCATCCTGGTTTCCGACTGGTCGCGGGACCGTTGCCGCGCCTCGGCGACCAGGCTGGGCGGGACGTCCTGGTAGAACAGGTCGTCGTACTGCTGTCGCGGCTCGTCCGCATACCTCGTGTCGGACCAGTAGCCGGCCGGCGCCTCGCCCGGCGCCGGAATCATGGGCGCGACCAGGACGAGCAGTGCCACCGGTAGCCGGTCGCAGACCAGCGGGGCGACGAAAGCACCCAGCGACTGCGCGACGACCACCAGATCGGTCCGGTCGCCGGCCGCGGCCACCACGGTGTCGGCGTACTCGGCCAGGCCGGCCGAGTCGTCATCGCAGGGCAGATCCGGAGCCACGGTGTCATGCCCGCGCTCCCGCAACGCGGCGGTCACCAGATGCCAGTACCAGCCGACATCCCCGGCACCGTGGATGAGTAGGAATGCCGCCATCCGCCTACGTCCCCCGGCTGCCGTCGAGCGTCTCCCGGATGATGTCGGCGTGGCCGGCGTGTCGGGCGGTCTCCTCGATCATGTGCAACAGCACGTAGCGCACGTTGCAGTCGATGATGTCGGTACGCGCGCAGCGTCGGTCGAGCTCCATGTCGTCGACGATCTGCCGGGACGTCCGCGCCGCCTCCTCGTAGCGGGCCACCCACAGCTCGACCGTGTCCCCCTCGTCGACCAGGAAGTCCTGGTCGGAGATCGGCGACCGCTGCTCCGGCCAGCCGTCGGGGAGCTCGCGCCCGGCGAGGACGCCCTGGAACCACCGCGCCTCCCACACCGCGGAGTGCTTCAGCAGGCCCACCAGGGACAGGGAGCTGACCGTCGGTGCCCGGCGCGCGTCGGTGTCACCCACCCCCCGGGCCTTCCTGATCAGCGCGTCCCGCTGCTTGTCCAGGAACGTGACCAGGGCATCGCGTTCGTTCGAGGTGGATAGCTCGACCGCCACCTCGCGAACAGTACCGAAAGCGCCACGACCTTGTGGCAACGTATGCAGCCATGACCAGCGAGGAGCAGAAGCCGTCCGACTACACGGAGGGCGAGATCGAGGTACGCACACTCGCCGTGGAGCGCCTGACGTTCTTCGCCGACGCCGTCGTCGCCATCGCGATCACGCTGCTGGCGTTGGACCTGCCGGTGCCGCACGGGGAAACGAACGCGCAGATCTGGCACGACGTCCTGGCCCACCGGGACGAGTACCTGGCGTTCGCGATCAGCTTCCTGGTGATCTCCGCGCACTGGCGGGGCCACCACGCCGTGTTCCGGTACGTCACCTATCTGGACGGCCGGCTGGCCACCTTCACCATGGGATGGCTGTTCTTCCAGGTGGTGACGCCGTTCGCGACCAGGGTGATCACCGGCGACGGCGCGTTCCAGTTCCGCTTCATCTTCTACGTGCTGGTGCAGATCGGCGCGTTCCTGCTGTTCAGCCTGATGGTGCGGGAGATCGAGGTACGGCACCTGTACCGGCGCGACATACCGCAGCACCTGTTCCGGCACACCTACATCCGGGAACTGGGCATGGCCATCGGTTTCCTCCTGTCCATCCCGGTGGCGTTCTTCACCGCCTGGGCGTACGCCGTGTGGGCCGCCGGTCCGCTGGCGGTCAACGCCTACCGTCGGCGGCGCGGCCGGCTGCCCTTCGACGACTGAGCAGATCGGCCGCGTAGGCCACGATCCCGGCGGCCAGGAACGAGAACAGCGACGCGCTCATCCAGCTCTGTGTGGTGAAGTGCAGCAGGCCCGCGACGTGCTCCCAGAACGCCGACCACGCGCCGACCTCGCCCGGGTTGATCAACTGGTACACGGCCAGCCCGACCAGCCAGGCGACGAGCATGCCCCACCGGGACTTCGCCCGCGCCGACACGTCCCAGTGCGCCGACCGGCCGGCCAGGAAGTAGTCGGCGGCGAGCACGCCGAACATCGGCACGAACACCGAGCCGATCAGGGTGAGGAAGTTGACGTAGTTGTCGATGTTCAGTACCAGGGCCAGCACGGTGGTCAGCACGCCGATCCCGACCGTGAGCACCCTGCGGTCGGCCTTGGGGAACAGGTTCTGCACCGACACGCCGGTGGAGTAGACGTTGGTGAACGACTGGTCCACCTCGCGCAGCACCAGGATCGCGAAGAACACCGCGCCGAGCGGCACCGCGAGGAACGGCTGGAACGAGTTCGCCTCGTCACCGTTCACGTTGGCCAGTGCCAGCAGGCCGATCGTGTAGCAGAGGATCTGGGTCACCGAGTAGCCGACGGTCGCCGCGCCGAACGCGCTGCCGGTGCTGCGCGAGTGCCGCGAGTAGTCCGACGCCACCGGGATCCACGACACCGCCACGGCCAGCGCAGCGTCCGATCCGGCCCAGAAGCCGCGCCACGAACCGTCCGTCAGGTTCGGCAGCGGATGGCGCAGGATCTGCACGAACAGGTAGATCATCGCGATGGCCACCGCGACCGTGACGTAGCGGCGCAGCAGCCGCACCGAACCCAGCGGCCGGATCGTCAGGGCCGTGGTGATCGCGCCGGCGATCAGCACGTACAGCCATTTCGGGCCGCCGTGGAACAGCGCCTGCGCGCCCTGCGTGATCACGATCAGCTCGAACGTGCCCCAGCCGACCAGTTGCAACACGTTGAGCAGCGTCGGGAGGTAGGACAACCGACCGCCGAACAGGCCGCGCAGCACCACCATCGCCGGCGCCGACGTGCGCGCGCCGGGAATCGCGGACAGCCCGACCATCACGCTGCCCAGCACGGTGCCGACCACGGTGGCCACGATGGCGGCGGCGATGGACAGCTGCGGCACGTTCGGCGGCTGCAGCACCGTGAACGCGCCGACGAAACCGAGCAGGCTCACGCCGAGGTTCGCCCACAGCGCGCCCTGGTCGGTGAACCCCAGCACCTTCGGCGTCGGCCCGGCCAGGGTGGTGGCCACCTCGGCGTGCTCGCGCGGGGCGTCCTCGGGCCGGACGTCGTCGGACTTGGTGGAGACGCTCATCGCCGAATCTCCCTACGCCGGCATTACCCGGTCAGGTTCCAGCGGTCGACGGCGCTCACAGCCGTCCTCTCAGCCCGGTCGCCCGAGCTCCCGCGTCTTGACGTCCCCCACCGTAGGCCGATGCGATCAGCAGGTAAAGGGTCGTGCCGGCCCGGCTCTCCTGGAGCCGAACCGGCACGATCGCGGGGGGTGGGACATGCGATCAGGCTCCCCTGCTACGCATTGCCGGCCCCAGGCTTGATGGTCTGTACACGCAACTGGGGGCTCGGTGGGTTGCCCGCACAGCCGCGCCCGGTCTGGGCGATGAACATCGACGCGGTCGAGTCCGGCGGGTAGACGCGGAGTCCCCTGGTCGTCGTGGGCTTGCACTCCGACGGGTCGAACACGCCGATGTCGGTCTCCGAGATGACCGCCGAGGCGACCTGGCCGGGGTGCAGCGTGATCTGGGCACCTTTCGCCCCGTCCCGCTGCGCCGGGGCTCCCACCTGGGTGCCCTTGTCGCCGGTCACGTAGGACACTCCGGGGAAGCCGACGATCACGCAGGCGACCTTGCTCACGTTGGTGAAGCGCAGCGCCTGGAAGAAGTGGCCGGCCGCGCCGTCGCTCCCGCTCAGTGACAGCTTGAGATTGGCCGGCTTGCACTCCGCCGTGTGGCCCGCTCCCGGCTCGCCGCCACCGCCACCCGCCGCGGCCGGTGAGGTGGTGGCCGCCGACGTGCTCGGCGGCGGTGCGGCGACCGTCGTCGAGGTCACCGGGACGAACGTGGAACCCCCCGCGCTCGACGCCGCGCCGGACGGGGTGAGCGAGGTGCCGCCGGTGGCCTGGCCCTGTGTGTTGCACCCGGCCAGCACCAGGGCCGCCACAGCCCCCGTGGTGAGCAGCGCGGCCCGTGCCGCAGTGCGTGGAATCTTCATCTCCGCAACGCCTCCAGACGTTCCCCGACTTGCTGGATGACCTGTCCGGAGGACGTCATACCCCCGCGTCAGGTTGCTTATACACGGCAAACCAGACGTTCACCGTTGAACGTTGACCGATCGGGTGACGTCGTGACCAGCGGTGGTTCGTTGCCGACAGAACAAATCACGTTGCGCGGAGGCGGGCGAGGTTCCTAGGCTCGGCGGTACACGAGAGAGGAGGTGGTCCACAGTTGTATAGCAACGGGACTCGTGAGGTGGCTGTCCGTTAGGACGCCCCAACGAAATTGATCGCCGAATCTCTCGTCGACCTCTGGTCGGACGGGTGTCCCGGCGAGTATCAGGCAGTCACCCGACCCCCGGGACTTCCGAGCCTTGTCCAGCTCGGGCCCACGTTGACGGCGTGGGAGTCGCCCGGGGGTCGCTGCTTTCTCCGGTGTTCAGCGGCTGGCCACCTGCCGGTACCGGCTGACCGCCAGTGGCAGGAAGATCGCGATGATCAGCACCGCGGCGACCAGTGAGTACGCGGCCGCGTGGTCGGCGGCCCAGCCGGTGCTGGCCGGCAGGTTCGGCGGGTTCGGGTTGCCGAACAGCTTCCGGGTCGCGTCGGCCACCGTGGTGATCGGGTTCCAGTGCGCGATCGCCTTCAGCGGTCCCGGCATGTTCTGCGCCGAGATGAACGCCGACGAGATGAACGTGACCGGGAACAGCCAGATCAGGCCGGCACTCTGCGCCACCTCGACGCTGCGCGCGGCCAGTCCGATCAGCGCACCGGTCCACGACATGGCGAACGCGAACAGCAGCAGCAGCGCGTAGCCGCCGACCGCCTCCAGCACCGAGGTGTGGATACGCCAGCCGATGATCAGCCCGCAGGCGGACATCACGGCCAGGCCCAGCGCGTTGATCAGCAGGTCGGAGCTGGTCCGGCCGAGGATCACCGCGACCCGCGACATGGGCAGCGACCGGAACCGGTCGATGATGCCCTTCTGCAGGTCGTTGGCCATGCCGATGGTGGTGAACGCCGAGTTGAAGGCCACCGTCTGGGTGAAGATGCCGGCCATCAGGAACTCACGGTAGGACGCGCCGCCGAGGCTGCCGCCGAACACGTACGCGAACAGCAGCACGAACATGATCGGCTGCACGGTGGCGGCCATCAACATCTCCGGATTGCGCCGGACGTTCACCAGGTTGCGCCAGGTGACGGTGCCGCCGTCGCGCAGCACTCTGGTCAGCGAGTTCACTTCTGCTCCCCCTTCGCCCGGCGACCCCGCTTCTTCGTGGGCTCCGCCGGCTGGTCCTCCTCCGCGGCGTGCCCGGTCAGCGACAGGAACACGTCGTCCAGCGTGGGCCGGTGCAGCCCGACGTCCAGCACGGTGACGCCGTCCAGGTCCAGCCGGCGCAGCGCCTCGATCAGTGCCTTCGGGCCGGTGTCCACCAGCACGCCGGCCCGCCTGGCCTGCTCGTCCACCACCGGGGTGTCCGAGCCGACCTCGGTCAGCACCTGCCTGGCCAGGGCCAGTTCGGCCGCGTCGGACACGACCACTTCCAGCCGCTCGCCGCCGGTCTGTGCCTTGAGCTCGTCCGCGGTGCCCTCGGCGATCAGCTTGCCCTTGTCGATGACCGCGATGCTGTCCGCGAGCTGGTCGGCCTCCTCCAGGTACTGCGTGGTGAGCAGCACCGTGGCACCGTCGCTGACCAGACTGGAGATGACCTCCCAGGTGTCCAGCCTGCCGCGCGGGTCCAGGCCGGTGGTGGGCTCGTCCAGCACCACGACGGGCGGCCGGGCGACCAGTGCGCCCGCCAGGTCCAGCCGGCGGCGCATACCGCCGGAGTAGGTCTTGGCCGGCCGGTCGGCCGCTTCCCGCAGGTTGAAGTCGGCCAGCAGTTCCCTGGACCGGGACCGGGCGTCGGCCCGGGTGAACCCGTAGAGCCGGCCCACCATGTAAAGGTTCTCGAACCCGGTCAGGCTCTCGTCCACGGCGGCGTACTGGCCGGACAGGCCGATGTTGCGCCGGACCGCCTCCGGATCGGCCTGCACGTCGTGGCCGGCGATCCAGGAGCGCCCCGAGTCCGGGCGCAGCAGTGTGGTCAGGATGCGGACCATGGTGGTCTTCCCTGCCCCGTTCGGTCCGAGCAGGCCGAGGACCTTGCCGGCCGGTATCTCCAGGTCGACGCCGTCCAGCGCCCGGGTCGACCCGAAGGTCTTGACCAGGCCCGCCGCCCGTACGGCCGGCTCGCTGTGTGCGTTCATTCCCCCTCCTTCGTCCCGGCAGATGTTAGGGAGTACAAGAAGTTTAGTCAATAAGAATTCTCGCGAGAGAGTTATGTGCCGTGTCCCTCACGCTGTGTGGCGAGCCTAGGCGAGACCACCGACCATTTCGTCCGAGTTTCGCCGTCGGCGATCTCGCCTTGTTACCAATCGCCACCAGCGGCGCCGAAGTGCACTACGTTCATGGGAAGGTGCACCGGAAGGTGTCGGGGCCGGGTGCTGCTGACTGGGGGTAGTGCGTTGTGAGGGGGCCGTCATGTCCGTGACCAGCACCACTCGCCCCGCGCCTGCCACCACGCGCCGCGCGGCGGCACCATCCGCCGGGCTGTCCGACGGCCTACGGCGCACGGCGGGTTCCACACCGGGCAGGCTCGGCCTGGCCATGGTCGGCCTCGTCGTGCTCAGCCTGCTCACCGGCGTCATCGGCCTGCTGGCGGTGCAGGGCAAGGCCAGCACCCTGAACGACCTGACCACCCGTCGGGAGCCGTTCTCCGCCGCCGCGCAGCAGATGTACCGGTCGCTGTCCGACGCCGACGCCACCGCGGCCAGTGCGTTCCTGTCCAGCGCGGTCACACCGCCCGCGCTGCGCGAGCGCTACCAGACCGACATCCAGCAGGCGGGCGCCGCGCTCGCGGTCGCCGCCACCGACGTCGAGGGCGTCGCCGAGGCCACCCGGCCACTGGCGCAGCTGTCCACCGGCATCCCCGTCTACACCGGACTCGTCGAGCGCGCGTCGGCCAACAACGCCCAGGGCTTCCCGATCGGCTCGGCCTACCTGCGCGAGGCCGACCATCTGATGCAGGCCACCCTGCTGCCGGCCGCGCAGGCCCTGTACGCGGTGGACACCCAGCGGGTCGAGCAGGCCCAGGACGACGCCACGTCGTTCCCGTGGGCCGCCGCCGTGCTGGTGATCGTGCTGCTCGTCGCCCTCATCGTCACCCAGCGCTACGTGCGGAAACGCACCAACCGGGTGATCAACGTCGGCCTGCTGGTGGCCACCATCGCGGTGGCCGTCGCGGTGCTCTGGTCGGCCACCGGCCTGATCCTGGAGACCGTCCACGTGTCGCACGCCAGGGCCGCCGGGTCGGCCCCGGCCGACACGCTGGCCCAGGCCAGGACCAAGGCGTTGCAGGCCCGCACCGACGAGATGCTGACCCTGGTGGCCAGGGGCGGCCAGGACTACAACCAGCCGTTCCTCCAGTTGACCAACGCCATCGGCGGCAAGGACGGTTCCGGCGGCCTGCTCGGCCAGGTCCGCGGCGGCTCGTCCGACTCCGTCCTCAACGACCAGGTCGACCAGGCCAGCGCCGCCGCGAAGTCCTGGTTCGCCCTGCACAACCAGGCCACCGGCGCCAACCAGTCCGGTGACTACCAGACCGCCGTGAACATCACGCTGGGTACCGGCGGCGCCGGCAAGCCCAACGAGGCGGCCCAGTTCGACAAGGTCGACACGGCGCTGGCCAAGGCGATCAACCAGGCACGCTCCGTGTTCGCCGACCAGACCGGCACGGCCGGTGCGTGGCTGACCGCGCTGCCGGTCGGCGTGCTCGTGCTGCTGGTGCTGGCCGCGGCCGGTGCCGCGACCGGTCTCTGGCAGCGGCTGAGGGAGTACCGATGATCGCGAGGATGAGGGGACGGACGCGGGTCGCGCTCGGTGTTGCGCTGTTCGCGGTGCTGGCCACCGGCTGCGCCGCCAACTCGGGTCCGGTGAACCTGGCCGAGGTCGGCCAGGCCCAGGCGCCGCTGCCCGGCGGCGTGCTGATCGGCAAGGCCGCGCTGCCACCGGAGCCGGGAGCGACGCCCAACTGCGCCAACCCCACCGCGAGCCTGCGGCCGCCCACCACCATGCCGGCCCCCGGCCACATGCCGTCCGGGACGACCATGGCCAAGATCCAGCGGCGCGGCTACCTGATCGCCGGTGTCGACCAGAACACCTATCTGTTCGGCTACCGCAACCCCACGACCAACAACCTGGAGGGCTTCGACATCCAGATGGTCCGGGACGTGGCCGCCGCGATCTTCGGTGACCCGAACAAGGTCGTGTTCAAGGCCATCACCTCGGCCCAGCGCATCGACGTGCTGCAGAAGGGCGAGGTCGACCTGGTGGCCAGGACGTTCACCATCAGCTGCGCGCGGTTGCAGCAGGTGGCGTTCTCCACCGTGTACTTCCAGGCCCAGCGGCAGCTGCTGGTGCGGTCCGACTCGACCGTGAACAGCATTCAGGGCCTGGGCGGCAAGCGGGTGTGCGCCACCATCGGGTCGGACTCGCTGGCGCCGACGCCGGGGGAGGCGCACCCGCCGATCCCGGTCGCGGTGAACGACTGGTCGGACTGCCTGGTGATGCTCCAGCAGGGCCAGGTGGCCGGGGTGTCCACGGACAACACGATCCTGGCCGGCATGGTCGCCCAGGACTCGAACACCAAGATCGTCGGCAAGTCGATCGCGCCCGAGCCCTACGGTCTGGCGTTCCCCAAGTCCAGCAACGACTTCGTCGCCTTCGTCAACGGCGTACTGCAGAAGTTGCGCACCAATGGCGACTGGACGTCCACCTACAGGACATGGGTGGGCAGCCGGCTGGGCGCGGTACCGGCGCCGCCCGCACCGACGTACTCGAACTGACCGGAGGGGCACGCATGACGGTGGGCTCCCCCGGACCACCCGGCACCGGCCGCTGCCCCCGGCACGGCTGCACCGGCCGGCTGGTGAACGGCACCTGTGACATCTGCGGCACCCGCGTCCCGCCGCAACAGGTCCCGCAGCCGGTGCCCACCCCGGGAGCCGGCGTGCCGCAGTGGCCCGGCAGACCGCGACCGCAACAGCAGCCACCACCGAACACCGGCGGCTTCCCGGCCCGCCCGCCCGGCCCGAACTCCGGCGCCTTCCCCGCCCAGCCGAATTCCGGCGGTTTCCCCGCGCAGCAACCGAACTCCGGCGGATTCCCGGCCCAACAGCCGCAGCAGCCGGCCGGACCACCACCGCCACCCGCTCTGGCCGCCACCCCGCCGACCACGGCGATCGCCCCACCCCACCGCAGAACCGGCCAGCACGCCGCCCCACCCGGTATGCCGTCGCTGGGCAACTGGGCACCCCCTGGCCAACCCCTGCGCCCGACCAACCACCAGCGCTCCGGCCCGGCCCACGCCGCCGACCCGCCGGACAGCGGCTCGCTGAGCGCCCGCCTGTCCGGCTGGACACCGGCGCCGACCGCTCCCGAGGCCACTCAGTTGGCCGTCGGCGACTCCACCCAACTGGCCCCACCGTCGGTCCCGGCGTCCGGTTCCCGCCCGCTGACCGGCCGCGGCAACCGGAGCAGCCGGTCCCGGTCGCGCACCACGTCCGGCAGGCGGATCGGCGGCGGGCTGGTCGAGGTGCCGAGGGTGCCCTACCGCGACCCGGCGTCCGCCGTCATGGCCGATCCCGTGGTGCCGGAGCACAAGCGGTTCTGCAGCCAGTGCCAGCAGCCGGTCGGCCGGGGCCAGGACGGCGCGCCGGGCAGTGTCGACGGCACGTGTGAGAGTTGCGGCGCCCCGTTCTCGTTCCGCGCCAAGCTGGCCGCCGGGGACCTGGTCGGCGGCCAGTACGAGGTGCTCGGCGCACTCGCGCACGGTGGCCTGGGCTGGATCTACCTGGCCCGCGACCACAACGTGAACGACCGCTGGGTCGTCCTCAAAGGACTGATCGACACCGGCGACGAGTCCGCGATGGCCGCCGCCGTCGCGGAGAAGATGTTCCTGTCCCAGGTCGAGCACCCGAACATCGTCAAGATCTACAACTTCGTGCTGCACGACGACGCGGCCACCGGCAACCAGGTCGGCTACATCGTGATGGAGTACATCGGCGGCCAGTCGATGCGCCAGATCGCACTGTCCCATCTGGACGCGAGTGGCAAGGTGATTCCGCTGCCGCTGGCCAGGGTGCTGGCCTACGGGCTGGAAGTGCTGCCCGCCATGGCGTACCTGCACAGCGTGGGCCTGCTGTACTGCGATCTCAAGCCGGACAACGTGATCCAGACCGACGCCCAGGTCAAGCTGATCGACCTCGGTGCCGTCCGGCACGTCGACGACATGACCAGCCCGATCTTCTTCACCTCCGGGTACAACGCGCCGGAGATCGCGTCCGACGGGCCGTCCGTGGCGTCCGACATCTACACCGTCGGCCGCACGCTCGCCGTGCTGAGCTTCGACTTCGCCGGTTTCACCGACGAGTTCCGCCACTCGCTGCCCTCGGCCAAGCAGGTGCCGCTGTTCTCGCTGTTCGGCTCGTACCACCGGTTGCTGCGCCGGGCCACCCACGTCGACCCGGACCGGCGGTTCGGCTCCGCCGAGGACATGTCCGACCAGCTGCTCGGCGTGCTGCGCGAGGTGCTGGCGCTGGGCACGCGGGAGCCGAGGCCGGGACGGTCGGCGGTGTTCGGCCCTGAGGTGCGCACGTTCGGCGCCGAACTGGTCCGCGCCACGTCACCCACCAACCCGGCCGTGCCGGCGCCGCCGGAGCCGGCCGAGGTGGTGGCCGGGCTGCCGGTGCCGCAGGTGGACACCGACGACCCGGCGGCCGGTCTGGTCGGCGGCCTGGCGTCCGCGGTCGGCCCGGCTCCCCGCGACCTGCTGGCGGCCCTGCGCACCGCGCCGCCCATGTCGATGGAGGCGAAGCTGTGGCGGGCCAGGGCGCTGCTGGAACTCGGTGAACTGCAACAGGCGGCCCAGGAACTGGCGGCGGCGGCCGCGCTGGACGCCCAGGGTCCGCAGGTTCCCGACGTGCCCTACGACTGGCGGATCAGCTGGTACCGGGGCCTGCTGTCGCTGGCAGCGCGCCGGCCCAGGGACGCCAGGGTTGCGTTCGACCACGTGTACGACGTGGCGCCGGGCGAGTTGGCGCCGAAGCTGGCCCTGGCGGTGAGCGCCGAGTGCTGCGCGGACCACTTCGCCGCCGCCCGGCTGTACGAGCTGGTGTGGCGTACCGACCGGTCGTATGTCAGTGCCGCGTTCGGCCTGGCCAGGACGTATCTGGCGCAGGGCGACCGGTCCGGCGCGCTGGAGGTCCTGGAGTCGGTGCCCGACCGGTCCAGCCACTTCCTGGCCGCCCAGATGGCGGTGATCGCCACCCGGACCGCGTGGACCGCTCCGGAACGGCTGACCGAACGCGACCTGCTGGACGCGGGCGCGAGGGTGGAACGCCTCAACCTGGACGGTGAACGCCGGGCCCGCCTGGCCGCCGAGGTGCTGGGCGCCGGCTTGAACTGGCTGCGTGCCGGCCACCCCGGCGCCGGCCAGCAGCCCGGCGCTCGGGTGCTCGGCTGCGAGCTCACCGAACGCGGCATGCGCTTCGGCCTGGAGCGCTGCTACCGCTCGCTGGCCCGCCAGGCCAACACGGTCACCGAACGGGTCCGCCTGGTCGACCTGGCCAACTCGGTCCGCCCCGCCACCCTGACGTAGTCCCCGCGCCGGTGAGCGCTTGGGGCACTGTTGTCCCGTTTGCCGGGCGATCAACGTGACTTAACGGTTAAAACATCACGAATTGACGTCGTCATCTCGACAAGTGCCCAACACTCCAGGATATGGTGCGGGCGCTGTGTTCGGCCAGCCCAAAATTGCATTTATCTCAAATCTGCGTCAGGGGTATGACCGCATGACGACATCGGAGCGGACGGTGACCGGGGCTCGTCCCGGCCCATCGACCGCACCGCGGGCAGCCGTCGGCGGGCCGCGCAGGCGCAAGGTGCGGCGGGTGCTGACCGGCCCGTCCGGCTACCTGATGACCCTGCCGGCGCTGCTGATCTTCGGCGTGTTCACCATCGGCCCGACCGTCTACACGGTGTACATCAGCCTGTTCAACTGGAACCCGCTCAACCCGGCCCGCTCCACCTACGTCGGCGGCGGGAACTACCAGGAGCTGTTCACCGCGGACAACCCGCCGTTCCTGACCAGCGCGTTGAACTCGCTGTACTTCACGGTGGCCATGGTGATCGGCGGCACGGCCCTGTCGCTGCTGATCGCGCTGCTGTTGCAGCGCGGCGGGAACTGGATCGCCGCCACGCGGGTGGCGGTGTTCACGCCGTACGTGACGCCCCTGGTGGCCACGTCGATCGCCTGGGTGTGGATCTTCAATGACAAGTTCGGCCTGATCAACCTGGGGCTGCGGCCCTTCGGCATCACCGGTGCCAACTGGCTGCTCTCGCCCACCTGGGCCATGCCCTCGGTGATCGTGTACAGCCTGTGGCACGAGATCGGCCTGACCGTGGTGATCTTCCTGGGCGGCCTGTCGATCCTGTCGCCGGAACTGGCCGAGGCCGCGCGTGTCGACGGCGTGAACGGCTGGCAGGAGTTCTGGTACATCACCTGGCCCCAGCTGCGACCGGTCACGGCGTTCGTGGTCACCGTGACGGCGATCTACTCGCTCCAGGCGTTCACCCAGTTCTACACGATGACCGTCGGCGGACCGGGCACGTCCACCACCACCATCAGCTACCTGCTCTACGGCGAGGTGTTCGAACGAACCGGCTACGGCGCCGCGGTCGCGGTCGTGCTGTTCCTGGTGACCGTCGCGTTCACCCTGATCCAGCGCAAGGCATCCCGTCCGTCCGCGATCGGCTGACCTGGTGCCGGTCGTGTCCTTTCAGCCCGTCGAGGAGAGGTCAAGTTCCATGCGGAAAGCGCACACCGTGCGTCACGCCCGGCTGGTGGGTGCGGCGTCGGTCGTTCTCACCGGCACGCTCGTCCTGGCCGGCTGCGCGAGTGGCGGCGGTTCGTCGAACGCGAGCGGAGGTTCGGGTTCGGGTGGCAACGCCAGCGCCACCAACTGTTTCCTGAACGGCTCCGGTCCGACCCCGGCTCCGGTCGGCAACCCGAGCGGCAAGACCACCATCACGTTCATGGAGGCGATGAGCGGCGGCACGCTGAAGAGTTCGCTGCAGCACCTCACCTCCCAGTTCGAGGCCGCCGACCCGAACATCACGGTGCAGCTCGAGGAGTCGCCGGACTACGGCACCCTGGAGAAGAACGAGAAGGACGCGGTCTCCGCGCACAAGGCGCCGACCATCGGCCAGGCGTACGAGGGCTGGGCTGCCGAGTACGCGCGCAGCGGCGTCATCGACACCATCAGCCAGCAGTCCGGTGGCGCCGACAGCGCGGCGACGTCCGCGCTGTACGGCGGTGTCGCCGCCGACCAGAAGCTGTGTGACGGCAACGTCTGGATGTGGCCGTTCAACAAGAGCGCGTACGTCAACTTCTACAACCCGACCATGCTCCAGGCCGCCGGCCGGTCCGGCGCGCCGACCACGTGGGCCCAGTTCGCCACCGACGCCAAGGCGGTGTCCAAGAACGGAGTCACGGGCATCACGATCGACCCGGGCGGCAAGGGCGACCTGACCGCGGACGGCGTCTGGTTCGAGATCCTGGCCGAGGCGTACGGCACCCCGGTGTTCGACACGAACGGCGTGCCGCAGTTCAACGGCCCCGGCGTGGTCAAGGCCATGCAGTACCTGGCCGACCTCAAGAAGTCCGGCGCACTGGCCGTGGGCAAGAACTTCCCCGGTGAGACCGCGCTGGGCGCCCAGAAGGGCCTGTTCGACATCTCGTCGGTGGCCGGCTACAGCTTCGAGCAGCAGGCCGTGGGCAACAAGTTCCCGCTGGGCACCGCCGATCTGCCCGCCGGCCCGGCCAAGCAGGCCAACCAGGTCAACGGCACGAACATCGTGATCTTCGACCAGGCCACCACGGCGCAGAAGCAGGCGGCCTGGAAGTTCATGCAGTTCCTGACCACGGCCGCATCCCAGGCGTACTGGGCCACCAACACCGGCTACCTGCCGGTCACGCCCGCCGCGCTGGACCAGATGACGACGTTCCTGGCCAAGAACCCGTGGATGCGCACGGCCGCGGGCGCGCTGAGCCACTCGTCCGGCAGTGCCCCGGTGCCGTGGGCCGACGACACCCAGGACGAGCTGTCCGTCGCCCTGGCCGACGTGCTGACCAAGGGCACCGACCCGAAGGCGGCACTGGACAAGGCGCAGTCCGACGCGATGGCGGACATGAAGGCGTCGCAGTGATCATGCGTCACCTGCCGGCGGTCACGGGTGCCGAGAGGGCGTACCCGTGGCCGCGGTGACGCCGGTCGGTCTGCCGGCCACCCTGCCTGTTCCGCGACGCCCTGGGGGGCGCCGCGGGCGGCGGGGTGGCCGGCGGGCCGTGCTGGCCGTCATCGTCGGGCTGATCTTCCTGGTGCCGTTCTACTGGGTCGTGACGACGTCACTGAACCCGAACAGCGCCATGTACTCGTTCCCGCCGTCGCTGGTCCCGCACTTCTACTGGGCCAACTACGTGCGGGCCTGGAACGGCGCTCCCTGGCTGCGCTACCTGTTCAACACGGTCCTGATCGCGGGCTGCACGGTGATCCTCGTCGTGCTCACCTCCCTGTTGGCCGGGTTCGCGTTCGGCGTGATGCGCTTCCCCGGCCGGAAGGCGCTGTTCGCGCTCGTGTTGTCCGTGCTGATGGTGCCGCAGGTGGCGCTGCTCATCCCGGACTTCCAGATCGCGTCGTTCCTGGGCTGGCTGGACACCTACTGGGTGCAGATCATTCCGTGGGGCGCCAGCGTGTTCGGCGTGTTCCTGGTCCGGCAGTTCCTGCTGGGCGTACCGCCGGAGCTGTTCGAGGCGGCGGAGTTGGACGGTGCCGGTCGCCTGCGCATCCTGTGGTCGATCGGTGCGCCGCTGGCCCGGCCGGCGTTGATCATCATCGGGCTCAACACGTTCATGGCATCGTGGAACTCGTTCGTGTGGCCGTCGATCATGCTGCCGGCCAACCAGAACGTGCGCCCGGTCGAACTGGGCCTGTACAACTTCCTCCAGGCCAACGGCACCGACTACACGGCGCTGTGCGCGGCCGTGGCGTTCACCACGGTGCCCGTCCTGGTGTTGTTCCTGTTGTTGCAGCGGCACTTCATCACCGGTGCGTTCTCCACGGCGGGCGGTGTGCGTGGCTGAACAGGCCCTCCTGGTGGACCTCGACGGCACGCTGTACCGGGGCGACGGCGCCGTCCTGGCCTACGCCGACCACGTCGCCGCCACGCTGCCACCGGCCGACGCCGACCGGTTCCGCGCAGCCCTGACCGACCACCTGACCGGTGCCGCCGCCATCGTCACGGCCACCGACGGCTGGGAGGCGGTGCAGGCACTGGCCCGCCGGCTCGACGTCGGGCAACCCGTGCTGGACAGGGCGTTCCTGGTCAGCCGGCAAGCGCTGACCGACCCGGTCTGTCCGATCGAGACACCACCCGACCTGGTGCCGGCGTTGCGGCGGCTGCGCCCGACGACCCGTCTGGTGCTGGCCACCAACAGCCCGGCCGACTGGCTCACCGCCCTGCTGGCCCGGCTGGCCGCCGCCGACGTGTTCGACCAGGTGATCACCGGGGCCCGCAAACCGGCCGGCATGCCCGACATCCTGGCCGGCCTGGCCGCGAGTGTCGGCGCGACCGACCGGCCGTGGCGGGTGTTCAGCGTGGGCGACCACTGGCGCAACGACATCGAACCGGCACGGGCGTTCGGCGCCACGACCGGTTATATTGACCGGTTCGGCAGAAATGACGGACCGGCCGACGTGGTGGCGCCCGACCTGGAAGGCGTGCTCCCCACGATCCTGCGCTGGGCCGAGGCTCCGGACGCGTTCGCTGATCCGGATGAGTGAGGAGCACGGTGGCGAGTATCGAGTTCTGGGGCGGCCTGGGCGTGATCGGGTCGAGCAAGATCATGGTGTCCGACGGCGACCACCGGGTCCTGCTCGACATCGGCATGGACATTCCCAGCGGTGGCAACCTGTTCCGGGCCCCGGTGACCGAGCGGCCCGGCCGGGTGCTCGCCGACCGGATCCGGGTGGGCGGCGCGCCCCGGGTGCCCGGCCTGTTCGACCCGGCGGCGCTGCCCGCCGGTCACCCGCTGGGCGAACCCGTGGGCGAGGACACCCAGGTGTTCGTCAGTCACCCGCACATCGACCACGTCGGCCTCGCCGGTTTCGTGCGGCCGGACGTGCCCGTGCACGCCCATGCCGACGCCGTGGCCCTGATGCGTGCCCTGACGTCGGCCGGTGCCGGCCTGCCCGGCCGTGACCCGCACTGGCATGCGTTGCGCGGCGGTGACACCGTCACCGCCGGCCCGATGCGGGTGGAGTGCGTGCCGGTCGACCACGACGTGCCCGGTGCCACCGGCTACCTGGTGCACACCGCGTCCGGCACGCTCGCCTACACCGGCGACATCCGCTTCCACGGCCGGCACGCGGAACGGAGCTGGGCGTTCGCCGAACGCGCCGCCGGCTGTGACGTGCTCGTCACCGAGGCCACCACGCTGTCCTTCCCGGCGGCCGACGAGCCGGTTCGCACCGAGTCCGACGTCGTGGCGTCCTTCGTGACGGAACTGCGCGCGGCCCGGGGTCTGGTGCTGCTCCAGACGTACCCGCGCGACGTGGAGCGGGTCACCGAGTTCGTGGCCGCGGCGAAGGCCGTCGGCCGCGTCATCGTCTGGCCGGACGCCACCGCCACCATGCTGGAGGCGCTTGGCGTCGCCGTGGACCGGCCGGGCATCGCCGACGTGTGCGCCGACCCGGCCGGGTACGTCGTCCAGGTCGACGTGGCCGATCTACCCTCGTTGCTGGACCTGCCGCTGACCGGTGGCGAGGTGTTCGTCCACGCCAACGGTGAACCGCTGGGCGAGTTCGACCCGCGCTGGCCGGTGTTCGCCGACTGGCTGACCGCGCTGGACCTGACGTTGCGCCGGATCGGCACCACCGGCCACGCCACCCCGGAGCACCTGCACGAGTTCGTGGCCCGCGTGGCGCCGCGCGTGGTGTGCCCGATCCACACGTTCGAACCGGCCCGGTTGTTCCCGCCGCACGCCGTCCGCAGGGTGATCCCGCGGTACGGCGTGCGGTACGAGTTCGACGGTTCGGTCAGGCAGGCCGCGCCAGTGTCGTGACGAAACCGGTCCACGCCTTCGGACCGACGGTCAGGTGGCCGCCGCTGCGGTTCTTGCTGTCACGGATACCCACGATGCCGGGCTCGCTGCCAACTTCCACGCAGTTGCCGCCGCTGTTGCCGCTGTAGCGGGACTTGCGCCAGTTGGTGATCATCAGACTTCCTTCCGGAGCTTGTCGAGGAACGCGGTCGAGCGCGCCGGATTCAAGGCCGCCACGCGCAGCCGGTTGAACACCGCCGTGAACGTCGCGACCTGCTCTGGCTCCTCATAACACTGCCCCATAACGGCTGTCTCGGTATAGGCCACGCGGGGTATAGCTGGAGTCGGAAACTCGAAGATCGAGAACGGCGACTGCATGGCGGCGTGTGCGCCGGCCGCTGCTGGCAGAACCTGGAGTTGCACCTCCGGCCGGCTGGCAGCGTCGATCAGGTGGGCCAGTTGGGCGGCCATCACATCGTGGCCACCTACGTTGCAGCGCAGCACGCCTTCAGTGATCACGATCCAGAGGGATGGCGGATCTTCTTTGTCCAGCACGGCTTGGCGCTCCACGCGCTGCTCGACGAAGTCCTCGACCTGATCGTCGGTGAGTTGTTCGGCCGATTCCCGGAGCACGGCTCGCGCGTAGTCGCTGGTCTGGAACAGGCCGGGGATGGAGAGTGCTTCGAACCACTCGATGCTGGTCGCGCCCTGCTCGTAGCTGATGGCCAGCTCGAAGTCCTTGATGTTCGACGTGATGCGCGCCGACGGGCGACGGGCGGCCCTGATCAGCGCGACGAAGTTCTCGATCAGGTCGGGCTTGCCGTACAGGTTCAGCATCGCCATCAGCTCGGGCTGCTTGGGCAGGTGCCGCATCTTCTCCAGGTGGCTGACATTGCCCCGGGTGATGCCGATGGCCTCGGCCGCGGCTTGCTGACTGAGTTCGGCCTCCTCGCGGAATCGGCGCAGTTCCAGCGCGATGTACCGCCTGATCGCGAATGGGCTAGAGGTGGTGATCACCGGTTGATCATCCCGTAATCGCTATCTGGTATGAATCACTCGATCAGGGAATTCCTCGACCCGCATGATCGAACTATCGTCCAACGCATGCCCGATAGCAGCACTCCGTTCGTTCGCCTGGACAGAGCCCACGAACTGATGTCCCGCCTGGTGGAGGGGCGGATCACCGGACCGGACTTCGAGCCGCGACGCCAGGTTCTCCTGCTGCTCCAGACGCTGGGTGAACTGAGTTGCACCGTGAACGCTCCCGATGCGGGCGCTGCACGATGGTGCAATGCCAGCGACGATCTGCTGAATGTGCTCCTGATCTGCGCCGATTTGTCGGCCCACTACGAAATAGCACCGTACGACGCCACGGAATGGCCCGATCACACCCGGATAGGCGGCGACGGCGCCCATTCGGCGGAGCACGATTCCCATCACCTGCTCGCCGAAGTGGTCGAGGCGGCCGGCTGGGTCGCCGAATGGGTGCTGCGCCGCACCGAGGCGGTCGACACGGCGTCCCTCGAACCACCACTGAGCTGGCTCATCGCCGTGCCGACCACCGAACTGATCGCCCGCACCTGGTGCCTGACCGACCGCTGGAACCTCCGCGACACCGTCGCGGCCGCGATCCGGGACCAACTCGGCTAGGCGGCCGCCGGCAGCATGTGGTCGGTGCCCGGAATCGTGGATTCCGAGATGCCGCGCAACGGGACGCCCGCCGTCTCCGGGATCAGGATGATCGGCACGATCGCCACCAGTCCGGCCAGGATCAGGTAGTAGGCCGGGATGAAGTTGGTGCCGGTCGCGTTGATCAGCGCCGTGATCACGAACGGGGCCGTACCGCCGAACGCGGACGTGGACACGTTGTAGCCGATGGCGAACGAGCCGTACCGCACCCTGGTCGGGAACATCGCCGGGAACGTCGACCCGATGACCGCCAGCATCAACACCAGCAGCGCACCCAGGATGGCGAACCCGATGACCAGCCGCACCGTGCCGCCCGCCGTCATCAGGGCGATCGCGGGATAGGCCAGCACGACGTAGCCGATGGCCGCGGTGAGCAGCAACGGTTTCCTGCCGATCCGGTCGGACAGCCGGCCGACGAACGTGATCACCACCATCATCGCCACTTCCACGCCGATCGTGGTCAGCTGCGCCGTCGTGTCGGCGATATGCAGGTCGTCGGTGAGGAACGAGGGCATGAACGTGAGGATCGTGTAGTCGGCCACGTTGAGCAGGAAGACGATCCCGATCAGGTTCAGGATCATCCGCCAGTTGTTCACGACGGTGTCGCGCAGCGGCGACTTGGCCACCTTGCCGGCCTTGGCCATGTCCAGGAACGCAGGCGTGTCCTCCAGCCTGGTCCGCAGGTACAGGCCGACCAGGCCGAGCGGCAGCGCCACCAGGAACGGGATGCGCCAACCCCAACCGTCCATCGCGGACTGCGACAGCGACAGGTCGACGATCAGCACCAGGCCGGAACCGAGTACGAAACCGGTCAGCGTGCCGAACTCCAGCCAGCTGCCCAGGAATCCCCGCTTCTTGTCCGGCGCGTACTCCGCGATGAACGTGGCCGCGCCGCCGTACTCGCCGCCGGTGGAGAAGCCCTGCACCATCCTGGCCAGGATCAGCAGGATCGGTGCCGCGACGCCGATGCTGCCGTAGGTGGGCAGCACGCCGATGACGAACGTGGACGCCGACATCAGGATGATCGTGGTGGCGAGCACCCGCTGCCGGCCGTACTTGTCGCCCAACGGTCCGAAGAAGAACCCGCCGAACGGCCGGACCACGAACGCGACGGCGAGCACCGCGAACGACGACAGCACCGCGGTGGACGTGCTGTGGGTGGGAAAGAACACTCTGCCGACCGTGGCCGTGATCGCGCCCGCGCTGTACACGCCGAAGTCGAACCACTCGATGCAGTTCCCCATCGCGGACGCCATCACCGCACGGCGGACTGTTGATTCGTCAGGCTGCTCGATCATGCGTTCCCGCACCTCCCACGGTCGTCCCGGCCGGGGGTACCCGTGAGAAACCAACGCGAAACGCGTCGAATGCGGCGAAACGATTCAGGCCCTGGCGGGCGCGTCCTGCTCGGACCACAGGCCGGCCAGCAACTCGTAGGAGCGCAGTCGGTCGGCCGGGTCGTGCATCATCGTGGTGATCATCAGCTCGTCGGCCTCGGTGGCCGTCAGCAGGGTCTCGATGCCCTTTCGCACGGTGTCCGGCCCGCCGACGATGGTGCCGGTCCGCCGGTCGTCCAGCACGGCCTTGTCCACCTCGGTGTAGTGGTAGGCGGCGGCTTCTTCCGGGCTGGGCAGCAGGCCGGGGCGCCCCTGGCGCAGCCGCACGAACGACAGCCCGGTCGGCCCGGCGAGCCACTCGGCCCGCTCGTCGTCCTCGGCCGCGATCACGGCGGCCGCGATCATCAGGTACGGCCGCTCCAGCGCCGGGGACGGCTGGAACGTGCGCCGGTACAACTCGGCGGCGGGCAGCGTGTTGGCCGCGCTGAAGTGGTGGGCGAACGCGAACGGCAGGCCCAGCATGCCGGCCAGCTGCGCGCTGTAGCCACTGGAACCGAGCAGCCACACCGGCGGCTGGTTGCCGGCGGCCGGGATGGCGTGCACGCCGCCGTCGGCGATACCGGCGTCCGGGTCGGCACGGAAGTACCGGATCAGCTCACCCAGCTGCTGCGGGAAGTCGTCGGCCGACAGCGGCGCCGCGGACCGGCGCAACGCCTGCGCGGTCCGGGGATCGGTGCCGGGCGCCCGCCCGAGACCCAGGTCGATCCGGTCCGGGTGCAGGGCGGTCAACATGCCGAACTGCTCGGCCACCACCAGCGGCGGATGGTTGGGCAGCATCACCCCGCCGGAACCGACCCGCATGGTCGACGTGGCCGCCGCCACCTGCCCGATCAGCACGGCGGGCGCCGAACTGGCGATGCCCGGCATGTTGTGGTGCTCGGCCAGCCAGAACCGGTGGTAGCCCAGCCGCTCCACGTGCCTGGCCAGGTCGATGGTGGCCCGCAGCGCCTGCGCGCTGGTCGAACCGGTGCCCACCGGGGCGAGGTCGAGCACGGACAGCGGCACCGGGGCCGAGATCGCATCGGTCACCTCGAGTCCAACCCCGCACCCACGCCGAACCTTCCCGCTCTCAGAACAACTGGGTCAGCGAGTAGATCACCAGGCCGGCCAGCGCGCCGACCACGGTGCCGTTGATCCGGATGAACTGCAGGTCGCGGCCCACCTGAAGCTCGATCTTGCGGGACGTCTCCTGCGCGTCCCACCGGGCGATGGTGTCCGAGATGAGCGTGGTGATCTCGGAGGCGTAGTTGCGCACCACGTAGCCGGCCGCGTTCTCCACCCAGGTGTCGACCTTCTCCCGCAGCGGGTCCTCGCCCGCCACCCGGCCGCCCAGCGACACCAGCCCGTCGCGCACCCGGATCCTCAGTTGGCTGGACGGGTCCTCGGCCGCGTCCAGCAGCATCTTCTTGGCCTGGCCCCACGCCGAGCCGATCAGGTTGCGCACCTCGGGGTGCTCCAGCACCTGGTGCTTGACCTGCTCGGCCCGCTTCATCGTGTCCGGGTCGGTCTGCAGGTCGCCGGAGAACTCGATCAGGAACGTGTCGATCGCCAGCCGCATCGGGTGGTTGACGTCGGTCTTCACCGCCCACGCGAAGCCCAGCACCTCGTTGTAGACGCGGTCGGCCAGCAGTGAGTCCACGAACCTCGGCGACCAGCTCGGCGACCGCTCCGTCACCACCCGCAGCACAGTGGCATGGTTGTCCTTCACCCAGTCGTAGGCCCGGTCGCACAGCAGGTCGACCAGCTTGTGGTGAGCACCGTCGGACAGGACCTGCTCCAGCAGCTTGCCCAGCGGCGGCCCCCACGGCACCGCCATCACCCTGGCCACCACGGCCTGCTCGACCACGGCCTGGACGTCCTCGTCGCGCAGCACGGCCACCGCGCCACGGACCGCCGTGGCCAGCTCCTGGGTGACCCGTTCGGCGTGCTCCGGCTCGGCCAGCCAGGTACCCAGCCGGGCGGCCAGCCCGACCCGGCGCAGCCGGTCCCGGACCACGCTCTCGGCCAGGAAGTTCGCACTGACGAAGTCGCCCAGGTTCTCCCCGAGCGCGTCCTTGCGGGTCGGGATGATCGCGGTGTGCGGGATCGGCAGGCCCAGCGGCCGCCGGAACAGCGCCGTCACCGCGAACCAGTCGGCCAGCGCGCCCACCATGCTGGCCTCGGCCGTCGCCTTCACGTAGCCGACCCAGGCCGGGCCGCC
The DNA here is from genome assembly GCA_036491115.1 of Pseudonocardiaceae bacterium. Lineage (GTDB taxonomy): Bacteria > Actinomycetota > Actinomycetes > Mycobacteriales > Pseudonocardiaceae > DATEPR01. Next base: position 54,514 of record DASXCQ010000079.1, read on the forward strand.
GAACACCGAGGTGAGGACGTACACGATCGCCGCCGTCAGCAGCAGGCCGCCGGCGATGAACTTCATCCGGCGCAGCGCGCGGCGCTTGCTCAGCTCGGCCGGGGTCAGTTGCTCCACGTTCCCATTGTGGCCTCGTCAGCGGTGTGCTGGGCGGTTTCGCCGTGGGCGGACAGCGATATGGCAGGGTCGAGGCGTGCGTCAGCCTGCTCTCGTGCCGCGGATGCGGCCGTTCACGTCGACGATCTTCGCGGAGATGACCGCGCTGGCCCAGCGGACCGGGGCGGTCAACCTGGGCCAGGGCTTCCCGGACACCGACGGTCCGCCGGGCATGCTCGCCACCGCCCGCAAGGCCATCGCCGAGGGTGTCAACCAGTACCCACCCGGCCCCGGCATGCCCGAGTTGCGCCAGGCCATCGCCGAGCACCGCACGAGGTACGGCATCGCGTACGACCCGGACACCGAGGTCCTGGTCACGGTCGGCGCGACCGAGGCCATCTCGGCGGCCCTGCTGTCGCTGGTCGGTCCGGGGGACGAGGTGATCGTCATCGAGCCGTACTACGACTCGTACGCCGCCGCCGTGGCCCTGGCCGGTGCGACCCGGCGGGTGGTCGGCCTGGTCGAGGCGCCCGACGGCCGGTTCGCCCTGGACGGTGCTGTGCTGCGGGCCGCCGTCACCCCGGCGACCCGGGTCATCCTGCTCAACTCACCGCACAACCCGACCGGCACGGTCTTCACCGACGGCGAACTGGCCGAGATCGCCGCCGTGTGCCGCGAACACGACCTGGTCGCGATCACGGACGAGGTCTACGAGCACCTGCTGTACGACGGCCGCGAGCACACCCCGCTGGCCACCATGCCCGGCATGGCCGAGCGCACGGTGACGGTGTCCGGCGCGGGCAAGACGTTCAACTGCACCGGCTGGAAGATCGGCTGGGCGTGCGGCCCGGCGGAGCTGGTCGCGGCGGTGCGGGCGACCAAACAGTTCCTCACGTTCGTCGGCGGTGCGCCGTTCCAGCCGGCGGTGGCGCACGCGCTGCGATCCGAGTTGCCGTGGGCGGCCGAGTCGTGTGCTTCGTTGCAGGCCAAGCGGGACCGCCTGACCGCCGGCCTGGCCAGGGCCGGTTTCGGCGTCCACCCGTCGGCCGGCACCTACTTCGTGTGCGCCGACGTCCGACCGTTGGGCTTTGCCGACGGCGCTCAGTTCTGCTGGGCGCTGCCCGAGCGGATCGGCGTGGCGGCCGTGCCGGTGCAGGTGTTCACGGATCATCCGGACGAGTGGCGCCACCTGGTCCGGTTCGCCTTCTGCAAGCGGGACGAGGTCCTGGACGAGGCAATCTTGAGGTTGTCCACACTTGGGGACAAGTAGCCGAACCTGTGGACAACTAGGCGCCGAAGCAGACGAAGCCCAGGTCACCGTGTTGCGCCTGTGCGTCGGCAAGAGCCTGGGCCGGTCCTGGTCCGGCCGCCAGGCCGGCGTGCAACGCGGTGACCAGCGGTACGGCCTGCCGGTCCGGCACCGGCAGCACACTGGCGATCACCGTGGCGGTCCCACAGCGCAGCAGCGCGGTGGCCATCCCGATCACGTCCCCGCCCGGCCACACCGTCGCCCGCCCGGTGTCGCACGCCGACAGCACCACCCGGCGCGGCGGTCGAGGCAACCGCTGCACGTCGTAGCCGTACAGCGGCCCGTCGGCCAGCTCCACACAGGAGAACAGCGGCTGGTCCTCCCGGAACCGGCCGTGAGCCGCGACATGCACCAGGTCGGCCCCGTCCATCGCGGCCAGCGCAGCGGGCACGGTCGCGGCACGGCCGGTCCGCAGCACCCCGCCGTGCGCCGCGTGCAGCGACGCGGCCTCGCCCCGGGCGTGCCGCGATCCAGGTCCGGCCAACCACACCCGCCCGCCGCCCACCGCCCGATCCGCCGCCACCGCCCGCAACCACGCCCCCACCGACGGCGCCACCGACACCGCCCGACCACGACACGACGGCAACGCCGCCCACGGCACACCGTGCAACACCCCCACCGGCACCACCACCAACGCCCGCGACCCACCCAACGGCCCGAGCAACCCGTCCAACTCGGCAGCCGCCCGGCGAACCGCCCGCTCCGCCCCGATCCGCGCATGACACCGCAACTGCCGAACCGCATCAGCCACAACGGGAACCAACGCCAACCGGTGAAACCGACACCGACCATCCACAACGGACACGGCGCAGAAATACCCATCATGGACCAGAAAGCTGACCAACGCGGTGTCACCCAGCGCGGCGACCAGGCCGGCGAACGTCCACTCACCCCGACCGGGATCACCGGCCGCACCAGCCAGATCCAGCGCCCGCACCCGCCGTTCCAGCAGCCGCACCCTGCCCGGTGACCGCCCCGACGACACCGCCGACCGCAACGCCACCAACCGCCTGGCCTGCTCCGGATCAGCGGGCGGCAACACGGCGGGCCGGTCCACGGCCCGGCAGGCATCCGTCCACCGCAGCACGGTCCGCGCCCGCCCACCCGCCAATGCGGCCCGCAACCCTAGCTCAGCCAACTCCACCGTGTGCCCGGCCATACCCGCTCGCAGTTCCCAGGCACCCATCGTGGCCGCGTCCCTGCGCACCGCCCGCAACCCGGCCCGGCACGCGGCGAACACCGCCCGCCGATCCTCCGCCAGCCGCGCCCTGGCCAGCCAACCCAGCGCCCGCACCGGTGCCGGACCGCTGTGCCGCCGCTCCGCCACCTCCGCCAACAGCGCCACGGCGACCTCCGGCGGCGCGTGGTCAGCCGCGGCGAACCGCAGTTCCGCCGCCGACAGCGCCCAACCGTGCCGGTCGCACTCGGCAGCCACCCGCCGCACCACACTCGCCGGCCCGCCCAACACCGCCAGTTCCACGGCCCTGGCCGCCGGCCGCCACGACGTGCGGCCCTGCCGCCCGAACAGCAACGCGGCCCGACCGGCGGCGGCCACGGCGATGTCCGCCTGACCGGCCCGAGCCGCGCAGTGCGCCAGAGCAAGCGTCGCCTCGGCCAGTTTCGTGCCCCGCCCGGCGTCAGCGAGCAGGACGGCGGCCCTGGCCAGCACCGGCCGGGCCGCGTCGGTCAGCCCGGCGGCGACCAGCGCCTGCGCCCGGTCCACCATCGCCTCCGGATGCCGCGCCGGGTTGACACCCCGCGCCTCCGCCTCGTCGAACCGCCGCAGCGCCAGCGGCAGATCACCGGCCTGCAACGCCACAAAACCCCGGTTGTGCACGCACGCGGCCGCCCTGGCCCGCTCGCCGAGCGCCGCATAATGTGTTGCCGCGAAAGCGAAATCGGCGTCAGCCTCGCGCAGCCGCCGCAGGTACCCGTGCGCGGTCCCTCGCCCCACCAGGGCATTGGCCGTCCAACGACGATCGTCACCCAGCTCAGGCAGTGCGGCGGTCAACAGGTCCACCGCGACGCCGTACTCACCGGCCGCACACCGCAGCAACCCGGCAAGGCAATCCGCCCTGGCCAGCGCCCCACCGCTCAACCCTGGCCGAGCGGCAGCCAACTGGCGGGCGCACCCGGCAAGCCGGCCCCGGTCCAGCTCGATCCACGCATGCGTCAACCGGAACTGTGGCAGCCCGGCATGCCCGGCCCGCTCCGCCCGCCGAATCAGCCGCCGCACCCCGTCGGCCGCCTCAGCCAGCCGGCCACGTTCCACCAACGCCAACACCTCGTCGTGCCGGCGGGACACATCGCCGATCATCCGACGAACCACGGCCCGACGGCATCCGGCTCACCCGGCCGCCGCACCACCACACACAACGGCCCACGCGGCAGCCCGCCGACGGTGAACCGCCCGACGTCGTCCACCTCGACCGTCCGCTCCCCGTCCGGCCACCGCACCACCACCGCGCCGCCCTCGGCCAGCCCGGTCAACCGAACCGACCCATCGGAGTGGGCGTCCACCTGCACGTCCACCCGGCACCGCTGATCGGCGAACCCCAACAGATCACCCGCACCCCGCACGTGATCCCCGGCCACGAACGCCAACGCGTCCCACCCGGCAGCGGCGGCGACCAGAGCACCGGCCCGCTCGGCATCCCGGCGCACCGCCGACGGCACCGGATCCTGCCGATCGAACGCGGCTGCCAACGCCCGCAACAACTCCTGATCGGTCACGAGTTCTCCAACCGCCGACGCAGCACCGCAAGACACCGACCCCGGGTCTGCCCGACACTCGCCGCCGGAATGCCCAACGCCCGAGCGGCCTGCGCGTACGACAGGTCCGGCGTGAACGCGATCAGCCGCAACAACATCCGGCACCGCTCCGGCAACCCGCGCAAGGCCCGCCACAACGCATCGCCGCTGCCCGCCTCCGGACCATCCACCACGGACTCCATGGTGGACAGATCCAGCGGTGATTCGCGCCGCCGCACGGCCAACACCCGCAGCGACTCCCGCCGAGCCGTCGTCGTCAGCCAGGCAGCGACCCGATCGGGATCACGCAGCCGGTGCAGGTGTTGCGCGAGGCTCAGCCAGGTCGCCTGTGAGACGTCGGCGGCATCGGCGTCGGGCAGCCGGTGCGCCCTGGCCACGGCCCACACGACACCCTGGTAGCGGTCCACCAGGGCACGCCAGGCGTCGGCGTTGCCGTCGGCCGCCCGGCAGACCAGGTCGGCGGTTTGTTGCTCTGACACGCACCGTCGGATGCCGTCCGGGCCGACCGGGCTCCGCCAAGATCAGGAAATCGCACGAACGAGTGGCCGCCGCGTGGTCTCCCGTGCCTGGTCGGGCGACATGCCGTCATGCAGCGCTCGCGCCACGTCGGCGGCCACCCTGGGCGCCGCGAACGACGTACCGCTCCACGTGGCCGCGCCGTACACCCGGGTGGTGGTGCCCGGCGCGACGCCCTCCTCACCGGGCAGCAGCCGCACGTAACTGCTCACCACGTCCACGCCCGGCGCGGAGGTGTCCACCCACGGACCGCGATTGGAGAACGACGCCGTCGACCCGTCCGGACCGGTGGCACCGACCGCCACCACCGACGGCAGCGCGGCAGGCCAGAACGGCCGCTCGGTGCCGTTGTTGCCGGCCGCGGCCACCACGACGGTGTCCGGGTGCCGGGCGAGTTCCCTGGCCAGCACCGGCGGGCACCGGTCGTTCGCCGTCTGGCAGCCCGAGGTCAGCACCACCACGTCGATCTTCCCGCCGTCGGCCGCCGCCCTGGCGTGCACCTGGCGCAGTGCCGTCGCGACGGTGACGTCGTCGGTCAGGCCGAGCGAGGACAGGCTGCGGTGGTGCCGGACGGTGGCGCCCGGAGCGTGTTGCAGCAGCACACCGGCGACGAACGTGCCGTGCCCGGCCTGCCGGTCCCGGTCCCGCACGCACTCCGGGTCCAGCACCTCGGGCGACAGGCCCCACTCGGACAGCCACGGCCGGGGCGCGAACCACGGATGCGGGTCCAGCCCGGTGTCCAGCAGCGCCACCGTCACCTCGGGCTGCCACGTCTCCATCGGCGGTGCGGGCGGTTGCTCCGCGGGCCCGGCCGCCGCGCCCGTGCCGAACATGATCGGTGTGCCGAACATGATCGGGCAGCCCAGGTGCACGTGATGCGGTGCGACGCCGAACTCGTCCGGCAGGTCGGCGGCCAGTTCCACGCAGCGCCGCCGCACGTCGGGCCGCAGCCGCAGCCGCACCAGGTCACCGCCGGCCGCCGGCACCGCCCGGTCCAGCCGGGTGCCGAGCCGGTCCGTCGCGGCGGCCACCGACTCCGGCGTCGCGACCAGTTCTCCCGCGTGCACCAGGGACTCCGCCGGACCGTCCGGGTCGTGCAGCACCAGACCGTGCGAGTGGGGGCGCAGCCGGTCGAGCAGTTCGGTCAGCCGCATCGGGGTGTCGGGACGGTCCGTGCTGTTCATGGGGACACCGTGCCGAAGGCGACGCCGACGCGCCGGTTCGGCAGCCGAAATCACTCGATGTAGTGGCGATCTTGGGCACCCACGGCCGGTGGACGCTGCGTGGCCGATGTCCGCCGGATGGCCGCCGCGATCCGTCCTTCTGGGTGGATCACGCCCCGTACCGGCGAAAACGGGCCTCGCGGTGCTAGACATGACGGCGTCGGGATCGTCCCCCACCCACCCGGTGGGGACACTCGGCCGACCACCGATGGTCATCACCCGCACGCCCACCCAGCTACCCGGCCTGCCACCGCGCCCGGTCAGGCCGGGACCACGTCCCGGTGCCGTGTGCCCCACGGCGCCGGGACACCCCATAACCTGATCACGTGGCCGCACCCTGCATCGAGATCGCCGAGTCGGCAGGCGTCGGCATCGACGGCACGCCCCGGCCGACCGAGGACCGCGTGATCCCGCTGCCGCACGCCGTCGTCCTCGCCGACGGCGCGACCGCGCTGCGTGACGACCAACTGTCCGGCGGCTGGTACGCCGACCGCCTGTGCACCGCCCTGGCGGGTCGACTCGCCGAGCAGCCGGCCGCCGACCTGAAGGCGTTGCTCGCCGGCGCGATCACCTCGGTCGCCGCCGAGCACGGCCTGGTCCCCGGATCGGCGCCGTCCAGCACGATCGCGGTACTGCGCTGGTCGACCACCATGGTGGACGCCCTGGTACTCGCGGACAGCCCGGTGGTCGTGTTCACCGGCGACGGCCCGGACGTGCTGTCCGACGACCGGTTGGCCGAACTGCCCCGGCCCGGCGGCGGCTACCGCAGGCGTCTGCGCGATGGTGGCGGCTACGGCCCGGACCACGCCGCAGCTCTGCGCGACTCGGCCGCGTCGTTCGGCCGGCTACGCAACGTGGACGGCGGCTTCTGGGTCGCCGAGGCCGATCCGGCCGCGGCCGACCGGGCCAGAACCGCGAGCTGGCCCAGGGCCGAGGTCAGGGCGGCGCTGCTGGCCACCGACGGCGTGTCCTGCGGGGTGGACGACTACGGCCTGTTCGACTGGCCGGACGTGCTGGCCCGCTCCACCACCGACGGCCCGGTGGCCGTGCTGGACGCGGTGCGCGCGGCCGAGTCCGCCGATCCGGACGGTGTCCGCTGGCCCCGCGCCAAGCGGCACGACGACCAGACCCTGGCTCTTGTCCGCTTCTGACGTCGTCCTGGCCAACACCAGGCCCGTGCCGGTACCGCTGGTACCGGAGATCACCCTGCGGTGCACCGACGACGACCCGTTCGCGCTGTGGGAGCGGACCGGGCAGGACGTGCCGTACTGGGCGTTCCCCTGGGCCGGCGGCCAGGCACTGGCCAGGTACGTGCTGGACCATCCGGCCGAGGTGGCCGGTGCGACCGTGCTCGACCTGGCGTCCGGTTCCGGGCTGGTCGCGGTGGCCGCCGCCCTGGCCGGCGCAGCGTCGGTGACCGCGGTCGACATCGACCCGCTCGCCGTCGCCGCCGTCGACCTGAACGCGGCGGCCAACGGGGTCACCGTGACCGCGCTGCTGACCGATCTGCTCGACTCGTCCGGTGCGGGCGTGGACGTCCTGCTCGCCGGCGACGTCTGCTACGACGTCGACATGACCGCCAGGGTCCTGCCGTTCCTCCGCCGGACGGCCGCCGAGGGCGCATCCGTACTGCTCGGCGATCCCGGCCGGGACTACTTCCCCCGCACCGGATTCGACCGCGCTGCCGAGTACGGCGTGCCGGACACCGGGCGGGTGGAGAGCAGGGACGTCACCCCGACCACGGTGTGGCGGCTGGTGTGACGGTGGGACAAACCGAACCCGACCTCGTGTGCTGGCACTCTGGGCACGGGGTGGGGGCGTCGGCGAGACTGCGCTGGTGAGCCTGGCGCCCGAGTTCGCGCAGCGGGTCCTGCGGGAACCGCTGTCCCGGCGCGCCGTCCGCGAGGTGGGGTACCTGCTGCTCGCCGGGCCGCTCACCGTGTTCGGCCTGGTGTACGCGGTGGCGTCGCTGGCCGTCGGCGCCGCGCTCGCGGTCACCGCGCTGGGCATCCCGCTGATCTCCTGGGCGGTGCCCGGCGTCCGGTGGTTCGGTTCGCTGCGCCGCAGGGCCACCAACGGCCTGCTCGGCGACGACATCCCGCCGCCGGACCCGTTCCGGCCGCCGCCCGGCTTCCTGGCCAGGGTGTCCGCGGGGCTGCGCGACCGGACCGGGTGGCGGACCATCGGCTTCCTGCTGCTGGCCGTGCCGCTGGCGTTCGCCGGCCTGTATGTGGTGCTGGTCACGTGGGTGTGGGGCCTGGTCGCGTTCACGTACCCGGTCGCCGCCGCCTTCGGCGACGGGCCGCCGGAGCTGTTCGGCTGGGTGATCACCGGCGGTGGCTCGGTGTTCGCGCTGTGGCTGATCGGTCTGGCGCTGCTGCTGGTGGCGCCGTGGGCGGTGCACGCGTTCCTGTTGCTGGACCGGCAGTTGGTGCGGTCACTGCTGGGCGGCGGTCCGGGTGCCGCCGAGCGGATCAGGGACCTGGAGCGCTCCCGCGCCTACGCCATCGAGGACGTCGCCGCCACCCTGCGCCGCATCGAACGCGACCTGCACGACGGCGTGCAGGCCAGGATGGTGGCACTGGCCATGAACCTGACGATGCTCAACGAAACCCTCGGCCCGAACACGTCCGACGAGAGCCGCAGGATGCTCACCGCCGCCCTCGGCCACGCCAAGGACGGCATCGCCGAACTGCGGCACATGGTGGGCGGCATCCACCCGCCCGCGCTGGACGCCGGCCTGGCCACCGCACTGGACACGCTCGCCGCGCGCAGCCCGATCCCGGTGACAGTGCACGGCGAACTGCCGGAACGGCCGACCGAGGCGATCGAGACCATCGCCTACTTCTCGGTCGCCGAACTGCTCACCAACGTGACCCGGCACAGCGGAGCCGATCACGCCACCGTGGCACTGGCCGAGTCGGACGGCAAACTGGTGGTCACGGTGACCGACAACGGTCACGGCGGCGCCGGCGCCGGCGGCAGCGGCACCGGGCTGCGCGGCCTGACCGAACGGGTCGGCACGGTCGACGGGCGGCTCGCGGTGGACAGCCCCACCGGTGGTCCTACGGTGATCACCGTCGAGCTGCCGCTGCACACGTGAGGGGGATCGGGTGCGGATCGTGATCGCCGAGGACTCGGCCATCCTGCGCGAGGGACTGGCCCAACTGCTGACCCTGCGCGGCCACGAGGTGGTGGCCGCCGTCGTGGACGCCACCGCTCTGGTCGACGCGGTCGCCGAACACCACCCGGACGTCGCCGTGATCGACATCCGGATGCCGCCCACCCACACCGACGAGGGCCTGCGCGCGGCCCTGCGCCTGCGCCGCGCCGACCCGACGCTCGGGGTGCTGCTGTTCTCGCAGTACGTCGAGACGTCGTTCGTGCGAGAACTGCTGGCCGACGGCTCGTCCGGCGTCGGCTACCTGCTCAAGGAGCGCGTCACCGACCTCGACGAGTTCACCTCGGCGCTGGACCGAGTGGCCGCAGGCGGCACCGCACTGGACCCCGAGGTGGTCACCCAGCTGTTCGGGTCCCGCCGCGATCCAGGGCTGGCCACGCTCACCCCACGGGAGCGCGAGGTGCTGGCGCTGATGGCAGAGGGCCGCACCAATGCCGCCATCGCCAGGACGCTCGTGGTCACCGAACGGGCCATCGAGAAGCACGTGGCCAACATCTTCAGCAAGCTCGGACTGTCCGCATCGGACGGTGACCATCGGCGGGTGCTGTCCGTGCTGCGCTACCTGGACGGCCGCCGATGAGCGGGCGTGAGGTCCCGCCGCCGGAGCCGGGCGTCCAGTTCCCACAGCGCGGTCCGGTCGTCGTCGTAGCGCAGCGCCTCGTACGCCTGCCGGTAGGGCAGCCACCGCACGTCGACGTGCTCGCCGGACAGAGTGATGTCGGCGTCCATCTCCATACCGAAGTAGTGCTTGCGGACGATGTACAGGTCGTCCGGCCAGTACCGGCTGGCCGCGAAACACTCCTTCTCCACCCCGCTGGTCATGTCCAACCGGTGCAGTGGCCCGCCGGAAAACCCTGTCTCCTCAAGGACTTCCCGCCGCGCGGCAGCCACGAGTGATTCCCCGGACTCGACACCACCGGAGACACTCTGCCCGTTGAGATCGTCCGCGCGACGGAACACGGCGTAGCTCGGTTCGCCGCGCTCCATGCGGAACAGGAAACCAGGACCGTGATGGGTTCGCGCACGTCAATCAGCTTGCTCGTCGAGCAGCGCCCCGTGGTCGGCGTGCCAGGCCTCGGTGTTGAGCCGCGCCGGCTCGGCGGCACCGGTCCGCTCCCGAGCCACCGGCAGATCGGTCGTCCGCAGCGGCGCGGCCAGATCGAACCCGTACGGCGCGCCGTCCGGCACGACTGCGAACCGCAACCCGCTCGGCTCCGGACCGAACGCTGCCACGACCACATATACGTCGTCCAGGACGGCAAACCCCGTCCAACCGCCGGCGAACCGCCAGACCGCCGCCTCGCCGATCGACCACCGCACCCGAGGCCACTCGGCGTGCCGGGCACCTGCCGCCTGCGACAGGCCGACCAGGTCCCGGAGAAACCCGTCCGGCTGGGGCAGCCGCCAATCGGGCAGGGTGAGGTTGATCAGCCAGTGGGCGCCGAAGAAGGCGACCTCGCTGCGATCGGCCCCGCACAGCCGGTCGTACCGTTCCCGAGGCAGGGTGGCGACGCCGACGTAGGTGTCGGTGCCGCGTTGATGCGCCAGGCGCACGGCCCAGGTCGGCGTGCCGAGTTCCCCGTCGAAGGTCTCCAGCCAGCGCGGGCCGTCCCACGGGTCCAGGCCGTAGAGGGGGAAGTCGACCGGCGGCGAGGCAGGATTCATGTGCCGAAACGTACCGCTGGAGCGGCAATCGGCGAATACTGATCACATGGCAGGGGCAAGCCCGTTCGATGGTCTCGTGCTCACCGAGGTGTTGGGCAAACTCGCCGGCCGAGAGGGCTTCCGGCTGGTGAGAAACCTGGCCGGGCCGGTGATCGAGCGGGCGTACGCGACGGATCCGGCCGGCACCGGCTCGTTGGCCGACATCGAGCACATCGTGCTGCTGATGCAGGAGAACCGGTCGTTCGACCACTACTTCGGGACCCTCTCCGGCGTCCGCGGCTTCGACGACCCGTCACCGGCGTACCGGCAACCCGGCTATGCACCGGGGATCGGGCCATCGGACACGGGCTACCTCAATCCGTTCCGGCTGGACACCACCCGTGGCGCCACGCTGGACGGCGACGCCATCAACGATCCGACCCACGCCTGGGGGCCACAGCACCAGGCATGGCACGGCGGCGCGATGGACGGGTGGGTCACGGCGCACCTGGCCGTGAACGGCGACGCCAACGGACCGGCGACGATGGGCTACTACACCCGCAAGGACATCCCCATCCACTACGCGCTCGCCGACGCGTTCACGCTCTGCGACAACTACCACTGCTCGGTACTCGGGCCCACCGATCCCAACCGGCTGTACTGGATCAGCGGCACGATCGACCCGGACGGCACCCATGGCGGCCCGCTGGTCCGCACGCCAGGTGACCCGCAGCCGGGGATCTACTCGTGGCGCACGTATCCGGAGCAGTTGGAAGAAGCCGGTGTGAGCTGGAAGGTCTACCAGGACCAGAGCGTCGAGTTCCTGTCCCGGCGATTCCTCAGTGGACTGTTGTACCAGTTCGAGGCGTACGGCGACGAGTCGTCGCCACTGGCGAAACGGGGACTGGAACCCACGTACCCGTCGGACTTCCGGCACGACGTCGCCCACGACACGCTACCCGCCGTCTCCTGGGTGGTGCCGTCGCTGATCACGTGCGAGCACCCTGCGCTGCCGCCGGCATTCGGCGCGGTCGGGATCATCGAGGTGCTGGACACGCTGACGTCGAACCCGGCGGTGTGGGAGAAGACCGCGCTGATCGTCAGCTACGACGAGAACGGCGGCTTCTTCGACCACGTACCACCACCGGTCCCGCCACCGGGCACGCCGGGCGAGTACCTGACGGTGCCGCTGGCCGGGGTGGACGAGGCGGACGGCATCGCGGGCCCGATCGGCTTGGGCTTCCGAGTGCCCTGCCTGGTGATCTCGCCCTTCAGCCGCGGCGGCCTGGTGGCGTCCGACGTGTACGACCACACGTCCCAGTTACGCCTGGTGGAGCGCCGCTTCGGCGTTCCGGTACCGAACCTGTCCGACTGGCGCCGCAGGACGGTCAACGATCTGGGTACCGCCTTCAACGTCGGCACCGACCCGGACTACCGGCGTCCCCACCTACCCAACCCCGACCTGGGCGCCCTGAAAGCGTTGATCGAAGGCAACATCGACATCCTGTTGGGCTTCCTGGGCCACGCGCGCTCCTACCCGGTCCCACCCAACACGATGCCCACCCAGGAACGCACCCGACCGCGCTGAGGCTTCAGGCGGTCCGGCGGGCGCGTTCCAGGCCGTCGAGGAAACCCCAGCCGCCATCGAGCACATGGTCGCGGCCGGGCCAAGGGCAAACTAGTCATCACCGTATAGCAGGAAAACGGCGTCCGGCTACCCTTCGGCCCGGACTCAGGGCGTGGTCTCCCTCTGATACCACCGGAAAGCTTATGACCCGCCGTGACGAAGTGATCTCCTTGCTCGCCGGACAACCGGCCGGGCTGACCGGCGCGGACTGACTGCGCGCACCGGAGCGTCGCATCAGACGATCAATCACGTGCGCCGCCGATTGGTTGCCGAGCAACTGATCCGGCGAGACAGCACATGCGGTCCGATCAGGAACGTGGCCACAGGCGCCCCGCCTATCCGCGCAGTCCCAGCTGCGACCCATCCTCCGCTCAGTCGCGGACACAGCGTCCAAGGCCAGATCCCGCGCGTGAGTGACTTGCCTCACTTTCGGACCCGCGGTTGTGGGACCGGCACTGTCAGCAGGTGGTTCTGAGGCCACGTGGCTGATGCTGCGAACGTCTGACAAATCGCACCCAAGCCTCTAATGTCCCTTCGGGGACGATCAAGGAGGACATCCGCACTGTGTTGATCAAACGGCTCGCGGCGGTCGCCGTATGCGCGACCGCACTTGTCACGCTCGCTGCTACGCAGGCAAGCGCGTATCCCGACCGCGGCAGCGGCACACTCTGCAGTAGCGGTCCGAGCGGAACCGCGTGCGCTCATGTCGAGACCGACATCGGCAGCGGCCACATCAGGGCAAGGCTCGCGGTTCAAGCCAGGTCGGGTAAGCGAATCACAACCAACACCGTGCAGTTGGAGGAGCTGACCACGGAGCGGTCCACAGGCCAGCAGTCCGCGGTTTCGGTTGCCTACACCCCCAAGAGGCTGCCCTCGACCGGGTCGGTCGTATCGGTAGTCGCCGGGCCGCTCGAGGAGGAATGCGACAGCAAGCTCGCGACATTCCAGTGGCGTGCGGACGTCAGCTATACGACCAGTGCCTCGGGTGGACTCGCATACCTCATCATCACGCCCTGGTACTCGGGGGCATGCTGATCTCCATGAACCTGACCGCGTTTCTCGGCAGCGTTCTTTCACGGCCCGCGTTGCTTGCGGTATTCGTCCATGGTTTCGCGCCGGGCTTTCTGCTCCGTCTCCCAGGACCAGGATTCGGATGATCGCGGCGTCGCGCCGGGAGATGAATTCGCGCCCTTGCGCAACTCCGAGGGAGCCGCCAAGCGGAGTGTCACTGAGCGCCGTGCGACGGGCACACCATGATCAACGAAGGCTGCCAACGAGCCATGCCCACGGTCGATGGTGTGCCCGACCGCGATGTGTCGGGCGAGCAGCGCGGTGCTGACGAGTCTTGCCAACGCTAGTCCAACGATATATAACGTTTGTATGAGTGCACGGGCGATGCAGGAGGCGACCTACCTGATCCTGACCGCGCTGGCCGCGGGCAGCCAGCACGGCTACGGGATCATCACCGACGTCACGGACATCTCCGACGGACGGGTACAGCTGCGCCCGGGAACCCTGTACACCGCCCTGGACCGGCTGCGGGCGGACGAACTGATCACGGTCGATCGCGAACAGATCGTGGACAACAGGCTGCGTCGCTACTACCGGCTCACCCCCGAGGGCCGCGGGCGACTGGCCGAGGAGGCGGCGCGGCTGCAGGCCAACGCCACCGCGGCAGTGCAGCGGCTGCGGTTGACGCCAGGTCTGTCCGGGGGGATCGCGTGAGCGGCCACGAGGCGGGCGGGAGACAGACGATGAGCGAGTCGGCACGACTGGAGCGGCGCTATCGACGACTGTTGGCCTGCTACCCCCCGACAGCCCGGCGCGAGAACGGGGAAGAGATCCTCGCGGTGCTGCTGGCCTGCGCGCAGGACGGGCAGCACCGACCCGGTGCGGCCGCCTCGGTGGACCTGCTCAAAGGCGCGATCCATGCCTGGCTGTGGCCCTCCTGGCCACCGCGCACCGTCCGAACCGCGGTGCGACTGCTGGTCGCCGCCGCGGTGGCACAACTGGCAGTCCTGGTCATCACCGTCGTCACCGCCGGCAGCGTGCACGCGGCCGTGGCCCACGCCAGTCCGGGCGTGGCCACGGCACAGCACGCGGTCACCGTCAATCTGGTCATCGACTACGTCCTGGACTCACTCGCCGTCGTGGTGTGGCTGTGGCGGGCTTGGCGACTGGCGCGGGGACGGGACGGCGCCCGGATCCGACTGGCCGTGAACCTCACCGGATTCGCCCTGGGCATACTCGTCGCGCTCGGCCTGGGTGCGGCCGTCTACGCGCCGGCCGACCTGATCGCCGCCGTCATGACATGGCTGATCGTGCTCGTCGCGAACGTGCTGCTGTTCAGTGCGGCGGCCAACCGGTACTACCGTCCGCAGCCGCGACCGGTGACCCCGTGGCACGGAACCTCCGGAACCTGAAGGATTGATTCACAACCGATTCCGAATGCGCCTGGAAATTTGTTCCGGTGTGGCACGGCATACCGAGAATCACCTACTGTTGTGCCGCGTCACGCAACGCTGGGTGGTAATCCGGGCGAGGGATCGTTGAGTTCACGGCGAAGTGGCGTTTGGGGATGGCTGTGGCGGTTGCGTGCGACTGTGCGGGGTGTCGCGACCGCCGTCCCGGCTCGGCGTGTGATGTCGACCAGTCATCTGCGGGTAATGGTCGCCTGGTTGAGGACGGTGAATCGAGCCCGGTCGTTCTGGAAACGTAGGCCAGCTGTGGTGCGCCAGATCGCCTGTGGTTCGTCGTCAGCGGTCGGTGCCGGTCCACCGGGGCCGGGTAGACCTCGGAATCGGACGCCGCGGCCCGCCGTGCTCCCTGGTTGTGGGTGGCTCGGGAGCGCAGGTAGCGGGTCAGCGCCTGGCCGGTCTTCGGGCCGAAGGGTTGCGTCTCGTCAAGTGATCTGGCCCGGGTTGTCGGCGCGAATCATGGCCCCCGGGGCTCGTGCTAGGGCTCCGGCGGATACCAGATGCTGAGGTCGCCGCCGGGGGTGCAGACGACGAGCAGGCCGTCGTCCGAGTTGATCTGCCAGGACTCGTAGTGGTCGTCGGGATCGACCGCCATGGCGAAGCCGTTGGCGAAGGTGAGGGCCAGGTGGCCGTCGGTGACGGTGACGTTCGAGAGTGTCTCGCCGAGGCACCCGAGCAGCGCTGTTGCGACGGCCGGGGCGTTCAAGTCATGGGTAGTGGCTGGCTGATTGTTTCGGGAGATTCGGATGGTCGGGTGCTCGATGTGGATCTCGCGGCTGGTCGAGCCAGCGTCTTCACCCCAGAACTGGAGGCGGACGCTGTTGAGTGCCATGGCGAATTGCGACAGTGGCCGTGCCCGCAGGGCGTCCAGCTGACCTTGCAGTCGTGAGTCGTTCTGCGCCTGCGGTCCTGCTGCTTCGCTGGCGCGGACGGTCGAGCCGGGGAGGACGCCCTGCGCTATCTGGTTCGCGAGGCTGTATGCGTTGTCGGGCGTGCGCACGAGATCAGGATGACGCAGCCGGGGCCCATCGAGCGCGCGGTTGTGCGGCGCGTCGAGCTCTTGCTGGTGCGGAGTCGGTAGGACTGGGTGCGACCAGACGCGGGTCGCCGAACACGCTGGGTAGATGATCGTCTTCTGCGACGAGAGCACCATGATCAACGAAGGCTCAGATCAGAGCGTTTGACCTGGTCAGACAACGATTGTGGCCAGGGACGGGGTCGAACCGTCGACCTTCCGCTTTTCAGGTGTGCCCGGGCTCAGCGCTGTGCTGACCTGGTAAAACGCAGGTTATCACGACCTGAAGGGGCCGAAGCGGAAGCTGGATTAACGATCACCGTTCGTGTCACCGCCAGCCTCACGGAGTGATCGTAACTCCGGATTCGAAACCCCGTCTCTCCCCGCCGGGGACTGGCCTCCGCAGCCGCTGGATCCCAGCTCGGTGCCACCGGAGTGCTGCGCTGAGGACATGACCAAACCGCTAACCCCGGCGCAGCGCACCCTGCGCGCCAAGGCCGCCGCCGACGCCAGCTGGGCCAACACCACCGACCGTGCTGCCCGCACCCAACCTGCCCGTAAGGCCGCACTTGCCCGCTTCGAACGACAGGTCGACCCGAACGGAGAACTCCCCGCCGACGAACGACAACGACGCGCCGCATCGGCCCGTCGATCCTACTTCCGGCTCCTGGCCCTGCGCAGCGCCCGCCTGCGCGGACGACGCTGACGTCTACCCGTATGGGTCTCTCGTGTCGGCAATGCGGGACCTAACGTCGAAGGTACGAAACGTCTCCAGCCAGGGGATGACATGGCACAGATGTCCATGTTCGGCGAGCCATCCGACGAGCCCGACGAGAAGCCGACCAGCGATCAAGTCGAGCGACTTCGTGTCATTGTGACCGTCAAGGCCGCGCCCAATCCGTCGGAGAGGTACGGCGAGACGGTGTGCGTGGCCGGTATACGGGCAGAGCCGACCGAGCTGGGCTGGATCCGGCTCTACCCGATCAACTTCCGCGAACTCGGTGACGAGGCGAGCTTCCGCAAGTACGACGTCATCTCGGTCGATGCGACGCCTGCCCGTCAGGACGCGCGGCGTGAGAGTTGGCGCCCGCGTATGAGCACGCTTCGCATCGAGAACCATCTCGCCGACCGCCATCGGCGGGACTGGATCGAACCGTACATCGGCCGGACGACCATGTGCGACAGCAACGACGGAGCCACGATGCGAAGCCCGTCATTGGCGCTCATTCGACCGCGACCGGTGACTGATCTCACCATCAACCGCCACCCCGGCTGGACGGCGGCCCAGCAGGCGAAGATCGACAAATACGTCAACCAACTGGATCTGTTCGGGAACGAGGACCGCACCCCGTTGGAGGCGCCGCGCTTCACCGGTGCCTACCACTACCTGTGCATGAAGTCCGGGTGTCGTGGGCACCATCAAGGCATCCTCGACTGGGAATTCGTCGCCCTGCAACGCAGGTTGCGCGATCGGGACGACCCGACGGCGATCCGGCAACTGCGGGCCAAGTTCCTCGACCAGATGTGCGCACCCGACCGCGACGTGGC
>DASXCQ010000080.1:0-34781 GCA_036491115.1 Pseudonocardiaceae bacterium
GCGCCAGACAGGCGAAGCCGACGACGTATGCGGTCGATCGGGTACGGCGGGCTGCTGATCGTGGCGGTTGCCTGGAGCTCACGCTGCCATTCAAGGCAGCGGGGCGTTGCCAGCCCGTGTGCGTTTTTCGATACGCCGACGATATGCGGCATCTTTACGATCGGGCCATGCGTGTATTGATCGTGGAGGACGAGCCCTATATGGCTGCGGCCATCCGGGATGGGCTGCGCCTGGAAGCGATCGCGGCTGACATCGCCGGCGACGGCGGCAGCGCGCTGGAGCTACTGGGGGTCAACGCCTACGACATCGCCGTCCTGGACCGCGACATCCCGGGGCCCTCCGGCGACGAGATCGCCGCACAAATCGTCGCCTCGGGCAGCGGCATGCCGATCCTCATGCTCACCGCCGCCGACCGGCTCGACGACAAGGCCTCCGGGTTCGAACTCGGGGCCGACGACTACCTCACGAAGCCGTTCCACCTTCAGGAACTCGTGCTCCGTCTCAGGGCGCTCGACCGCAGGCGGGCGCACAGCAGGCCGCCGGTGCGCGAGATCGCCGGCCTGCGGCTGGATCCGTTCCGCCGCGAGGTCTACCGCGATGGTCGCTACGTCGCGCTGACCAGGAAGCAGTTCGCCGTGCTCGAAGTCCTCGTCGGTGCCGAAGGCGGTGTCGTGAGCGCGGAAGAACTCCTGGAGCGAGCATGGGACGAGAACGCGGACCCGTTCACCAACGCCGTGCGCATCACGGTCTCGGCACTGCGCAAGCGGCTCGGCGAACCCTGGATCATCGCCACCGTGGCCGGCGTCGGCTACCGCATCGACACGGCGCCCGGCACCGGACGTGCCGGAGGGGACAGTGGATAGGACGCCCGGCTTGAGCGTCCGCCTCAAACTCACGCTCAGCTACGCCGGATTCCTCGTGCTCGCAGGTGCCTTGCTGCTCGCCCTGTGGGTGGTCCTCATGCGATACTTCCCCCACGCCGCGGTGGTCAGGG
The DNA here is from genome assembly GCA_036491115.1 of Pseudonocardiaceae bacterium. Classification (GTDB taxonomy): domain Bacteria; phylum Actinomycetota; class Actinomycetes; order Mycobacteriales; family Pseudonocardiaceae; genus DATEPR01. The sequence continues at coordinate 995 of DASXCQ010000080.1, forward strand.
ACACGAGAGCCGGCATCGGCGGGGCGTTCGCTCCAGGCCGCTCCATCACCCAGCGGGACTTCGGCCTGGTCGCAGTCGCAGTGCTGGCGTTCCTGCTGGTGTTCGGTCTCCTGGGAGGGTGGCTTCTCGCCGGCCGCATGCTCGCCCCCCTGACTCGCATCACGGACGCCACCCGCATGGCCGCGAACGGGTCGCTCTCCCACCGGATCGCGTTGGACGGCCCGGAGGACGAGTTCCGGGAACTCGCCGACACCTTCGACGCCATGCTCGCCCGGCTGGAAGCACACGTGGCCGAACAACAGAGGTTCGCGGCCAATGCGTCGCACGAACTGCGCACCCCACTGGCGATCTCGCAGACACTGCTCGACGTGGCCCGCAACGATCCGACCCACGACCGTGGCGAACTCGTGAACCGCCTGCACGCGGTGAACGCCCGAGCGATCGACCTCACCGAGGCGCTGCTCGTGCTCAGCCGCGCTGACCAGAGGTCCTTCACCCGCGTACCTGTCGACCTGTCCCTGCTCGTGGACGAAGCCGTCGAAACAGTGCTCCCGCTCGCCGAGAAACGCGGTGTCACCATCGATACCTCCGGTGACATCACCCCGGCCGTCGGGTCGCAGGCACTCCTGCTGCAGCTGACGACGAATCTCGTGCACAACGCCGTCGTGCACAACCTGCCCCGACAGGGCACCGTGTGGGTCACCACCGACGTCCGCCCCGGGACCGCCGTGCTGACCGTGGAGAACAGCGGCGAGCGGATTTCCCCGCAGTGGGTCTCGACACTCACCGAACCGTTTCGGCGCGGCACCGAACGAATCCGCAACGACCACGAGGGCGTCGGTCTCGGCCTGGCGATCGTCAAGCGAATCACCGAGGTTCACGACGGCACCCTCACCATCATCCCGCGCCCCGAGGGCGGGCTCCGGATCACCGTTCAGCTGCCCGCCGCGCCGCGGACCGCCGGCTGATCGCGACGTCACCGCCCGCGACATGGGCCGAGTGCCGGTCAGCCTGGGCACGCTCGAAGATGCCCGGTGGGGAGCAATCCGAGCATATTCAGTCGTCTGAGGCGTCTGGAGGGGATCGTGAGCCACGCAGAGACAACGGAAACCCACCGTGGTACGGATACGCCCGAGGCCGTCGTCGGAACTCTGGCGAGGACGGACACCGGCTGGACCGCGCCACTGCTGGTCGACCTGGGTCACCCGTTCTTCTTCGATCACCCTCTGGACCATGTGTCCGGCATCCAGATCATCTGCGGTGTGCTGGACATGGTGACCAAGCTCGGTGGTGAACCGCTGGAGCGCGACGACCGCAGGCTCCTGGTCGATCTGCGTTTCCGTGGCATCTGTGACCTGACACAGCCGACTCGACTGGACGTGACGACCGACGGCGACGGGTACGGCGTCCGCGTGACGCAGAACGGCGTCGTGATCACCGAAGGCGAGTTCCGCCTTGTCGACGGCGTGCCGGCGACACCGATGCCGGCCGGCGGCCGGGGCAACGTGGTCGAACTGTGCGCCCAGGAACTCGTGCACCGGCACCGGATCGAGAACGTCGTGGTGGGAGCGCCGGTCGAGGATGACGACGGCATCGTCGCGCCCCTGGTCCGGCCGTCCGGCCGCCACTATCTCGGTAGGTTCGGCCGGGGCCGGTATTCGGCACGCGGGCTGATCGAGGCCAGCCGGCAGTTCTTCACCGTGCTGCTGCACCGTGCCGCGGACAAGCCGATGGGTGTCACCACGTTCTGGATGTGGCTCGGCGCCGACATTCCGTGTTCGCCCACCAATGACACCGCGCTTCACCTTCGGTGGCAACGGGTCGCGCACAGGGGAACCCGCATCAAGGTCGGCTTCGACCTGATGGACAGCGACTCCGGCACGGTGGTGGGTCGCTTCGACTATCACGCGGTCGCGGTGAGCACGGCCGCGTACCAGCGTTTCCGGGCCATCACGCACACCGTCGGATCGCAAGGGAGCGGTCGATGACCAAGCGGGTACCCCAGGTCCTGTTCGCGGTCCTGCTGGCCGTGCTGATCGCGGGGCTGGTACGACAAGGACTGTCGATCGGCCAGCCACCACATGCTCTCGCGTTCGCCTTCGCCCTGGTCTATCTCGGGTGGCTGCTCGCCGAGGCGCGCATCACCTTCGGCAAGGACGGTGGCACCACGCCGGACCCCACCGTCGTGCCGTACGGACTCGCCCGCCTGCTGACCGTCGCGGGTGCCGTGCTCGGCCCGTCCCCCTGGCCGAACCTTGCCTGGTGGATGGTGGTGCCGACGTGCGCGTTCGTCGGTGGCATAGCGCTGCGGCTGACCGCGATCCAGATCCTGGGCCGGTTCTACTCGCACCGCGTGGTGCGCCAGGACGGCCACGATGTGGTCACCACCGGACCGTACGCGGTGGTGCGGCATCCCGCCTACACCGGGATGGTGATCGCCCATGCCGGCCTGGTCGTGTTGTTCGCCAACGAAATCAGTGTTCCGGCCTTCGTCGTGCTGATCGGCGCCCTCGCCTGGCGGATCAACGCGGAGGAGAAGATGTTGCGCACCGTACCCGGATATCTCCAGTACAGCGCCGGAAAACGCCGCCTGCTGCCGGCAGTGTGGTAGTTCGCGTCGTCCAGGGGCCCGCACGACGACCGAGACAGTGACCGAGACAAGGACCAGGTACCCGTGAACAAGCCGCCCGCGTTCCCGTTCGCCGAGGGGCCCCGCCTCACGCCTCCGGTCGAGTATCACAGCATCCATGCCCGCACCGACCTGCCCGAGGTGTGCCTCCGGGGTGAGCAGCGCGCCCTACTGGTCTGCCGCCATGCCGACGTGCGTACCGTGTTGGGGCACCAGGCGTTCAGCCGCCAGGCGTTCGCGGCCGGCTCGTTGTTCGCCCGCGCGGCCGAATCGCTGGCACTGATGCAGACCGACCCGCCCGTGCACTCCCGCCGCCGGGGCGTGGTGGCGCCGCTGTTCACCGCGCGTCGCGCCGAGCAGCAGCGGCCGAAGCTGGAGGCCCTGGCCGACAAGCTGATCGCCGACATCACGGCCGGCGCGCCGGTCGTCGATCTGATCAGCGAGTTCTGCGTTCCGTTCACCATGGGTGTGATCAGCGACATGCTCGGCGTGCCCGAGGCCGACCGGGGGCTCTTCCGGCCGTGGGTCAACCTGATGATGTCGTCAGGTGGTCACCCGAAGGAGGACGTCGCCGCCGCGCACGGCGCGATGCACGCCTACTTCACCGATCTGGTGGACAGCACGTGGGCCGCGGTCGCGGCCGGCAGTGGCGTCTCCGGGCTCATCGCCGACCTCGGCCGGCTGCCCGACGACGAGCGGGACATGACGCGCGACGAGACGATCGTGATGTCGTCCGGGTTGCTCATCGCCGGATACGAGTCCACCAGCAACCAGCTGGCCTCGTTCGTGTATCTGCTGCTCAGCGAGCGGGAACGGTGGGAGTTCCTGCTGGCCCAACCGGACGCGATCACCTCGGCGATCGAGGAGATGCTGCGCTGGACAGCGGTCACCACGACCGGTGGCGCACCCCACGTGGCAACGGAGGACGTCGAACTGTCCACCACGACGGTGCGCGCCGGCCAGACCGTTGTCCCGCTGACCCACACCGCGAACTGGGACCCGGAGGTCTTCGGCGCCCCGGAACGGCTGGATCTGACCCGTGAGGACAACCCGCATGTGGCGTTCGGTTACGGCCGGCACCGCTGCCTGGGCGCCGAACTCGCCAGGGCCGAACTGCGGATCGCGCTGGCCTGTCTGCTGCGTGAACTGCCTGGGTTGACACTGGACGTGCCCGAGTCGGACCTGAGGTGGCGAAGCGGCATGCAGGTCAGCGGCCTCTGGGAGCTGCCGGTGCGCTGGACCCCGACGGAGCCGGGCCGATGACGTCGAGCTGGGCGGTGCCGGACGTGCACTTCAGTGCCGCCCAGCGTTCGGCGTCCGCCGAGGTGGTGCGTCGAGAGCTCGGTGGACCGGACGTGGTCGGATTCGCGTTCCTCGGTGGCAGCCTGGCCGTCGGCCTCGGTCACGCCACGTCCGACGTCGACCTGTACGCCGTCTCGGACGACCTGCCGGCGGACGAGATCGTCCACGAGTCCGGTGGCGTCACCGTGCACGTGTCGACGGTGCGCGCGGACACGGTACGGAAACTCGTCGACCTGGCGACCGAGTACCGGGCCACCGGTGCCTCGCGCGACCAGTTGTACCTCGATCTCAAGTCGCTCAGCACGCTCGTGCGGCTGACCACCGGTCTGCGGGTGGTCGTCACACCCGCATGGCAGTCCGTCCTGGACGGTCTGCGGCGGGACGTCGTGCGGAAGATCTTCATCGCCCGCGACTCGAACGGTTTCGTCGCCTCGGCCGAGGACGTGGCCGGGTCACTGGCCGTCGGCGACCGCTACACCGCGCTCGGCGCGTCGACACTGGCCCTGGAGTTCGCGGCCGAGGCGGCCCTGGCCGCGGCGGACGACCTGTACTGGGGCCCGAAGTTCCTGCTGCGCCGGATGGCCAGGACCACGGCGACCGCCCCGTGGGCACCGGTGGTCTGGCGGTTGCTGGCGAACGCGTTCCCGGCCGGTCCGCCGGACGATCTCGACCAGGTCCGCCGGATCGCCGAACAGCGACTGCACGTGGGCAACCTGCTGATTTCCTGCTGCGCGCTGGAAGGTTGGGACCGGCCGCTGACCCGGTTGCCGAGCCCGGACGAGGTGGGGGTCCAGACCCGCAGCCCGTACTTCGCGCCGATCCGGTTCACCGACGGATGGGCGCTGCAAGGACCGGAGCACGCCTACGAGGTGAACGAGGCGACCGTCCGACTGTGGCGGGACCTCACACCGACCGCGGCCGGGCCGGGACCCGCTGCCCTGGCGGCGATCGGCGCCGTCGGTTCGAACCCGCCCCTGGCCGGCGCACCCGTGCCGCCCGTACCCGACCTACCGGCCGACCTGCGGCTGCGCTGGGCGCCGAGGTACGCCATCCATCCCCGCGCCGAGCGCCCGATGGACGCGGTGCACAGCAACGGCGGCGGCACGTGAGTGACCGTCCCCTCGTGGTCGCGGTCGTCGGCGCCGACGGTGCCGGCAAGTCGACGATCACCGATGCCGTCACCACCCGACTGGCCGCGGACGGGGTGCCGGTGGAGCGGATCGACCGGTGGGACATCGTGGCCAACCCGCGCTATCCGACCGCGGCGTGTCTCGCGCCCTCGGTCAGCGACGCCCGTTCCTGCGCGGCACGGATGTCGAGCACACCGCGCCTGCTGTTCCTGTTGTGGGCCGCGACGCTGGCGCTCGCCGACCGGGTCGACGGTCCGACCGATGGCGTCGTGCTGCTGGACGGGTACTGGATGAAACACGCGGCGAGCGAGATCGCCTACGGCGCGGACCCGGTGTGGGTGGAGGCCGTCGCCGCCGGGCTGCCGCCGGCCGACCTGGTCGTGTACCTGCGGCTGAGTCCGGAGCTGGCCTGGCGGCGCAAGGGCGGCCGTCCGGTGCCCTACGAGTGTGGGATGGACATGTCACGCTCATCGACCAGTTTCCGGCGGCACCAGTCGACGATTCAGTCCGTATTGGACGGTTGGGCGGACAGGTACGGCTGGCTGGTGGTGGACGCGGACCGGCCGGTGCCGTCGCTGACCGGTCAGCTCGCCTGCGCGGCACAGGAGCTGCTCGCCGGGGCACGGCCGTGAAGTACGGCCTCTGCTACTTCCCGACCGACTACGGCATGCACCCGGCCGAGGTGGCTCACGCCGCGCAGGAGCGCGGCTTCGAGTCGTTGTTCTTCTGCGAGCACACGCACATTCCGGCGAGCCGGCGGACGCCGTATCCGCCCGGCGGGCCGCTGCCGGCGATGTACAGCCACTCGTACGACCTGTTCGTGGCGCTGACCGCGGCCGCGACGGCGACCACCGAGCTGATCGTCGGCAGCGGGGTCTGTCTCGCGGCGCAGCGCGACCCGATCATCACCGCCAAGGAGGTCGCGAGCCTGGACCGGTTGTCCGGCGGCCGATTCCTGTTCGGTGTCGGGGCGGGGTGGAACCTGGAGGAGATGGCCCACCACGGCACCGATCCACGAACTCGGATGCGGTCGCTCGGCGAACGGGTGCGGGCGATGCGCACGATCTGGACCCAGGACGAGGCCGAGTTCCACGGTGAGTTCGTCGACTTCGACCCGATCTGGTCCTGGCCCAAACCGGTACAGCAGCCCGGACCACCCGTGCTCGTCGGCGGCATGGGCGCGACCGTCGAAGATCGGATTCTCGACTGGGGCGACGGTTGGCTCGCGCAGGCGGTCACCAGCGCCAACATCACCGACTTCGCACGGCGCACCGCCACGTTGCGGCGCAGGGCGGAGGCCGCCGCCCGGCCTCCGGTTCCGGTGACCCTGTTCAACGCCGCCACCGACGCGGATGCCGTGCGGGAGTATGCGCGGGCGGGGATCGACCGGTGCCTGTTCCTGCTGCCGGACGCCGCGGCCGGCGTGGTCACGGCACGGCTCGACCAGCTGCGAACATTGTCACCGGTCTAGTACCACACCAGGGTCGTGGCACCCGCCGACAGGCCACCGCCCGCGCCGGCCAGCACCAACCGCTCGCCCCGTAGCAGAGGATTCCGGCGATCCGACTCGCACAGCGTCAACGGGATCGACGCGGCCGCCGTGTTCCCGTAGTGAGTCGCGGTCACCGGCAGCCGGCCTGCGTCGACGCCCATGCCCCTGGCCAGCGATTCGAGCATCCGACCGTTCGCCTGGTGCAGGATGAACCGGTCGACGTCGTCGAGGTCGGCGCCGCACTCGGCGAGCACGCCGTCGATGAGTTTCGGCATCGTGGTGAACACGTAGTTCTTGGCCGCGAGGCCGTCCATGTGAAAGTAGTGTCGTCCTGCGGCGACTGCCTTGTCATCCCAGGGAATCCACGTCCCGCCCGCGTCGACCCCGACCGTCCGGTGCTGGTCGCCGTCGGTCGCCATCGCCGAGGACTGGAACCCGTACCCGTCCGGCACCTCACCCAACAGGACGGCGCCCGCACCATCACCGAACAGGCTCACCGTTCGCCGATCGCCCCGGTTCATCAACACCGAGAACATGTCCGCGCCCACCACGAGGGCATAGCCGCCGGGAAACGAGGTCTGGAGCATGCTCCGGGCCGTCTCGATCGCGAACATGAAACCGGCGCACACCGCGTTGATGTCGAACGCGGGCACGGCATGCAACCCGAGCTTGTGCTGCAGGATCGCCGCCGTCGCCGGTTGCGGCACGTCCGGTGTGCAGGTCGCCACGACCAGCAACTCGAGTCGGTGACCGGAGTCGGGCCGTGCGGCCAGTGCCTGGCGTGCGGCGGGCAGGGCCAGGTCGGACGTTGCCGTTCCGGCCTCGGCGTAGCGACGCTCCAGAATGCCGGTGCGCTCCCACACCCAGTCGGCGCTCATGCCGGTCCACGCGCTGATCTGACGGTTGTCGATGACGCGCTCCGGCACGTACGAGCCAAGGCCGACTATTCCGATGGGCATGAGTGTTCTCCGTGGGTGTGATAGCGGACATGGCCGTGGGTGGCCGTCACAGCGGCTGGCGGACCAACTCCGCAGGCCGCGGCAGACCCGCGGCGCATCGGCCCAGCCGCTCGTACTGGGCCGCGTAGTCGGTGGCCGCCGGGAACAACACGAGCTGGTCGACCCCGGCCATCGCATAGGCCGCGAGGGCGTCCGCGACCTCGTCCTCGGTGCCGGCCACCACGTGCCTGGCCGCCTGCTCGGGCGGCATGCCGTACTGGGAGTGCAGGACCCGTGCGGCTTCGACCTCGGCGAACTCCGGATCGAAATCGTTGACGTTCACGAACAACACGACACCCATGCGGGGTGCGGGCCGGGTCAGCCAGGTGGCCAGCTCGATCAGCCGCTGCCGCCGTCGAGCGACGCCGTCCGGGCTGACGAACAGGCCGAGCCAGCCCTCGCCGTGGCACAGGACGCGTTCCATCGCGGCCGTACTCCGACCCCCGATCCACACCGGCGGCGCCGCGCCGTGCGGACTCAGCGACGGCACCTCGGCATGCCACGGCGCCGGGAGCGTGGCCGGTCCGCCCGCGATCAGTTTCGGCAGCACGGACAGGATGTCGTCGGTGCGCGAGCCACGCTCGCACAGCGGAACGCCCGCGGCCGACCACTCGGCCGGGTTCTCGCCACCGACGCCCACGCCGAGGACGACCCGGTCCCCGGACAGTGCCTGGAGCGAACTGATCTGCTTGGCCAGCAACGCGGGGTGCCGCAGCGCGGCGAGCATCACGCCGAACGCGAGCCTGACCCGCTCGGTGACCGCCGCCGCGGCGGACAGCGCGACGACCGGCTCGACGATCCCGGTCTGGAACGCGAGGTGATCCACCGTCCACACCGAATCGAAGCCGACCTGCTCGGCATGCGTCGCCAGTTCCGCTACGCCGTAACGACCTCCGTTGACCGCACTGGACGTGGGCAGCATCACGCCGATGTCCCGCACGGTCGTGCTTTCGTTGTCCATGGAAACTCCTTGCCACCGGAATGTGGTCAGCTCGTCCACGACGGATGGGCGAGGATTTCGACGATCGCGCAGACCAGTGAGCCACCGCCGTTGGCGATCAACATCACGTGGTCACCCGGTCCGACCTGGCGGGTGGTGACGAGATGGTCGAGCGCCACGACGTGGTCGGAGGCGGCCAGATGGCCGAGCTGCCGGCCGAGGTCGAGCATGCCGCGTGCCGGGTCGATGCCCATCGGTCCGAGGGCGCCGTCGATGTAGTGCTGACCGCCGGAGAAGACGTGCGCCACGCGGGTGATCTGGTCCGGCGCGAGATCGGCGTCGGCCAGTGTCCGCTTGCCCAGGGTGACCCTCGCCTGCGCGAGCATCGCCTTGCCCACCTCGTGGGCGTCCGGGTCGTGTTCGCGGTGGTGTGCCAGCCGAGCGCCGCTGCGGATGGGCAGGCCGAGCGTCGGCTCCGGCGGGAACAGCTCGACTCCACTGCGGTACATCGCTTCCAGCTCGGGCAGGGACATCGAGTTGATCACGAGCAGCCGCGCGAAGCCGGACCGTCTGGACAGGACGACCGCGGCACCCGCGTCGCCGAGAATGGTGAGGCGGTTCGTGCCGGCGCCTGCCGCGTACCGCCAGCGGTCGATCTGCGGGTGCCCGAAGTTGTCGGCTGTGGTGAGCAAGGCGGCCGGCTGCGGGGTTCGGCCGAGATAGGCGCAGGACAGTTCAATGCTGGTGAGCAGGCCGCTGCATGCCTGCTTGATTTCCAGCGACGGCGCGTCACCACCGATGGTGTGACGCTGGATGTAGCTGGCCGTCGGCCAGAGCTCCGGGCCCTGGAAGTTGGTGGAGGCGTGTATGACCAGGGCGAAGTCATCGGGCTCGTGGCCGGACCGGTCGACCGCCTGCCGGGCCGCGTGCACGGCCAGCGTGGGCGCCGGCACGTCACCCGCGACCGCGGCGCCGGTCCAACCGCTCATCGCGGCCTCGTCCGCGTCGTAGCGTCCCTCGGCGACGGCGTCTTCGACGGGCACCGTCTCCGGGAGACACACACCGACACCGGCGACGTAGATGTCATCGACCTTCATGCCACCCTCCCCGCATGGTCGACCCTGTCATCGTCGTCCTGGTGGTCCGGGCTGTTGAGCAGCCGCACGGTGCCGGCCGAACCGTCGAGCTCCACCCAGGCGCCGTCCGGGATGCGACTGGTCGCGGCCGGAACGGCGACGACGGTCGGCACCCCGAGCTGCCGGCCGGTGATCGCGGTGTGGGACAGCAGGGTGCCGCGTTCGACGACCAGCCCCTTCGCCACCGTCATCAGGAACAGCCACCCGGGATCGGTCTGCCGGGCGATCAGGATCCGGTCCCGACACTGTTCGGGCGGCGTCGTCGGCTCCAGCACCACCTTGGCCCGCGCGCGCACCACACCACCGCAGGATCCGAGTCCGCGCAGCACGTCGTCGTCGCCGTCCTGGGTCGGCGGGACCAGCGGACGCGGCACGGCGAGCGCGATGCCGGCGGCCGTGACCTGGCGGGGTTCCGGGTCCGGGAGCGTCTCGTAGTACAGCCGATCGGCCCGCCGGATCGCGACGAGACCGCGCAGGGTCGAACCCGGCAGCGTGCCCTCGAACGCGCCGAGCACCTCGTCGGCGGCAAGGTCGATGACATCCCCGGCGTCGTCGATGTGCCCGGCATCGGCGAGCGCGTCGCCCAGCCGGTAGAACACGCGGCGGGACAGGCCGAACAACTCGGTGCGGCAGAACCGGGTGTCCTCCCGGACCTTCATGCAGTACCGCTGCGCCGCGGCCAGCGCGTGGATGATCCCGCGTCGCACCGCACTCGGGCACCCGTCGCGCAGCGCCCGCTCCGCCCGGTCGCGGATCGCGCGCTCTTCGGCGCGGCTGCCGGCCACGGTTCGGTCCTGGTGCACCAGCGGCCGCACCATGTCCAGCACCATCCACGGTCGTTGGCGCGGCGTCGGCTGTTCGAGTTTCAGGTCACCGGCGGCACGATCACCGTACCGACGCAGGTGTTCGACGGCGGCGTGGGCGAGCGCCCTGCCGTGCCTGCCGGCGACGATGTCGTCCCACAGCCGCGCCGACTGATCGGCATCCAGCACACGCTCGCGCAGTGCCGGCTCGCGGCCGATCCGCTCGGCGAGGTCCACGGCGGACCGCAGCGCGGCGAGCGAGCGGTTCTCCGGACCGCCCGAGAGCAGCCCGAGTGCCAACTCTCGGTCACACTGACCCGCCCACCGTCGCAACAGCGCATCGAGCGCCATGTTGACCAGAATGGTGTGCACACTGTTGGTGAGGGTGACGCCCCAGTGCACGCCGACCTGTGCCCACAGCCTGCGGTAGTACCGCACGAGGTCGTCCGGCCCGCAGCTGTCGATGTGCTCGCCGGCCGCCGCGGCGGTCGTGTCCCACCAGCGCAGAAACGCGCGCACCTCGCCGGGGTGTCGAGCCAGCCGGCGGGCGAGCAGCGGAGCGGCACGGACTATGCGCCACCAGTGTTCCCGCCTGCGTGGCGGGCCGGACGCGTTGCCCGCGAGGCCCATGCCCACTTCCCACCAGCCGCGGATCAACTCGAACCCGGGCATTCTGCTGTGCAGGGCCTGCCAGGCGTCGAGCCGGTAGAAGACCCGGCCGTCCAGTAGGCCCACCATGCGTTCCAGATGGTGGATGTTGCCGCGCAGGCTTGCCTCGGCGACGCCCATCCGCCGGTAGACGTCGGTGAAGATCAACCGGTAGAAGACGCGAGCCACCGTGTAGGTCAGCGCGCAGGACACCCCCGGATAGCTTTCGGTCACGTTGTGGTTGCTCCACGGCACGAACAGGTCACCACCGTCGTCGGAGGGTGACACCATCGGCCGCGCCTGCACCACGAACAGTTCGCCGTCACCGGTGATCGTGCCCTCGATGTCCTGCGGACCGTCGAAATGCCGCTCGACCCGGCGCGCGACAGACACGATCCGGTCGACCTGCTCGTCGGTGAGCACCGGCCGGCGGGCCAGGTGGTCAGGCACGTCGAGCACGCTCAGTTCCCGGCCGTCGGTGGGAGCGCCGACCATGCGTCGCTTGTCGACCACCTCGGCCCGGACCGCACCGGACCGATCGACGAAGAAGTGGTCCACATCGGCCTTCTCCTGTACGACGCCTTCCCCGATGCCGTGCGCTGCCGCGATGACCGTGTGATCGGAGCCGTCGCGCGGATCGCGGGTGAACACCACAAAGGACCTGACGCCCAGCACCATCCGCTGCACCCCGACCGCGACGCGCGCCGCGAGCGGATCGCCGCCACGGCGCAGCCGGTACAGGACGGCCTCCGGTTTGTACGCGGACGCCCAGCATTGCGCGATCCGGGACAGCAGATCACCGCGCGGGACATAGAGAAAGCTGTCGCTCATCCCGGCGAACGGGTCGTTGACGTCGTCCTCGCCGGGCTCACCGGGAGCCGGCACCACACACGCACGCACCGCCGCCAGGCCGTCGGCCCCGATCAACTCCTCGAACTCGGCCAGCGCGCGATCAGCGAACTCGGCCGGCACGACACGCGAGGTCACCGCGGTCGCCGCCGCCTCACTCCACTCCCGGACAGCGGCGAGATCGATCCGCCCCTGGGCGCCCGCCGACGGCGCGGTCAACCCGAGATCCGCGACGGCCGCGTCGAACGCGTCGGCGGTGAGACAGAACAACGCCGGAACCGGAAACCCGGCCCGGCGCATCGACTCCAGCCGAGCGAACTTGTTGCCGACCCCGGCCGGGTCGAGCAGCTGTGACCCGCGCGCTAGCATGTGTGTTCCATTCGGCCATCGGGCGCACGCGGGCGATCCAGCGGTGTGCGTCCCGTCCAAACAGATCGAGCTGGATCATGTCAGAATTGCGATTCTGCTCGGGACGGTGCATAGGCCACCACCCATCACGTCATCAATGACGGATGAGGTTTTCATGTCGGTCTCGATTGGCACGGCGGGCTAATCCGTTGCCACCGCACGTCGTCCACGCACACGGGACTGGACGGCGTGCCGGACGACTGGCCGCGAGCCGGTCGGGTGGTGGGACCGCCTTCGTGCCGGCCGGAGTCGGGTCACGGCCGGCACGACAGGCGGTGTACGCCACTCAGCGTGACTCGTCGCGGGGCCAGTGTCAGCCCCGCAGGCGCCCACCGGGCATACCAGCCAGCAGGAATGCCGCACCACCGGAAACCTCAGCGGTCAACGGTTGCTGGCGGAGATGCGACGGCTCACCGGATCGAGTGATTCTGGTCCGGAGCACGTGGCGCGCCCCGACGAGCGCCACTGAGCCCAGGAGGTCACCCTTGGAACGCACGGACTGGCTGGATGCTGGCCTCGACCCAGGTCGGGCCCGGTTTCTCATGGTGACGGCGATCACCCACCACCGTTTCAGCTCATCGACGTGGAACGAGGCCGAGGTGCTGAAACTGTTCGCCGAACTGAGGCAGATCGAGGACCTGCTGCTGGGCGAACTCGAACCGATCCTGTCCGGTCGAGAGGAACACCGCGGCTACCCGCGACTGGGTATCAATCCGATCCTGGCAAGCGTCGACGAATGAGAACCCGGACGGCCGGACACAACCAGCCTGATTGCCGTACCCCGTAGCAATTGTGGCCCGGCAGGCGAAAACGAGGCAGCCTGGCTGATTGTTTCCGGGGGTCGTGGTGGGCGGGACGCCCAGTCATGACGAGATCAAGCGACGGTGGGCGGTGACCTACGGGCTCGCCGAATCCGCGCCCGAGCGACGTCCCCGGCGGCTCGCACCACGCCAAGGCCGACCGGGCATCCGGCTGCGCGCGTCCGAGCAGGGCTGCCTCGCGCCCGACTACGTCAACGGGCTGACCGCGAGCAGCGCCGACGACGAGGACCCCAACGCCGGGTACGACCCGCACCACCCGCTGACCATCGCGGACACCTGCCACTGACGCGAACCGGGCTCACTCCTCGCCGGAGAACCGTTCCCATGCGGACTGCCGGGTCACGCCGAGTGCGGCTCCGATGCGGGCCAACGCCACGCCTCGTGCACGCAGCAGGTCGACCAGTGACTGGATGCGCGCGTCGGCCCGGGCGCTGACCGTGACCATCCTGGGCAGGCCGGCCAGGATCTCGTCGTCCGACTTCGCTTCCCAGGACAGGATTGCACAGGCGTCGCAGAGGTAGACGCCCAGCCCGACGATTGGTCAACGGCACCGCGAACGGAAATAGTCCGTTGTAGACAGTAGTGCGAAGGTGACGACGCTCAGTGATCATGAGTCGCACCCGGTTGGGCGATTCTGGGCGGGTCGTTTGCTGGCATGGTGGGCGCATGCTCGAGATGCGTCCTGGTTGCGAACGCTGCGACACAGATCTGCCACCGGGCTCGGCGGATGCGCGGATCTGCAGCTTCGAGTGCACCTTCTGCACCACCTGCGCCGACGGCCCGCTGGCCGGGCAGTGCCCCAACTGCGGCGGCGTACTGCTGGCCAGGCCGACCCGTGCGGCCGAGCTGCTCGCCACGCATCCGGCCACGACGACGCGCACCTACAACCCGCCGCAGGGCGGGTAGCCCTTGCCGGTCAGCCGGTGACGAAGCGGCGCAGTAGCTCGTAGAACTGGCGGCTCTCGGCCGGGGTGAAGCCGGCCAGCAGGTCGTCGGCCACGGTGAACGCCGTGTGCTCCGCCTCGTCGAACGCCGCGCGCCCGGCGTCGGTCAGACGCACCTGGTACGCCCGCCGGTCGACATCGTCCGGCGTGCGCGCGCACAGGCCACGGGCTTCCAGGTCGTCGATCATCCGCACCATCGAGGACTTGTCGCTGTCGATGGTGTCGATCAGCTGGCGTTGACTCAGCGGCCCGTGCCTGTGCAGGGCCAGGAGCACGCCGAAATGCTTGCCCTGCAGGTCCAGCGGGCGCATCGCCTCGGTGAAGGCGTTCGCGGCCTTGCGGTGGGCCCGCCGCAGCAGCGGGCCGATGTCGTAGCGCGGCCCCTGGTTGTCGGTCACCTGCACAGTGTAGTGTCACCAGGGATGGTTTCTTTTGGAACTGTACCTACTGGTCCCTACCTGGAGGCGGCGATGGACACCCCGCGCACTCCCTGGACGTACTGGCCGTTCCGGCTGGTCGTCACGGCGGCCACGGTGTTGCTGATCGGCCAGCCGATCTACGCGGGGCAGTTCCTGTCCGGCACGTTCAGCGCCCTGCACACCCACCGGGAGAACGCCACCGCGGCCGGCATCGCGGTGCTCGTCGCCGCGCTCGCCGCCATCCCGATCCGCTGGCCGGGCCGGGGACCGCTGTGGCCACTGCTCACGTCCGTGGGCCTGTTCGCGCTGGTCGCGCTGCAGATCGTGGTCGGGTTCCTGCGACTGCTGACCGTCCACATTCCGCTCGGCGTGGCGATCATCGTGCTGGCCGTGCTCCTGACGATCTGGGCGTGGCGCCGGCACCAGGAGGTCGTGCGGTGAGCGGGATCGACCGCAGGACGTTCCTGACCGTGCTGGCCGCGGCGAGTGCCGGAGTCGGGATCGGGGTGCCGCTCATCTCGGGCATCGGCGGATCGAGTTCGACGGGCACGGCGCTACGCAGCCAGCTGGCGTTGCCCGAACCGTTCACCGTGCCCTTCACCGTGCCACCGGTGCTGACCAGCTCGGACGGCGACCACTACGAGATCGTCCAGCGCGCCGCGACCGTGGAGATCCTGCCGGGCGTGCCGACGCCGATCTGGGGGTACAACGGCATCTTCCCCGGCCCGACGATCGTCTCCCGCAGCAACCGCCCGACCGTCGTGCACCACCACAACGCGCTGCCGGTCCCCGTCGTGGCCCACCTGCACGGCGGCCACACCCCGGCAGCGTCCGACGGCTACCCGACCGACCTGATCCTGCCGGCCGGCAGCATGCCGGACATGCCGGGAATGCCCGGCATGCGGACCATGGCCGACCCGCGCGCGACCGTGACCGTCGGCGAACGCACCTACACCTATCCGCTGCGGCAACGCGCCGCGACGCTGTGGTACCACGACCACCGGATGGGCTTCACCGGCGCGAGCGTGTGGCGCGGCCTGGCCGGTTTCCACCTCGTGCACGACGACGAGGAGGACGCGCTGCCGCTGCCCCGTGGCGACCGTGACCTGCCGCTGATGATCGCCGACCGCGCCTTCGCCACTGACGGCAGCCTGTGCTACCCCAGCGTCGACCCGACCCTGCAACACACACCGGGCGTGGACACGCCGTACTCGGGGGGCGTGCTCGGGGACGTCATCCTGGTCAACGGCAAACCCTGGCCTCTGGCGTCGATCCCGGCCGTACGGCACCGGCTGCGGATCCTCAACGCGTCCAACGCCCGCCGTTACCGGCTCGCGCTGGACCCGCCGCCACCGGGCGGCGGCGGACTGGTCCAGATCGGCTCGGACGGCGGACTGCTGGACCGGCCGCGCGCGCACGACGCCATCGAGATCGCACCCGCGGAACGGTTCGACGTCGTCGTCGACTTCGGCCGCTACCCGGTGGGCAGCCGGGTGACCCTGGTCAACCGGTTCGGCAGCGGTTCCACGGCCGTGGTCATGCGCTTCCACGTCACGCGCCGGGAACACGACGACACGCGCGTGCCCACGACACTGTCGACCACCCCGCCGCTGGACCCGGCCCGCGCGGTCGCCACCCGCACGTTGCTGTTCTCCGATCACGGCAGCGGTGCCATGGGCTGGCAGATCAACGGGCGCGCCTTCTCCCCCGGCTACGCCGCCGCGACACCGCGACTGGGCACGACCGAGGTGTGGCGGCTGATCTCCGACTTCCACCACCCGATCCACCTGCACCTGGTCCAGTTCCAGGTGCTCAGCAGGGGACTGTCCGGACCGGGCGAGTACGACGCGGGCCGGAAGGACACTCTGGACCTGCGCCCGGCCGAGGAGGCCGCGGTCGTGACCCGGTTCGACGACTACCCGGGACGCTTCGTGTTCCACTGCCACAACCTCGAACACGAGGACATGGCCATGATGGCGAACTTCGAGACCACCTGAGCCTGTGTCACAGCTCCAGCCGCGTGTGACAGTCCTATCAGGACTCTGCCAGTGCGGCGCGCAGGGCGGCCAGCGCCATGTCGTCGCTGATGCCCAGCCGGCGCGCGGCGCGCGCCATCCGGCCGGCGATCGCGGCCAGTTCCTTGTCCTGGTCCCGTTTCCGTGGTCCCTGCCGGACCACCGTGCCGTGCCGACCGCGCCCTTCGACCAGATCGGCGGCCTCCAACTCCCGGTAGGCGCGGGCCACGGTGCCGCCGGCCAGGCCGAGATCGGCGGCCAGTTGGCGGACCGAGGGCAGCCGAGCGTCCGGCCGCAGCGAACCCAGGGCGATGAGATCGGCGATCTGGCCGCGCAACTGCTCGTAGGGCGGTACCGGGGACGCCAGGTCGATCCGCAGACCGGGTACCGGCGTGCTCACGACTGCGGGACGGCGTCGGGCGCCAACCGACCGCGTCGTCGGGCGCTCAACGCCCACCACAGCACGATACCCGCCGCCGCGAGCCCCAGGCCGGTCCAGACCAGGACGCGCGATACCACGTACGCCGCACCGCCCACCTCCTCGGGCACGGCAAGGCCCGAACTGGCGAACAGGGTCAACGCGCCCAACGCCAGCAGTTCGATGCCGACCACCGTCGCGGTGATCGTGCGCACCGTCGCACGCCGGCCGGACTCCCGTGGATCCGACCGGTCGGCCGGCAGCCGCAGCACACGCTGGACCAGCAGCGCGCCGATCAGCAGCGCACCACCGGCGACCACGCCGAGCGGGATCCAGTCCCGTGCCGGCGGCCAGCTCAGCGTGCCGCCCGGCACGGTGACATCCGGGAACGGATGCCACGGCCCGTACGAGGCCGTCGGCACGGCGGACAGGATCGCGGGTGCGAGCATCGTCAGGGCGGCGGCGACGATGGCGACCACCATCGCCCACCGCGGCACGTACCGGCGCACCGTCCTGGGCTGCAACGAGGCCGTGCGCACCTCGCCTGCCGGCACCGACGAGCCCCGCAGTTCGTCGGTGCACACGGCCGCCAGATAGCCGGCCACGACCGCGATCGGCGCCAGCCACAGCTGCGCGGCGAACGCGGCCAGGATGCCGATCAGCGCGCCGGCACCCAAGCCGATCAGCCGGGCCCGACGCCCCGCACCGGCACGCTTGCGGGTTGTCCACCACACCAGAGCCAGCCCGAACACCAGCGGTACGGCCACCCACATGCCGGCGACGGCCAGCAGCAGCCAGAACGCCGATCCGAACGGGCTCGCGGTTCCCATCAGCCCAATGTATCAAACAGGTGATACAAAGTCAGGGGTGGCTACCCGGCCAGGACGGTGTCGATCTCGGCCAGCTCGTCATCGGTCGGCAGCCACTCGCCCGCCGCCGCGTTCGCGATCACCTGCTCCGCCGACGTCGCGCCGGCGATCACCGACGAGCAGCCCGGCTGCGCCGCCAACACGCCGATGCCGATCTCCAACAGGCCGCGGTCGTGCTTCTCGCCCCATTCGGCCAGCCGCTCGACCTTGTCCATGCGCTCGTCGGTGACGAACCGCGGGCGGCCGGCCAACCGCGAGTCCTCGGGGATGCCGGTGGCCCGCCGGACCTTGCCGGTGAGCATGCCGTTGGCCAGCGGGAAGTAGGGCAGGACACCCAGGCCGTAGTGCAGCGCGGCGGGCACCACCTCCTGCTCGACCGCACGCTCCAGCAGCGACCAGTGGTTCTGCGCGGACACGAACGGCACGCCACCGATCTCGCGTGCGGTGTGCGCGGCCTCGGCGATCTGCCAGCCGGTGAAGTTCGAGTGCCCGACGTACCGCACCTTGCCCTCGGCCACCAGCTCGCTGACCGCCGTGACGGTCTCGGCGATCGGCGTCGCCGGATCCGGCGTGTGCAGTTGGTAGAGGTCGATGTGGTCGGTACGCAGCCGGCGCAACGACTCCTCGACGGCCCGCCGCACGTAGGCACGGCCGCCCTTGGCGCCGGCCGCCGGCCCGTAGCCCATGTCGGATCCCTGGGCGCCCCACTTGGTGGCCAGCACGACCTTGTCCCTGCGGCCTGCCAGCACCTGGCCGAGGAAGGTCTCGGAGCCGCCGAGGTTGCCGTATACGTCGGCCGTGTCCAGCAGCGTGACGCCGGCGTCGATGGCCGCGTCGACGACCGCGCGGGTGCCGTCGACGTCCAGCTTCCGACCGAAGTTGTTGCAGCCCAGTCCAACCACCGAGACCAACAGACCGCTGTCGCCGAGCGTCCGATACCGCACATCGACTCCTTCGCTGATGTTCGCCGTACGAGGAACTTACCCGTCCGGGCGCGGGCCGGGACACGGGCTGTGTCACATCTCGGGGTGCTGTCCCGTCCCCATCGCATGACTGCCCACACAACTCGGATGCGCGCCTGGCTGCGCGGTGGCCTGCTGTTCCTCCTCCTGGTCGAGACCGTCGTCGGGGCGTGGCAGTACTTCGCCCCTCGGTCCTTCTTCACCCACTTCCCGACCGTCGCCCTCGACCCACCCTTCAACGAACATCTGATGAGCGACGTCGGCGGTCTCACGCTGGCGATCACCGCCGTCGTCGCGTACGCGGCCGGCCACCTGGAGTACCGCCTGGTGTCCGGCGCGCTCATCGGGTACATCGTGTTCGCCGTCACCCACGTGCTGTTCCACGCCACCCACCTGGACGGCTTCGGCGCGGCCGACGCCGTGGAGGTCGTCACCGTGCTCGCCGTCTCCGCCGTGATCCCGATCGCGCTGCTGGTGCTGGCCCGCCGGATCGACCAGGCCGAGCGCGACCTGCGGGTTACGCCTGGCGAGTCGGCAGTATCACGATCCGCCGCAGGTTGACCGGCCCCGGCCGACATCACCCGCTGAACGGGGGATGGACGACCCACCGTCCTTCGTTGTAATATTTTCCAGTCAGTGACAGGACCTACAACGACCGGAGCGGGTGATCGATGCCGGACGCGCGCGGGGAACCGAAGCGCTGGCACGGGGTACACAAGGCACTGGCCGATCCGCTGCGCATCAGGATCGCGGAAGTGCTGTGGGAGACGCCCCGATCAGCGGGCGAGCTCGCCGAGTACCTGGGGTTGCCTGCCGACCGGTTGTACTACCACCTCAGACAGCTGGAACAGGCCGCTCTGATCGAGGTCGTGGAGTACCGGCGACTCGCTCGGGGCAAGGTCGAGCGGATCTACGCCCCCGCGGACGTCGAACCGCCCGGCGACACGGCCGATCCGGAGGAGATGATCGCGTTCCTCGGATCGATGCTGGAGGCCACCCGAGCCGACGTCACCGCCGCGTTCCGGGCCAGACAGGACGGACGTCGCCGTGAGGTGGACCTGCACCGGAGCGCCGTGCGGTTGACCGAGGACGCTCTGCGCGAACTGCGGGACCGAATCGAACAACTCGTCCGCACCTACACGCCGTCCGCCGAACCCGAGGCGGGTGCTCTGTGGACGCGGCTGCTGGTGACCCTGGTCGATCTGCAGGACCGTCCACCCACCACGGACGAAACGGAGTCGTCATGACCGAACCGGCACCGGCGATCGACATGCGGGCATCGGACGACGAACGACACGAAGCCGCCGAGGCGTTGCAGGAGCACTACGGCAGCGGCCGGTTGACGCTGACCGAACTGGACCAGCGGGTCGCCTCGGCCTATGCGGCGGTCACCCGCGACCAACTGGCCACCCTGCTCGCCGACCTGCCCGAGGAGGAGCCGATCGAGTACAGCGCCTTCGATCCCCGCATCCTGTGCCTGCTGTTGTGGGTGTGCCCGCCGGCAGCCCTGGCGTACTGGCTGTGCACCCGTCGCTGACCGCGCTAGGCGCGCGCTGGCAACGTCCGCCACCATGACCTCGGCGGACACTCACGACAACCAGGGGACGACAGCATGCTGCTGGAGAACAAGACCGCGGTGATCTACGGTGCGGGCGGCGCCATCGGCACGGCCGTGGCCCGTGCGTTCGCGAGCGAGGGCGCCAGGCTGTTCCTCGCCGGGCGCACCCGTGGCACGGTCGAGGCAGCCGCCCGGGTGGTCCGCGAGTCGGGCGGTGCCGTCCAGGTGGCCGAGGTGGACGCCGCGGACGAGACCTCGGTGGAGCGGCACGTGGCCGACGTGCTGGCGACGGCGGGCCGGATCGACGTCATGTTCAACGCGTTGGGCATGCTCGACGTGCAGGGCACTCCCCTGCTGGACATGTCGTTCGAGGACTTCGCGCAACCGGTCGCGGTGGCCACCAGGACACAGTTCGTCACCGCACGGACGGTGGCCAGGCACATGGCGACACGCGGTGCCGGCGTCATCATGACGGTGACCGCGGAACCCACGATCGCACCCGACCTGGGCGGGTTCCCGGTGGCGTGCGCGGCCGTGGAGGCCATGTGGCGTGGCTTCGCCGTGGAACTGGGACCGTCGGGCGTGCGCACCGTGGTGATCCGTACGCCCGGCTCGCCGGACTCGCCCGCCGTGCAGGACGTCTACCGGCTGCACACCGGCAGGCCCGAGGTGACGGTGGACGCCATCCAGGCCGAGTGGGGCGGCAACACCGCGATGAGCAGGTTGCCGCTGCTGGCCGAGATAGCCGACGCCGCCACGCTGTTCGCATCGGACCGGGCTTCCGCGATGACGGCCACGCTGGCGAACGTCACCTGTGGCGCGCACATCGACATGTGAGGTCGACCATGCGCTACCGCCGGTGCGCTGACACCCCGATCACCCACCGAACAGTGGAGCACGGACTTCACGGCCGACGACGCGGCACTCAACTCGGGACGCCGTCGGTCAGGACCGTCAGGCCGTCGGCGGCGAGGCCGCTGATGGTGCCGACGAGTTGGTCGTAGACGGGGTCGGGGCGTCGGCCCTTCAGGTGCAGGCCGCGGTTGTAGCCGAGGATCGCCGTGTACTTGAAGCAACTCGCGCCGGCGAACCAGGCGAGGTCGGGTGTTGCGTCGAAGCGGCGGGCCAGGTCGGCCAGGGAGACGTCCAGGTCACCGGTGACGTTCGGTTCCGGGTCGTACTTACGCCGGATCACCGTCACGGCGAGGGAGCCGAAGTCCCATCGCGGGTCGCCGAGCCCGGCGACCTCCCAGTCCAGCACCGCCACCACACCGTCGGGCCCGAACAGGAGGTTCGCATAGTGGTAGTCGCCGTGGACCAGGGCGGGCGGCACCGGTGCCGGGAGCGCGTCGAGCAGCGCGTCGCGAAGCCGGTGGCCGTCGGCGTGCAGTTCCTCGGTGCCCGATCCAGTAGGCGCGACCACCGGGCCACGTCGTCGGCGGCCGACATCGGTCGCTCGCCGGGCAGGCCCACCGCGTCGATCGGCACGGCGTGCACCCTGTGCAGGGCACTGGTCGCCGCGTCGACCACCCAGGCGGCACCGTGCTCGACAACGGCCGACCGACAGTCCACTCCGGACACTCGTTCGGTGATCATGATCGACCGTCCGTCGAGGACACCGCCGCTGTCCGCGAACAACACGGCAGGGGCGGGAAGGCCTGCCGCGTGCAGGGCGGCCATGATCCGGCCCTGCCGCCCGACGTCGGCGTTGGCCGCGATGCGCGCGCCGGGCGGCGACAGGCGCATCACGTACCGGCCGCTGGCCGTCGCGGTACGCAGGTCGACCAGGTAGGTGAAGCCGGAATGACCGTCGCCGAACGGGTCGACGGCGAGCACGTCGGCGTCCGGGTCGTGCCACCGCTCGCGCAGCAGCACTCGCAGGCCGGTGATCAGTGAGTCGGACACACACGCTCCACGTCGTCGTAGCACCGGACCGGTCGCTCCCGGACCCGCTCCCGGCCGGCCCCACCCTAGCTGTCATTCTCGCTTTCCTGGGGGGATGCCCGCGTCGCCACCCGAGGGAGCCGGCCGGTGGAGGTACCGGCGGAACCGGACGAAAACACCTACGAACGAACGCTCGCTCGTATGGCGGGTGCGTTAGTGCACGCAGGCCATATCGGCAGCACACGCACTCGACGACGTATGAGGTGCGACTCGGACATGGGCGAACTCAGGACCGAACCGGACGACCCCGGCCTGGTGCACGGCCTGGTCACGTTCAACCTCAACCACCCCATCGAGGCGCGCATCGCCAACCGGGAGTGGGTGTTCCTGCAGCCGGCCGTGCGGGACGAGGTCGGCACCCACCGGCGGCGGGTGCGTTCGCTGTTCGAGCAGGTGCTCGCGTCGGCGGACACCAGGGGCGGCCTGCTCGACGGCGCCCACGACGCGGTGCCGGACGAGGTCGAGATCCGGCTGCTCGCCATGTCCATCCTCAACCTGGGCATCGCGTCGTCCGAGTGGTACCGGTCGGACCGTCCACTCCGGATTCCCGAGGTGGCGGACGCCTACTGCCGGCTCGCGCTGCGCATGGCGGGCCTGACCCAGCCGGCCGCTGTCCCCCGCACGCCGGCACCGAGGAGGAACAGCCGACCGCGCACCTGAGTCCTGGGTTAGTCTCGGTCGCATGCTGATCGAGCATCGGGGCGCCCGGCCGACCGTGCCCGACTCGGCCTACGTCGCCGAGTCGGCCGTGCTGTGTGGCGACGTGGTGCTGGGGGAAGGTGCGTGTGTGCTGCACGGCGCCGTGGTCAACGCCGAGGACGGGACCGTGCGGATCGGCTCCGATGTCGTGGTCATGGACCACGCGCTGGTGCGCGGGAGAGCCGGCCACCCGGCCGTGCTGGGCGACGCCGTCCTGATCGGACCGCACGCCCACGTCAACGGCGCCCGTGTCGAGGACGAGGTGTTCGTCGCCACCGGTGCGGCGCTGTTCCCCGGCGCGGTCGCCGGCACCGGCAGCGAACTGCGCATCAACAGCGTGCTGCACGTCAACTCGACCCTGCCGCCGGGCACCGTGCTGCCGATCGGCTGGATCGCCGTCGGTGACCCGGCAACACTGTTCTCCCCGGACCGGCACGACGAGCTGTGGGCGGTGCAGCGGGGGCTGGACTTTCCCGGCACGGTCTACGGCGTGGCCGCCGGGACGTCGATGCGGGAACTCATGGCCAGGCAGTCCGCGTTCTACCGGTCCCACCGGCAGGACCGGGAAGTAGGCTGATCCTGTGCCGTCGAGCTCACAAGCGTTGCGCAAGCTGGGCTTCCTGACCATCGGCCTGTTCGACGAGGCCGACCCGCGACGCGGCCACGAGTCGACGCTGGAGATCATCGAACTCGGCGAGCGGCTCGGTTTCGACAGTGCCTGGGTGCGCCACCGGCACCTGCAGTACGGCATCTCGTCGCCGGTGGCGATCCTCGCCGCAGCGTCCCAGCGCACCAGCCGCATCGACCTGGGCACCGCGGTCATCCCGCTGGGCTGGGAGAACCCGTTGCGGCTGGCCGAGGACCTGGCCACGGTCGACATCCTGTCCGGTGGACGGCTCAACCCTGGCATCA
The DNA here is from genome assembly GCA_036491115.1 of Pseudonocardiaceae bacterium. GTDB lineage: Bacteria > Actinomycetota > Actinomycetes > Mycobacteriales > Pseudonocardiaceae > DATEPR01. The sequence goes on from DASXCQ010000080.1 coordinate 24,891, forward strand.
GCGTCGGCCCGCCGATGCAGTACGACCGGGTCAAGCAAGCCCTCTACCCCGACACCGCCGACGTCGAGGACTTCGGCTACGAGCGGGTGCGGCGGCTGCTCGACCTCGTGCGTGGCGAGCCGGCCACCAGCTTCGCCGGGATGGAGGGCTTCGAGGTGTTCTCCGACCGCGTCCAGCCGCATTCGCCCGGCCTGGGCGGCCGCATGTGGTACGGCGGGGCCAGCCTGCGGTCGGCGCAGTGGGCGGGTGAGCACGGCATGAACTTCCTGACCAGCAGCGTGGTGCGCGCCGAGGAGTCGACGGACTTCGCCCGGATCCAGCTGTCCCACATCGAGACGTTCCGGGCGCACCATCCCGACGGCGCCGCGGCCCGCGTGTCCCAGGGCCTGGTGGTGATCCCCACCGACAGTGCCACCGCCGACCAGCGCGCCCGATACGAGCAGTACGTCAGCCGGCGCACGCCGCGTACCGCGGCACCACAGGGCCCGGCCGGGATGCTGTTCGCCAGGGACCTGGTCGGCACGTCCGCCCAGATCGCCGAACAGCTGTACGCCCACGCCGCGTTCCGCGAGGTGCACGAGGTCGCCTTCGCCCTCCCGTTCACCTTCGAGCACGACGACTACGTCCAGATCCTCACCGACATCGCCACCAAACTCGGTCCGGAACTGGGCTGGCAGGCCAGAACCTGACGCTCCGGCCCGGCAGCAGGTTGACCTAGTCCATCGACTGCCAGGACGGCCACGCACTGGCAACCAGGTCGGCCAGGCCGGGAATGCGGGCCATGATCACGTCGCCGGCACCGGATCTGTCCAGCAGCGTGGTCAGTTCGGCCAGGCACTCCAGTGCGAGCGGTTCCGCGACCGGCATGCCGAGCACTTCCGGGATCAGGCGCACCAGTACGTCGGGCGGCGGGTCGGGATCGACCAGGAGAGCGGCGAGCAGGCCGCGCAGCGGGTACCTGTACCGCGCCCAGTCCGGCCCGGCCTCCGGCAGGTCCAGGATCGCCAGGTAGGCAGCGCGACGGGATGCCTTGTCCGGCAAACCAACCGCGACGGCGGCGAGGCCGGCCTGGGCCAGTCCCCGAGCGTCCGCCATGGTGATCGTTTCGGCGATTCGCCTGCCACGGTCCCAGTTCTGCTCTGCCACCGCTACGGCGACCGCCTGCAACGCGTCGTCCCCGGCCGCGGACGACGGGTCGGCCTCGGACATCCCCAGGGCCAGGCGGTGGGCCGCATCCGGTTGGGTGCGGGCGATCGCGGGCAGCAGTTCGACCAGAAACCCGAACCTGGGCTCGTCGAGTTCGGGCAGCGGTTCGAACAGGGCACGTCGGCCGGACGCGTTCGCGGTCAGTGCCGCGACCGCGTCCGTGGTCCGGCACAGTGCATACGGCACCAGTAGCGCGAGGACGCCGCCCCTGCTCGGGCCGCCGCCCGACAGGACGGCCGCGATGTCGTCCGCCACCCCGTGCTCGCCCCGGCAGATCCGGTCGACCAACGCCAGTACGTCCGCGATGTCCGGGTCGGCGCGGACCGTCAGCGACACCAGGCGCTGCCGTTCGTCGTCCCCCAGATGCACGGCCAGCAACGCCAGCGCCTCGACGACGTCGCCGTCGCGGGCACCGATCGTGGGTCGGCGCAGCAACGCCGCCACGAGGTCGGCCAGTGAGCCCAGTTCCTGATGGGCGAGCAGTACCGCGCGTTCGATGCCCCGCCATCTCGCCACGTGCACCGAGATCGGCGAACAGTCGGGATGTAGGCACTCCGCCAGCAGCGCCAGCGCACCTGCCTGGTCCCCCTGGCGGGCCAGTGCGCCGGCGGCGCAGGCGAGCACCGGAATGGCCAAGTCAGGCACGCGCGCCGCCAGTTCGTCGGTGACGGCGGCCAGGTCGTCACCGGACAGCCGGACATCGGCGCCGCGCTGGCGAAACCGCAGCACACCCAGGACATCACCGTCGTGGAGATCGGCCGCGTAGCGAACGAACATGTCCGCACCTGCGCCGCGGGTGTCACCGCAGGCGGCCCTGACGATCGCACGTTCGATGTCGAAGACGACCGACTTCGCGGTCGGGGTGATCAGCTCCAGGAGTTGCCCGGCGGTGGCCGGATCACCGGGTGGCAGCTTGGTGGCCAGTAAGCCGGCGAGTTCCGCCCGGCTACCGGAATACCGCGGGTCGATGCCGGCGATCATGCTGATGCCGACGGAGACCAGCGTCGGCGGCAGTGCGGCCACCCACGCCCGGCTGGCCTGATCTCGATCGGGCAACCGGGTGAGGGCCCACGCGGCATCGGGCTCGATCGGACACAGCCGCGTGATCACCTCGATGCGGATCGCCGTCCTGTCCAGCCCGGCCAGGGTGGTCACCCTCTCGATGGCCGCGTCACCGGCGTCGGCGTCCAGTACGCGCAGCGACCCGCACAGCCCGCCCAGCACCCGCTCCGGCACCGATCGGGACGTGCCCACGCAGTAGTCGATCATCGTGGTCAGTGCCGTCACGGCGAACGCGGCTGCCGGTCGGCCACGCAACGGGGTGTAGTCCAGCCGGCTCAACGCGACGTGGTCGCCCGTGAAAAAAGACATGGCAGGGTTCAACGTCGCGGCGCAGTGCTCGGCCTGTGCCAGCGTGTCGGCGTTGTCCGGATCGGCGACCAGGGCGCCCGCGAGCAGCACCAGACCCTCGGCTGTGTTGTAGTGCTGGCCGACGGCTCCGAGCCGCTGTGCGTCGAGGAACTCGGCCGTCAGTCGCTCGTCCAGCCAGTCCGGATGGGTCGCGATCAGCCGGGTCGTCCGCGTCGGGTCCGCTGCCGCGGCGGTGATCCAGGCCGCGCTCGTCGCGTCGACCAGCCCGGCCTGCGCTGCCATTCTGGTGGCCAGTGGGGCATCGTGCCCGGCGATGACGACCAGGATCGCCCGCCGGGTCCGGTCGTCACCGGCCAGTCCCCACGCTCGGTCGGCGAAGTCGGGCGCGGTGGCCAGCAGCATGGCGAGTCGGTGCTGGTACCGGAATGACGGCGCGGTCGGATCGGCCACCGCCTCCTGCCACAGCGACCACGCCAGTGCCGGATCAGTGGCCGCGACACCGATCGCGGCGGACACCAGCAGTTGCGGCCGCTGGCTGGGCCGGGCCACGGCGACCGTGGCGCGCGCCATCTCGAGATGGCCTTCGGCGGCCAGTGCCTCGACCACCCTGCCGGCGTAGCTGGGCAGGTCGTTCTCGATCGACGACAACGCCTCCACGACGAGATCGGCCTGGCCTGCCTTGATCAGCAGCACCGGCGCGTCCGTGGCCAGCATCTCGTGCAGTGAGTTGCGCAGCAGGTGCGGCAACCACTGCCAGGTGAACGACCGGCCAAGATCCTGTTCCGTCGTGGCCACGCGGATCGCGGGCCCGAGGTGTCGGGTCACCGTGGCCACCGTGCCGGGCAGTCGTGCGACCTGAGCGAGATAGCCGGGCACGATCAGCTGGTCGAATTCGCGGGCCGACCAACCCGCCTGCGCCGCGTGCGCCAGCAGGTGCACGACGCCGTAGCGATCCAGCCGGCCCCAGTCCGTCCACTGACGGGTCTGCGTCTCGAACGCGGCGCACAGCTGCTCCTGCGCGCCGGCCGGATCGCACCACCACTCGCCGGATCGCCGCTGGTCGCGGAGGAACTCGTAGAACGCCGCGTGGTACAGCGCGACACGGTCCGTCACCGCATCGCCCGCCGCCAGCAGCGGGGCCAGTCGCCGCACCACGTGGGACAGTACCGGGTGGGCAACACCGCTCAACCGCTTGAGTTCCGGCTGGCTCACCGGTTCCCGGATCACGGTCAACGCCGCGAGCACCGGTTGATAGGCGGTGAGCCAGGTGGCGTCCCGATCACCGTGGACGATCTGCCGCAGGTAGCTGTGCAGCGCGCTGTCCAACCCGTTGGGCAGGTTGATGTTGCCGGCCGGTGCGGCCGCGCCGGCCAGCATGTCCACCAACAGCCGGGCGTACAGGAAGTTGCCGTCGCTGCGCCGTACGGCAGTCTGCTGGTCGGTCGTAGTCAACCGGGGCAGATGTCGGGACAGGAAGACCCGGACGTCGTCGTCGGATTCCTGCCTACCGTGGTTCGCGGAGAAGTCCCACTGCCGCACCGAACCACCCAACTGTCCGACCAACCGCGTCGGATAGCGGGTGGACAGCAGCCAGCGCACCTGGTCCAGGCCGAACCCGACGATCAGCTCGGAGAGCTTGGTTCCGTCGTACCGGTCGGCCTCGTCCAGCGCGTCCACGACGACGAAGAACCCGGCCGGCAGGCCGGTGTCATGGACCAGTTGCTCCAGCGGTCGCCGTACCGCCTGGAGCCAGGTGTTCTCGTCGGACGCGTTGACGGTCAGGTTCTGCACGAGCACGCCCGCGACGGTGGCGCCGTAGGCGGTTGTCACGTTCGCGACGCCGGTGATGCGATCTTCGGTCAGCGCACCGACGTAGCCGTCCACCTTGCGCGCGAGTTGCTCGGCCAGCCCACGCGCCGCCGTGGACGGACTGCGGGTCGACAGGTCGGTCGGGTCACAGAAATGTGCGACCGACGCCGGGTGCAGCCGCGCCACATGGCGAAGCGCGGTCGACTTGCCGCTGCCGACACCCCCGCTGAGCACGAAACAACGCTGATCGCCGGCCAGCCACGTCGCCACTTCGGCCAGGAAGGCCCGCCGGCCGACGAAGTCGGTCACGACTGGCCACCACCGCCACTGTTGTCGAGAACGACGCCGGCCACGCGGCTGTCCGGGCCGGCAAACTTCGTGTCGGCGGTGCCGTAGATGTCGGCGCCGAGGACGTTCCTGGCGATCACTCCGGCCAGCACGCCGTAGACCTGTTCGGCGGTCGCCCTGCCGCGCACGACCAGTTCGCCCGCCTTCGGCCGGTCCGGTTCGCCGACGAGGGTGAGCCGCTCGCCGTAGATCTCTTCCAGCACGGCCCGCAGCGCGGCCAGCGCCTTGACCTGCTCGTCGTTACTCGGGTCCGCTGGGTCACCGAGGCTGAGGACGCCAATGAGCGCGGGCTGCGTCAGCAACTCGGCGAGCGCGGTCGCCCGGTGCGCGAGCACGTCCGGGTCCGGCCGGGTGAACGTCGGGGTGCCGTCGAACAGACCCTCCGGGGGCGTGCCGCCGGCGAGGTCCTGGGCGGACACCCGACCGGCCTGGCGCCGTTCCCGCCAGCTCCTGAGGAGTTCGGCTCCCTGCCCGTAGAGGAACTTGATGCCCTCCGCCAGTGCGGTGGCCACGACGAGTTCCAGCATGGCCCATCACTCCTGCCGTGTTCCGCCGCCCGGGCTACACCCGCGGTATCGCCGCGACCTCCGGTGACGTTTCCCGCTGTTCACCCGATCGTGGGATCCGTCCGTGTCGGGCGTCAGAGGATGGTGAGCAGCGCGGTGAGCGGTTGCGGTATCCGGTCGAGGGCGATCGCCTCGGTCAGCAGGCGGGCGTAGCGGAGTTTGCGTTGTGCACCCGCGCCGAGGAAGCGCCGCAGCTGTGCCGACTCGTCCTGTCCCCGCCAGGCCGGCTGCTGCTGAATGGTGCGGAACGCGCCCAGATCCCCGTGCGCGGCGAAGACTTCCCGCACCCGTGCCGGTCCGGCGGCGCGGATGAGCTCGTCCTCCAGGTCTTCGACGCACACGAAGAAACCCAGTCGCTCCATGTCGTCCGGCGTCCCGATGCCAGCCGCGGCAAGACCTTGCGCCACGACATTCGCCTCGCCCGCGTCGCAGAGACCGGCCAGCCGCGCGCCGGGCCCGAACCGCCGCACGTAGCGGGCGAAGCCGTGGGCGCCGCCGACCGGCAGGACCACGATGCCCTCGGCCGCCAGGTCACGGTCGAGCCGTCCGGCGAGGGTCTCGACGGCAATCTGGTCGCTCACCCCTTCGACGAGCACGACGACACTGGCGCGCTCCGCCCGTACCAGCGCCACCGCGGTCGCCTCGGTCGCGGCCGCAGGCCCGCTCACGTAACCGGCAAGCAGATCCTCGCCATCGGTCCTCAATGGACTGCTCGGGTCCGGTGCGCGACCACGGCCGTCAGCCAGTCCGGCTCGCCGGGCCGGTAGCCGTAGGTCACCAGCAACGACGCGTACACCTGCGGTATGTGATGGGACCCGTACACGACGGCCACGGTGATCGGCTCGTCCCCGCGCTGCTCGTAGATCTGGCCGCGCGCCCCGACCAACTGCCGATCGCGCCGTTCCAGCAGCGCCCGCCCCAGCGGATCGAGATCACGCTCCGGCATGCGCACGCCCACCCTGGTCACCGGGATCCGGACCGTCGGCTCCCGACCCAGATACAGCCGTGGGCCACGCGCCGACCTGCCACGACCTGCCCGCGACGATCAGGTCACAGCTGCCCAGGCGCGATCGCACCTGTTCGTAGAACTCGGGACAGGCCACGTGGGTCATGGGCACCAGCAGGAACAGCAGCGCCGCGTCCCGCCGCCGCAGCACCACGGCATGCCGGGCCGTGGAGCCGGCAACCTCGATGATCCGCATGGTGGCCCCCACCGCATCCGGCGCCGAAGGCCCCGCTGACCACCAGAATACCCAGCCACCGCGCCGGCCCGCGGAAGCAGTGTTTCCGCAGGCCGGCGCGGGTTCGGTCAGCCTGCCGCGGGTGCGGTGCAGGTGGGGTCGCCCGCCTGTGCCGGGACGCTGACCGCGTTCCAGGCCGCCTGCACCGCGTTGAACTCGGTGCAGTCGTTGGGGAACACCAGCTTGGCCGCCTTCAGCGTCCACGTGCGGTAGGTCAGGTACGAGGACCGGGCGGTCTTCATGAGCATCGCGTTGTACATGATCTTGGCGGCGTTCATGATGCCGACACCGGTGACGCTGCCGTTGTTGCAGGTGGGGCTGGCCGGCTGGCCGTTGGTCGGCTGGCTGCCCTCGGCGAGCAGGTAGTACCAGTGGTCACCGGGACCGGCCGCAGCGTGCACCTCCATCCGGGGCACCGCGTTGGAGAAGCAGTTCGGGTCGCCGACCTGGGACGGGTTCGACATGATGCGGATCGGGCCGGTGCCCTCCAGGTTGATCTGTTCCCCGACGGTGAAGTCGGGTGTGTCGAACGGCGCCGGTTCGGCGGCGAACCATTCGGTGTCCGCGCCGAAGGTGTCGGCGACGAACTCCTGGGTGCCGCCGCCGGAGATGCTGCCCGGCGTGTTGTCGTCAACGCCGTGTCCCATCTCGTGCCCGATCACGTCCATCGAGCCGATCCACTGCCCGACCGAGTTGTGACCGAGCTGGACCTCGACGCCGTCGTAGAACGCGTTGAGTTCGTCCAGGCCGATGCGGATCGGCCACGCGCCGCCGTTGCCGTCCTGGGCGTTGCGGCCCAGCCACTGGTGCAGCATCTTGTTCTCGGTCTGCGCCGCGAACAGCGCGTCGACGCACCCGGTCTCCTCGCTGGTGGCGTCGCCGTTGCCCCAGGTGTCGGTGGCTTTCGTGAACACCTGGTGGGTGCTCAGGACCTCGCAGTCGAGGTTGCTGATGGTCGGGTCCTTCATTTCGAAGGTGGTGCCGACCTGCGTCGTGTCGATGTGCACCGGATCCGGCCCGTTGTAGGCGGCGTCGCCGTCACCGAACAGCACGTGCTCCCGGGTGCCGAGCACCTTCCCGGTCAGGGCGTCGACGTACACCGTCAGGCTGGACGGCTTGCCCGCCCTGGTGCCGGTGACCCGGTCGTTCCAGACCAGGCGCGGGGTGCCCTCGGCGAACACGGACAGCGTCGGGGTCGTGGTCGAGTCGACCGTGGCCATCAGGCCCTGTGCCGTGGTCAGCGACCGGGCCGCGGTGATCGTCGGGGCCACGGACGGCAGGTTGATCGTCGTGGTCTGGTCGACCGAGTGGTCGATCACGTGACCCGCGTTGTCGGTGACGATCACGAAGTCGCCGCCGATCACCGGCAGGCCCCGGTAGGTCCGGTCGTAGGGCACGAACTGGGCGCCCTGGCCGGAGATCGCGGCATGCGGGACGAAGGCGTCCGCCGTGCTGGCGTGCAAGTACGCCGGCCGGGCCGCCACGACCGACGCGGCGGCCTGCGCCGCCAGTGCCCGGACGGCCTGGGGTGAGTGGGGTTGTGGGGTCGACGGCGGCGCCGCCACCATCGGCGATGCGGTCGCGGTGGCCGCGACGAGTAGGCCTGCGGCCAGGACACCGCCGATGACGAAACCACGCCTGGAATTCGGTTTCACGGATGCTCCTCTCCCGCCGACGCGGATCGCACGTCGCCGGAAGTGCAGGGACAGAACAGGTGTCTGCGCACCGGGGCGATCGCCTCGGCACACAGGCAGATTCAAGTCAATCCACCGCATTCGACACAGAGCCGAAAGGTCAGACTTATTAACCGCTAACGGTCATAAGCATGTATTCGCAACCGCATGTCGACCGAAGCGGCCCACAGTGCGAGGCCCAGCGCGGCCAGCATCACGGTGGCCAGGATCGGGAACGGGACCAGGGTCGGGGACATGCGCAGGAACGGGGCGTAGGAGAACGCGGACGCGAACTGCTCGAGCACCGGTAATGCCCACAGCCTGCGGGGTAGATGACAGGCCGCGACAACAGTGAAGATGTCGGCGAGGTAGAAGTACCGCTCGTGCATGGCGGGCAGGAAGTACGGCACCACCAGTGTCGACACCGCGCACGCCAGCACGATCCCGGTGGGCGTCAACGGACTTCGTCGGCGGACCGCGCCCAGCAGCAGGGCCAGTACCAGCAGACCGGTGAACTCGATGCCCAGTGCGCGGATCGTGGCGGTGTCGCCTGCGGCGCCGAGGAACTGGTACACGTTGGGCGCGTTGAGGGTGAGCTGGTCGTAGGTGCCGGTCTCGGTCAGGTAGACGGTGAACAGGCTGTGCGGGTCGGCGCCCAGCAGCAGGGCCGGCACGTCCAGCGCCAGGTAGGTGGCCGGCACCAGCAGCAGGGCCCGCCACGGCACCCAGCGGCGGACCGCGAGCAGCACCAGCACCGGGAACAGGAAGATCGCCTGCAGTTTCACCCCGAAGGCCAGCCCGAAGAACACGCACGCCCACCACGGCCGTCGCCGCAGTAGGAAGTAGACGCCGCCCACCGACAACGCCGTGTAGATCGAGTCGGCCTGCCCCCACAGCGCACTGTTCAACGCCACTGTCGGCAGGCACAGCACCACGGCCGCGGCCCCTACCGGCCACCACGTGCCCGGCCGGTGCAGCACGACGATCCGGTAGGTGAAGAACGCGAGCAGCCCGTCGAACGCGATCGACAGCAGCTTGATCGCGTACAGCGCAGGGATCGGCAGGTAGGTCAGGGCGGCGAGCAGGTAGAGGTAGGGCACGTTGTAGTTGGCGAAGTTGTCCCGCAGGCCGGCGAAGCCGCCGTGCCGGGCGAGGAACGTGTACCACTGGCCGACGTACGCGTCGTAGTCGCCGGACCGGAACGGCAGCATCGGCAGGCGCACGACCAGCGCGCACACCGCCACCGCGACGAGCACGGCCACCATGGCCGTGGCGGATGTCCGGACGCGGGGCGCCGTGGCGGTGACCATGTCCGGCAACGCTAGGCAGCGCACCTGTCCGGTTCCGATGTGCCGCCTGTGCGTCCGCTGTACGGTGCCCGGCGAATTGCCCGACCGGTGATGCGCGGCCGGAACGTCACGGTCGCTCGACAGGCAAAGGGTGGGCAAAGGTGCCACAAATATATCCGCCGAATGGGGGCGAACGTCACCCAACAGTTTTGAACGGACCTACACTGACCTGCGCAAGTCCAATTTCCGCAGGTCATCCCTGAAGGGGCGGGGCCGGTCAAGAGGCGTTCTTGAGCCGTTGTTGGTCTTGTCTGGCATGCCGTGGCCGCGTCGATGCGTGGTGTCGGGGTCAAGGTTCGGGCGTAGCCCGACCGCGCAGCGGCCGGAG
>DASXCQ010000081.1:0-7091 GCA_036491115.1 Pseudonocardiaceae bacterium
ACGCCGAGGCCGGCCAGGTAGCGCAGCCTGCTGCGCACACCCATCAGGTCGCCGATGCCGTCGCCGTCGCCGTCCGCGAAGCTGCGCACGTACACCTGGTAGATCACCGCGTCGCGCCACCAGTCGTGCTCCGGCATGGCCGTCAGTCCCTCCGTTGCGCGACGAAACGGGTGAGCAGCGCGCTGGCCGCGAGCAACACGACCGACACCAGGCAGAACGCGGCGACCGGCAGCAGGATCGAGGTCGGCGGCCGGGTGCCGGCCAGCAACTGGAACACCGGGTGCACCGGCGGCACGCCGGGGACCAGCACGAACAGCAGCACGGCGGCCAGCGCGCCGAGGACCGAGTAGCCGGTCCTGCGGGCCACCAGCCGGGAACACAGCAGGCCCAGCGCCATGCCGGTGCAGGCGCTGGTCAACTCGGCCAGTGCACCGAGCACCAGCACCGCGGGCCCGATCGGGTGGCGGCCGACGGTCAGCGGATACAGCAGGCCGACCACGGCGATCGCCGCACACCACATGCCGGACACCCAGACCGAGGCCGCCAGCACCCGGCCCGATCCCCCGGCGTTGACCACGGTGATCGAGCGCTGCACCGGATCGGCCGCGTTGACGGTGACGACGGTCAGCCAGATCCCGCAGATGAACACGGCAGCGGTGCCGACCGCGTAGTCCGGCGGCAGCGGGCCGTTGTCGTCCGCCCCGGTGAAGATCCACAGCGCGGCGAGAAACACCAGCACCGGCGGCAGATAACGCTGGGAGAGCAGCACAGTGGACAGTGTGTAGCGAACCAGGGCGATCACGCGCGAACCGCCGTTCTACGCACGGCGTGCACCGACCAGCCGCCGGCCAACGCCGCGCCGAGCACCGCGTCGCAGTGTTTGTCAGCGACAGTGACCACGATCACATCATCACGTTCGTGCACGTCGATCACCCCGGGCAGTCCGGCCAGATCGACCGCGCCGGACTCGATCCTGCGCAGTTCGACACCGGCCAGTTCGCCGATGCCGCCCTGTTCCTCGGCCAGCCTGCCCCCGCTGATCCGGTACACGCGGGTGGCGTAGGCGGCAGCGACGGCCTTGCGGTGGTCGGTGAAGACGACGGTGCCGCCGTCCTCGCGCACCTCGCCGATGATCTCGCCGAGCACCTGGTGCGCCGACACGTCCAGCCCGGACCACGGCTCGTCCAGCACCAGCAGCCGGGGCGCCACCAGCAGTGCCTGGGCCAGCGCGACCTTCTGCGCGTTGCCCCTGGACAGCTTGCGCAGCGCGGTGTCCGGGCCACCGACCAGCGCCAACCGGTCGAGCAGATCGTCGGCCCGATTCTGGGCCTGGTTCGTCTGGAGACCACGAATTCGACCCATGTGGGTGAGGTAGTGGCGGGCGGACATCCGATCGTGCGGCGGGAACCGGTCCGGCACGTAGCCCACGGCGGTCGGGCGTTCCCGCACCTCGCCGACGGTCGGTCTGGTCAGCCCGACCAGTAATCGCAGCAGCGTCGACTTGCCGGCACCGTTCCCACCCACGACAGCGAGGACGTCACCGTCGGACAACCGGAGTTCGACGTCGGACAACACCCAGGGGCCGCTGCCGTACCGTTTGCCGATCCCGCTCAACCGCATGCGTGCCCCCTGTCGTGCTGTCCCTCAGCCGCGCCGCCGCCTGCGCTCCGGCAAGCCGGCCGCCGCCCGGAACGTGGGCCGGAAGCGCCTGCCCAGCCACAACGTCGGCAACACCGCGAGCACGCCGATCCCGGTGGCCGGGATCTGTGAGCCCCACGTCTGCTGCGCGTCGGCCACCGAGGCGGTCTGCGCGTCGAGGTCACCGATACCGCGCCAGCGGGAGGGCGGCCAGATGATCGTGCGCGCCTTGCCGATCACGTTCGCCACCGGCACGACGCCCTTGATGCCGCCGCCGTTCTGGTAGCGCGAGTCGTCGGAGTTGGCGCGGTTGTCGCCCTCCACCCACACGTCGCCCTTGGGCACGGTGACCGCCGGGAAGTGCAACTGCTCGGCAGGACCGGGCCTGCCCGGCTGCCAGTAGACGTACGGCTCGTTGAGCGGCTTGCCGTCCACGAGCACCCGGTTCTGCTTGTCACAGCAGGACACCGTCTGGCCGCCGACCGCGATCACGCGCTTGACCAGGTCGTACTCGTCGGGCTTCGCGACACCGATGGACGCGGCAAGCCCACGCAGCCAGCGCACCACCGGATTGCCGGAACTGTCCGGGAAGAACTCCGTCTGGTCCCAGCCGGGCGGGCCCTTGAACACGATGACGTCACCGGGGCGCGGACCGTGGAAGTCGTACACGACCTTGTCCACCAGGATCCGGTCACCGGAACCGTTGCTGCCGTTGAGGGTCAGCTCCATCGAGCCGGACGGGATCACGTAGACCCTGGCCACGAAGCTCTGGATGACGAACGTGAACAGCAGCGCGACCAGGACGAGCACCGGCAGTTCGATCCAGAACGGCAGCTTCTTGCGCTTGCGCGGTTCCTGCCTGTCGGCAGGCTCGTCGGCGCGGTCGTCCGGCCCCTCGTCGCCGTACAACTGGTCGTACAGGTCGTCATCGTCGGGCGGCGGCGGTTCGACGGGGGCCAGTTTCGAGCCGGTGCCGCCCGGCACCCGACCGAACGGGCCGGGGTCGGTGTGGGCGTTGTCGAACCGCTCCCGGTCGAAATCCGGCTGGCCGGGCGGCGGGGGCGGCACCTGCGGACGGGGCCTCGGCACGGGTGGCAGCCGGGTCGAACTCTGCCCGTTGCCCCGGTGCCCGTTCGGTGGCTGCGGTGGGGCGACCTCCTCCGGCTTGCTGAACCAGCCGTGCTCGAAGCCGCCGGACCCGTCCGACGGACCGTTACCGCCAGGCGGCGGCGCAGGCCGGGAGGCGCCGTTCCGTGGTGGGTACTGGCCCCGGCGCGCACCGGTCTGCCGCCCGGTGTCGTCCATCGCTCACTTCCCCTCGCCGCGTACGCTCTCGATACTGCCCGAAGCAGTGATCCGAGCGCGATGCCGCAGAGGGCTTGGCGACGCTTCGGAGTCAACTGGGCACGATGAGTCATCGTACCCTTGTGTAGGTAAAGGCCTAGTTGACGCCCAGCAGGTCAACGACGAACACCAACGTGGCACCAGGTGCGATGACGCCGCCTGCGCCGCGGTCGCCGTAGGCCAGCTGCGGCGGGATGACCAGCTGCCGACGGCCGCCGACCTTCATGCCGGCGACACCCTGGTCCCAGCCCGCGATGACCCGGCCACCGCCGAGCGGGAAGCGGAACGGCTCACCGCGACCCCAGGACGCGTCGAACTCCTCGCCGTTGGCGTGCGAAACGCCCACGTAGTGCACGGTCACCACCTGGCCCGGCTTGGCCTCCTCGCCGTCGCCGACGGTGATGTCGGTGATCACGAGCTCGGCCGGCGGCGGGCCGGGAACCGGTGCGACGTCGGGCTTCTGCAGCTCCATGCCGGAATTCCTCCTGAAGGTGACGACTGAGTCGGCGGCCATCATCCGCCATCGGCGCCGTGCCGGCAGCGTGGGGGTGCTCCGATCAGCGGAGATCCTTGGCGTACCGGCACTCCGCGTACGGACCGTGCGTGTAGGCCGGTACCTCGCGGTAGCCGTGTTTCGTGTAAAGCGTGCGCGCGGCCGTCAGGTCCAACCGCGTCTCCAGCCGCACCGTGTGCGCATCGGCCAGCCCGGCCTGCCGCTCCGCCTCGCCAAGGAGGACGGCGCCGCCACCGTGGCCCCTGGCGGTCGGCGCGACGTACATCCTGGTCAGCTCGGCGAACCCGGACGGCCCGAACCGCAGGCCGACGCATCCCACTGTCGTTTCCTGGTACCTGGCGGATCGGTCACCGGTACCTGCTCCACCGACCAGCTCATGACGTGGCCGGTTGCCGGAGGGGCAGTCCGGCCGCGCGGTAGATCGAGTCGATCACCGTCATCGTGTTGATCGCGTCGGCAGGCCCGGTGAGTACCGGTTCACCGCGCAGCACGGCCGCGGCGAACGCGTCCAACTGGTAGGCGTAGGAGGGCCGGCGGCTCAGCCGTTCCACGTGCCGGCCGTTCAGCGTCCTGATGGTGATCTTGTGGCGGATCTGCGGCGCCAGCGGGTTGAACACCCGCATCTCGCCGTGGTCGCCGACCACCCGCGCGTTGATCCGCAGCAGATCCGACGACCAGAGCGAACAGCGGATCTCACCGGTGTGCCCGGCCGGGAACGCCAGCCGGGCACGCATCGCCCGATCCACGTCGGCCGTGTGGGTCTTCGCCCGCGCCGACACCACCTCCGGCTCGGCGCCACCGAGCAGCCGGACCATGTGCACGGCGTAGCAACCGGCGTCCATCAGCGCGCCGCCAGCCAGGTCGAACCGGTAGCGGATGTCGGAGAACCGGGGCAACGGGAAGCACACGCTCGCGCTGACCTCGCGCAACTCGCCGAGCTCACCAGCGGCGACGACATCGAGCATGCGCAGCGCCACCGGGTGATAGCGGTAGTGGAAGGCCTCCAGCACCACCAGACCGGACTTCGCTGCCGCGTCCGCCACCTGTCGCGCCTCGTCGGCGTTGGCGGTGAACGGCTTCTCGCACAGGACATGCTTGCCGGCCGCAAGTGCATTCAGGGTCCAGCGGCCGTGCAGGCCGTTGGGCAGCGGGTTGTAGACGGCGTCGATCTCCGGGTCGGCCAGTAGTTCCTGGTAGCTGCCGTAGGCGGTCGGTATGCCGTGCTTGGCGGCGAAGTCCTTGGCCCGCTTGACATCCCGGGCGGCGACCGCGACCACGTCGACCTCGGCGTTGGCCCTGGCGGGTGCGATGACCGCGCTGGGTGCGATGCGCGCGGCACCCAGGATGCCGATCCGAACGACGCTCATGGTCCACATCCTGCCGTGCCGGATCTTGGCGCGCGATGCCGTCTTGATCGCCCCTTAAGGCTGACTTGACCCATGTTGCCGCATTCGGGTGCTAAAAATTCGCCACTTTCCTGAAACTTTTTCTCAATTGCGGAGACCACGTATGCAGATCACTCGAACCAAGGTGCTGGCCGCCGCGGCGTTACCCGTCGTCGCGGGCGCGGTCCTGATCGCCACCAACCAGTTCGCCAGCGCCGCGGGCAGTGCGTTCCCCGCCCACTACGCGGCTCCCTACCTGCAGATCAGCGACAGCGACGCAGGTGACCTCGCTGCCGACATGAACGCCACCGGCAACAAGTTCTACACACTGGCCTTCCTCACACCCAGCTCCGGCTGCACGCCCGTGTGGGAGGACGGCGGCGACGCCGTCGGTGCGTTCAGGACCCAGATCTCCGCCCTGCAGAACGCGGGCGGCAACGTCGCCATCTCCTTCGGTGGCGCGGAAGGCGGCGAACTGGCGCAGACCTGCACCACCACCAGCAGCCTCACCGCCGCGTACGCCAACGTCGTCAACACCTATGGCGTCAACCGGCTGGACTTCGACATCGAAGGCGACGTACTGGGCGACACCGCGTCAAACGCCAGGCGCGACTCGGCGCTGGCCGCGTTGCAGGCGCAGAACCCCAACGTGCAGGTCGACTACACGCTGGCCGTGGACTCCACCGGCCTCCCGTCGCAGGAACTCGGCGTACTGCAGGACGCGAAGGCCAAAGGCGTCAAGGTCAGCGTCGTCAACATCATGACGATGGACTTCGGCAACGGCCAGAACGCGCTGAACGACGCGCTGTCCGCGGCCAAGGCCACGGCCGGCCAACTGGCCGGCCTGTACGGCATCAGTACAGCTGCTGCCTACAACCGGCTCGGCCTGACGCCGATCGCCGGCAAGAACGACGACAACGAGAACTTCACCCAGGCCAACGCCACCACCCTGGAGAACTTCGCCGCCACCAACGGTGTCGCCGAACTGTCCTTCTGGGAGGTCGACGAGTACGACAAGGCCACCGGGTACGCGTACACCCGCATCTTCACCGGGCTGACCGGCGGCGGCTCGGCTACCCCTCCTCCTCCCGCCTCGGGTGGCCAGATCACCGGCTACGGCGGCAAGTGCATCGACGACGCGGCAGCATCGACCGCCAACGGCTCCCGGATCCAGCTGTACACGTGCAACGGCACCAATGCGCAGTCCTGGACCGTGGCCTCGAACGGCAGCCTCCAGGTACTGGGCAAGTGCCTGGACGTGACCGCGGCGGGAACGGCCAACGGCACCAAGGTCCAGCTGTACGACTGCAACGGCACGGGCGCCCAGGTGTGGACGCACAACGCGAGCAACGAACTGGTCAACCCGGCATCCGGCCGCTGCCTCGACGCGACCGGCCCCAGTTCGGCCGACGGCACCCCGCTGCAGATCTGGGACTGCGCGGGCAGCGCCAACCAGCAGTGGCAACTGCCGTGACCCACTAGCTGGTGGTGATCGAGGGCCGCGACCGGGCCGGGTCGCGGCCCTCGACTTTCTCTTCAGGCCGCGCGCGATCACATACTGCTTGACTTCGACGGCCCGGTCTGTGCGATGTTCGGCGGCGCGTTGACGGATCATGATGTCGCTGATCGACTGAAACCCTTACTGGGACAGGTACTTCCCGGCGAGATCGCGGCCTCCCACGACCCGTTCGACGTACTCCGCTACGCGGCTTCCTGCGGTCCGGCCACGCTCCGAGCCATCGAGATCCAGTTCCGACGCCTGGAAGGGGAAGCGGTCGCGACCGCACCGGAAACGCCCGGCGTGGCCGAAGCACTGCCCGCGCTCCACCAGGTCGGCTTCACGTTGACGATTGTCAGCAACAATTCGGTCGAAGCCACCCACAGTTTCCTCGTATTGCACGATTTGACAACATACGTCCGCCGAATCATCGGTCGGCCAGCGGACGAACCGTCATTGCTCACACGAAATCCATTCCTGGTGGAACGGGCGATCCGCTCGCTCGGCACATCTCCCGAATCCTGCGTTTTGGTGGGCAGCTCACTGGCCGACGTGGACGCCGCCCGAGCGGCCGGCACCGCGGTGATCGGCTACGCCGACAACGAAGCGAAAGCCGCAACACTCCGCAGCCGTGGCGTCGACTCGACCATCGACGACATAGGTCAACTGAAGCCGTAGCGGCCAGCGGGACCGGCGGATCCAGGCGCCGTGG
>DASXCQ010000082.1:0-72234 GCA_036491115.1 Pseudonocardiaceae bacterium
GCGATGAGCGGGTTGAGCAGGCCGAACGCGGCCAGCGGGATGGCGGCGACGTTGTAGCCGAACGCCCACACCAGGTTCCCGTGGATCGTGCGCAGCGTGCCCCGCGCCAACCGGACCGCGGCCGGCACCACGCGCAGGTCGTCGCGCACCAGGATCAGGTCGGCCGCGCCGAGCGCCACGTCGGTCCCGGTCACCACCGCCATGCCCAGGTCGGCCACCGCGAGGGCGGGTGCGTCGTTGACGCCGTCGCCGACCATCGCCACCGAGCGGCCTTCGCCGCGCAACCGCACGATGACGTCGGCCTTCCCGTCCGGCAACACTTCCGCGATGACATCGGAGATGCCCACCTGGTCGGCCACGGCCCGCGCGGTGGCCGCGTTGTCACCGGTGAGCAGCACGGTCCGCAGGCCCAGCTCGGTCAGTTCGCGCACCGCAAGGGCGGCCGACGGCTTCACCGTGTCGGCCAGCGCGATCATCCCGACCACCACGTCGTCCACCGCTACCAGCACTGTGGTGCGCCCCAAGGCTTCCCACGACTCCCGCTGCTCAGACAATCCCGGGGGCACCGGGAACGACCGGGACGCCATCAGCCGCGCCGACCCGACCACGACCGACCGCCCGTCGACCACACCGGAGGCACCCAGTCCGGCGAGGCTGACGAACGAGGACACCGCCGGCACCTCGGCCAACTCCCGCCGGGCGAGCGTCACGATCGCGGTTGCCACCGCGTGTTCGGACGCGTCCTCCACGGCACCGGCGGCGGCCAGCAACGAAGGCCGGGTCACGCCGGCGGCGACAGCGACGTCGACCACCGCCATCCGCCCGGTGGTGACCGTGCCGGTCTTGTCCAGCACCACCGTGTCGATGGCCCGCGCGGACTCCAGTGCCTGGTGGCCCTTCAGGAAGATGCCGAGTTGCGCGCCCCGGCCGGAGGCGACCAGCAGCGCGGTCGGCGTGGCCAGGCCGAGAGCGCACGGGCACGCGATGATCAACACGGCCAGCGCCGAGCTGACCGCCCGACCTGGTGACTCGTCGACCAGCAGCCAGCCGGCCAGGGTCAGCACCGCCAGGCCGATCACGATCGGCACGAACACGGCCGACACCCGGTCGGCCAACCGCTGTACGCCGGCCTTCTGTGTCTGGGCCCGCTCGACGAGCGCGACCAACTGGGCCAGCTGGGTGTCGCGGCCGACCCGGGTGGCGCGCACGACGAGGCGACCGGCCAGGGCGACGGTGCCGCCGAGCACCTGGTCACCGGCGTCGATCTCGCCGGGCACGGATTCGCCGGTCATGGTGCTGGTGTCCAGGGCGCTGTGGCCGGACACCACCTCACCGTCGGTGGCGACGGTCTCGCCGGGCCGCACCACGAACAGGTCGCCGACCCGCAGTTCACCCACCGGGACGCGGTGTTCGACGTCGTCGCGCAGCACGGCGACGTCCTTGGCACCGAGCAGGGCCAGCGCGCGCAGCGCCCCGCCGGCCCGGCGCTTGGCCTTGGCCTCGAACAGTCGCCCGGCGAGCAGGAACGTGGTGACGACGGCGGCGACCTCGAGGTACACCGAGCCGCCGGGCCGGAAGATCAGCCCCCACACGCCGCTGCCGCCGGCACCTGCCTGGCTGTTGAAGAAGATCGTGTAGATGGACCAGCCGGTGGCGGCGGTGATGCCCATCGAGACGAGCGTGTCCATGGACGCGGACCGGTGGCGCAGGTTGACCAGCGCCGCCCGGTGGAACGGCCACGCCGCCCAGCACACCACCGGGATGGTGAGGGCCAGCAGCACCCACTGCCAGCCGGTGAAGCGCAGCGACGGCACCAGGGCGAGCGTGATGGACAGGTCACCCAGGGGTGCGGCGAGCAGCAGTGCGACGACCAGGCGTCGCCACAGGTAGCGGACGTGGCGGTCGTCGGCGGGGTCGTCCTCGACGGGACGTTCCGGTTCGATGACGGACGCGGTGTAGCCGGCGTGCACGACGGCGGCTACGAGTTCGGTGGGCGGGACCGGCCGGGTGGTGCGGACGCTGGCCTTCTCGGTGGCGTAGTTGACGGTCGCCGTGACGCCGTCGAGCTTGTTGAGCTTGCGTTCGACACGGGCGGCGCAGGAGGCACACGTCATGCCGCCGATGGTCAGTTCCACTGCCTCACCGGTGTCCGGTGAGGCAGTCGCCGCGTCCAGTGCCATGCCTTGACGGTATCTCGGGCCTGGTCGTCACCCGGTCAGGGCCCCACTTGCCCGTATGGCAAGTTTTATTACTGTGGTTTCAGTGTCGATCGAATTCAGTACTCTCATCGGGCCGCCAGCTCAAGGACAGCCCAGAGGGGGAGGCTCAGTGCAGTTCGACGGGCAGGCTCTCCACGCCGTACACGATGGACAGCTTCCGGAACGCGAGCTGCTCGGGCGGCACGGCCAGGGTCATCTTGGGGAACCGGCGGACCATCGCCGGGTACGCGGCGCGCAGTTCCATCCGGCCCAGTTCGGCGCCGATGCAGCGGTGGATGCCGTGGCCGAACGCGAAGTGCGGGAACGGGGTACGGGTGGGGTCGAACCGTTCCATGTCGGTACCGAGGCCGGGGTCACGGTTGGCGGCGGACAGGGACACCAGGACGATGTCGCCCTTGCCGATGGTGTTGCCGGCGATGGTGATGTCGTCGCGCGCGAAGCGGGGGAACGCGACCTGGACGACGGTGAGGTAGCGCAGGAGTTCCTCGACGAACGGGTCGATGGCGGTGTCGTCGTCGTGGATGAGCTGGAACGTGTCGGGGTCGGAGAGCAGGACGAGGGCGCCGAGGGTGAGCATGCTGGCGGTGGTTTCCAGGCCGCCGGTGAGCAGCCCGTCGGCCAGGCCCGCCAGTTCCAGGTCGTCGACGGCGTCGCCGTGTTCCTTGACGATCATGCCGAGCAGTCCGTCGCCGGGGTCCTCGCGTTGTTTCCTGACGATCTCCAGCAGGTAGGACAGTGATTCGGTGATGGCGCCCAGGGAGGCGGTGGCGCCGCTGAACAGGTCGAACCGTGCGGTCGAGAGGCGTTGGAAGTCGGCGCGGTCGGCGTAGGGGACGCCGAGCAGTTCGCAGATGACCAGGGAGGGGATGGGCAGGGCGAACGCGGCGGCGAGGTCGACCGGTTCGTCGGCGCCGGCCATGGCGTCGAGTTGCTCGCCGACGATCTCGTGGATGCGGGGGGTGAGGCGGGCCAGCCGGCGCATGGTGAATTCGGGGGTGAGGATCTTGCGCAGCCGGGTGTGGGTGGGTGGGTCGGCGAAGCCGAGGCCGCCGGGGTTCTGGTCGGCGGTGGCGCCGGCGCTGCCGATGAGGTTGGTGAAGTCGTTGGAGAAGCCGTCGGTGCCGGCGAGGACGGCCTTGGCGGCGTCGTAGCCGGTGACCAGCCAGGCTTTCATGCCGAAGGGCAGGTTGAGTCGGCTGACGGGTTCGCGGTCGCGCAGGGCGCCGACCTCGGGGACGGGGTCGAGGCCGGTGCGGCGCAGTGGGAGCAGCGCGGCGTCGGGCAGGAACGACATCTTCGCCAGGTCGAAGCCCTTTTTCTGTTTCCTGGCCAGGTATTTGCGGCCCAGCCAGCTGATGGCGCGCGAGCGGAGCGTCGTCATGGTCCGCACGCTACCTGTCGGGGTTCAGGGGCGGTTCGCCCAGGTCGCGCGGCCGGTGTCGGGGAGGGTGGCGATCGGATCGTAGTAGGGGTACTGGCGGGTGAGGGCTTCGTCGTCGTGGCGTTCGATGCCGGTGCGGTAGTTCTTGGTCCAGTAGGAGATGCCGAGTTCGCGGTCGTAGTCGGCGAGTTGGTGGACCCAGCGTTTCCCGACGTAGGGGACGTCGCAGACGATGCGGGGGGTGGCGTAGCCGGGTAGGTAGCCCATGATGGCGTGTTGCAGGGCTTGGGCTTCCCAGACGGCGACGCGCCAGTGTTCGGCGTTGGGGATCATGTCGCACATGTAGAAGTAGTAGGGCAGGATGCCGGCTTCGCCCTGGAGTGCGAAGCACAGGTCGAGCAGGTCGTTCGGGGTGGCGTTGACGCCGCGCATGAGGACGCCCTGGTTGCGGACGTCGCGGACGCCTGCGTCGAGGGCGGCGCGGGTGGCTTCGGCGACCAGGGGGGTGACGGTCTGGGCGTGGTTGACGTGGGTGTGGATGGCGAGGTTGACGCCGCGGCGGCGGGCGGTGCGGGCGACGCGTTCGAGTCCTTCGGTGACCTTGGGTTGCAGCCAGTGTTGGGGCAGCGCGGCGAGGGCCTTGGTGGCCAGGCGGATGTCGCGGACGGCGTCGATGTCCAGCAGCCGCATGAGAAAGGTCTCCAGCTGGTGCCAGGGGACGTTGGCGACGTCGCCGCCGGAGACGACGACGTCCCGTACACCGGGGGTCCGGCGCAGGTAGTCGATCATCTGGTCCTGCCGGTCGACGGGTTTCAACGCGAGCTTGTGCTTGTCGACGTTGGCGGTGGAGTTGCCGACGAGGTCCATGCGGGTGCAGTGGCCGCAGTACTGGGGGCAGGTGGAGAGCAGCTCGGCGAGGACCTTGGTGGGGTAGCGGTGGGTGAGTCCTTCGACGACCCACATCTCGGCTTCGTGGAGTGAGTCGCGGGTGGCGTAGGGGTGGCTGGGCCAGTCGGGGTCGCGGTCGGAGCGGACCGGGATCATGTAGCGGCGGATGGGGTCGGCGTAGAAGGCGTCGGTGAAGTCGCCGGTGGAGTCGTCGCTGCCGGTGGCCATGGTGTTGAGCATCTGCGGCGGGATCAGCATGGACATGGTGGCGAAGCCGGTCTGGTCGGCTGCGAGGTCGTCGTAGAAGCGTTGGTCGAGCAGGTCGCCGAGGACGTCGCGGAGCTGTTTGGGGTTCTTCACGCAGTGGGCGCGCTGCCACTGGGCGTCGCGCCACTGGGCGTCGGTGACGTCGTGCCAGCCCGGGAGGCGGCGCCAGTCGGGTTCGACCAGCGGACGGCGGGTGTAGTCGTACGGCTGGTGGCCGGCTGTGGCGTCGGCAGGGCTGGTAGCTTCCTGAACGACGGTCATTACTGCTCCTCAGCGACTAGATCGCGCAAAGATATGCTGTGCTTGCGTCCATACCACGTAAATATTACGGGAGTCGGTGTGACGGAGTCGAGGACACGGGGTGCGGGGTCGCCGATCGGGCTGCACAGGGTGCTGGCTCCGGCGGGGGTGTTGCCGCAGCAGGCGCGGCGGTTGGACGCGGATCCGGCGCCGTGGCCGGACGAGGTAGTGCTGGACGTGCACCGGTTGAACCTGGACGCCGCGTCGTACCGGCAGTTGCGGGAGACCCATGGCACGGGTGCGCCGCTGCGGGCGGCGGTGTGCGACATCGTGGCGCGGCGCGGGAAGATGCAGAACCCGGTGACCGGGTCGGGCGGGATGCTGCTGGGCACGGTCCGCGAGGTGGGCCCGGAGTCACCGTTGGGCCTGGTGGTGGGCCAGCGGGTGGCCACGTTGGTGTCGTTGACGTTGACGCCGTTGCGGATCACCGACGGCCTGGCCGCCTGGGACGGCGAGGGTGAGCAGGTGCCGTGCCAGGGCACGGCGGTGTTGTTCGGCCGGTCGATCGCGGCGGTGCTGCCCAGCGACAACGACCCTGGCCTGCCCGAGTCGCTGGCCCTGTCGGTGCTGGACGTGTGTGGCGCGCCGGCGTTGACCGCGCGGGTGGTCGGGCGGCGGGAGCGGCCGTCGGTGTGCGTGTTGGGCGGTGGCGGCAAGTCGGGGTCGTTGTCACTGGTGGCGGCGCGCCGGTCGGGTGCGGGCCGCCTGGTGGCGTTGGTGCCCACCGACGCGGAAGCGGCCGCGGTGCGCGCCGCGGGTGTGGCCGACGAGGTGGTGGTGGCCGACGCCCGCGATCCGATCGCGGTGGCCGGGGCCGTCGGCGAGCCGGTGGACGTGACGGTGGTGTGCGTGGACGTGCCGGGGTGTGAGCACGGCGCGGTGTTGGCCACCCGGGACGGCGGCACGGTGGTGTTCTTCTCGATGGCCACGTCGTTCGCGGCGGCCGCGTTGGGCGCGGAGGGCCTGGCGGCGGACGTGGAACTGGTGATCGGCAACGGCTATGTGCCCGGCCACGCCGAGTACGCGTTGGAGCTGGTGCGGTCGCATGCCGGTGTGCGGGCGTTGTTCGACGCCCGGGACGGGCACACTGTGCGGACATGACGACGCTTCTGGTCAACGGTCGGATCCACGGCGGTGACGCGACGGCGCTGGCGGTCACCGACGGGCTGATCACGTGGCTGGGCGGCGACGACGAGGGCCTGGTCCGGTTCGGCGACGCGGCGGTGGTGGACGTGGCGGGCGGGTTCGTCGCGCCGGCGTTCGTGGATGCCCATGTGCACGCCACGTCCAGCGGCCTGGTGTTGGCGGGGTTGGACGTGGCCGGCTGCCGGTCGCTGGCGGAGTGCCTGGCGGCGTTGCGCGGTTTCGTCGCCCGGCGACAGGACAACGGCATCGTCTGGGGGCACGGCTGGGACGAGACGGCGTGGCCGGAGGGCAGGCCGCCGACGCGGGCCGAGGTGGACACGGCCGTCGGTGACGTGCCGGTGTACCTGTCCCGGGTGGACGTGCACTCGGCGCTGGTGTCCACGGCGTTGGTGGCGTCGGCGCCGGACGCGCGCGGTGTCGCGGGGTGGTCGGCGGACGGGCCGATCAGCCAACAGGCCCACCACCACGTCCGTGGTGCCGCGCGGGCGGCGCTGACCCCGGCCGGCCGCCGCACCGCCCAGCAGGCGTTCCTGGCGCATGCCGCGTCGCTGGGGGTGGCCGCGGTGCACGAGTGCGCCGGCCCGGACATCTCCGGCACCGATGACCTCACCGAGCTGTTGGCCCTGTCCGCCGAGGGCGCCACCCCGGCTGTGGTGGGTTACTGGGGTGAGCGGACCGACCCGGCGTTGGCGCTCGAGTTGGGCGCGCACGGCCTGGCCGGTGACCTGTTCGCCGACGGCGCGGTCGGCTCCCGTACCGCCGCCCTGTGCGCGCCCTACGCCGACGACCCGGGCAACAGCGGCGCGGCGTACCTGTCGGCCGACGAGATCGCCGAGCACGTCGTGGCGTGCACGCGGGCCGGGGTGCAGGCCGGTTTCCACGTCATCGGCGACGCCGCGGTGGCCGCCCTGGTCGCCGGTTTGGCCGCCGCCCAGACCGTGGTGGGCCGGGCGGCGCTGGCGGCATGCCGGCACCGGGTGGAACATCTGGAGATGGTCACCGCCGACCAGGCCGCCCGGCTGGGCAACTGGGGTGTGGTGGGGTCGGTGCAGCCGGCGTTCGACGCGGCCTGGGGCGGCCCGCACGGCATGTACGCCCGCCGCCTGGGCCCGGTGCGCGGGGTGGCGTTGAACCCGTTCGCCGCGCTGGCCGGGCACGGCGTGACGTTGGCGTTCGGGTCGGACTCGCCGGTCACCCCGGTCGACCCGTGGGGCGCGGTCCGCGCGGCGGTGCACCACCGGACACCGGGTTTCGGGATCGACCCGGCGGCCGCGTTCGCCGCCCACACCGCCGCAGGCTGGTACGCCGCCCGATCCACCGACCCGGGCACGCTCACGATCGGCGCCCCCGCCACCTACGCCGTGTGGGAGACCGGAGACCTGGCCGACGGCCTACCAGCACTGGAGCAGCGGCCGGTGTGCGTGCGGACCGTGCTGCGCGGCGAGACGATCTACGACCGGGAGGGAACCTGATGGGCCTGCTCAACCTGGATGCCGACGTCGTCGTGCGGGCCCGCCGCCTGGCCGCCACCGCCACCGAACCGGTCATCGCCCTGGCCAGGGCACACACCACAGTCGCGGTGGAACGGGCCACGTTGCGGCTGGCCGGCATCACCGGCGCCGACACCGCGCACCGGGCCGGGGACGTGCCGTGGGTGAACCGCGTGGTGGACACGGTCGGCGAGCACTGCGGCCTGGACCACGGTGTCGCGCTGCCGGTGTTCCACGCGCTGCGCGAACACGACCTGGCCACCCTCACCGACCTGGCCGAGGCCACCGCCGCCGGCCAGATCCGCTACACGCTGCCCACCGGGCGGGACGCTGACCGCGCCGAGAAAACCGCCCGCACCGCGATCGCCAAGGGCCTGCGCACCGTGGACCGCAACCGGGCCCGCCGCGACGAACTCGTCGCGACCCTGGGGGATCCGCCGCGGCGGCCGTGGATCTACCTGATCGTCGCCACCGGCGACATCGACGAGGACGTCGTGCAGGCCGCCAACGCGGCCCGGGCCGGGGCGGACGTGATCGCGGTGATCCGCTCCACCGGCCAGTCGCTGCTGGACTACGTCCCCGAGGGCGCCACCCACCACGGGTTCGCCGGCACCTACGCCACCCAGGAGAACTTCCGCATCATGCGGGCCGCGCTGGACGACGTGTCCCGCGAACTGGGCCGCTACGTGCGGCTGACCAACTACGCGTCCGGCCTGTGCATGCCGGAGATCGCCGTGCTGGGCGGCCTGGAGCGGCTGGACATGATGCTCAACGACTCCATGTACGGGATCCTGTTCCGCGACATCAACCCCATCCGCACGTTCGTGGACCAGCGGTTCTCCCGGCAGGTGCACGCCCGCGCCGGCATCATCATCAACACCGGCGAGGACAACTACCTGACCACGGCCGACGCGGTGGACGCCGCGCACACGGTCACCGTCTCCCAGTTGATCAACGAGCGGTTCGCGCACGAGGCCGGCCTGCCCGACGCACTGCTGGGCCTGGGCCACGCGTTCGAGATCAACCCGGACCTGCCCGACTCGTTCCGCCTGGAACTGGCGCACGCCCTGCTCGCCAGGGAGCTGTTCCCGGACGCGCCGCTGAAGTGGATGCCGCCCACGAAACACATGACGGGCAACGTGTTCTTCGGCTACCTGCTGGACGGCCTGTTCAACCTGGCCGGCATGCTGACCGGCCAGTCGATCCTGCTGGTCGGCATGATGACCGAGGCCGTGGTGACGCCGTGGCTGTCCGACCGGGACCTGGCGCTGGCCAACGTGCGCTACGTCCGCAACGCCGCCGGCAGCCTGGCGGAGGACTTCCGGCCGGCCCCGGACGGGCTGATCGTGAAACGCGCCCACCAGGTCCTCGGGGAGGCCGTGGACCTGTTGGACCGCATCGTCTGCTCGGACGGCGGCCTGCTGGCCGCGATCGCCGAGGGCACCTTCGGCCTGATGAAACGCCCACCCGATGCCGGCAAGGGCGCCGACGGCGTGATCGCCAAGGCCGATGGCTACCGCAACCCGGCGATCGACCTGCTGGACGCGGGGGCGAGCGGATGACCGTGATCCGCCCCTACGGGGACGCCACCGGCGACGGCATGGTGCAACTGTCGTTCACGCTGCCGGTGGCGCACGGGCCACGCGCGGACGGCGCCGCCGTGCAACTGGCCAACAAGATGGGCATGGACCCGGCAATGGTGGTGCACTCGCACCCGATCGGCGACGGGTTCACCTTCGTCGTCGTCTACGGCTCGGTCACCCATGTCGTGGACACCGACCAGGTGCGGGTGGTGGAACGGGAGTACCCGCTGTTGTCCCCGGCCGAGGTCAACGCCGAGGTGAAACGGTCCCTGCGGCGCAAACTGGTCGTGGTCGGCGGCTGCATCGGCACCGACGCGCACACCGTCGGGATCGACGCGATCCTCAACGTCAAGGGCTTCGCCGGCGAGAAGGGTCTGGAGTACTACCGGGAACTGCGCGTGGTGAACCTGGGCGCCCAGGTCGGCGTGCCGGACCTGGTGAAACGGGCCCGCACCGAACGCGCCGACGCGGTGCTGGTGTCGCAGGTGGTGACCCAGCGGGACGCGCACATCCTCAACACCAAGGAGATGGCCGCCGCGTTCCGCGAGGCCATGGGCGAGCGGCGGCCGGTGCTGGTCGCCGGCGGCCCCAGGTTCGACCCGATGATGGCCGGCGAACTGGGCGTGGACCGCGTGTTCGGCCGCGGCACCACCCCGGGTGAGGTGGCCAGTTACCTGGTGCACGCGATGAACGGGAGGACGGCCGGGTGAACGACAGTCTCGTGGAGGGTTTCTCGGTGACCCACCGACGCTACGTGCCCTACGCGCACGCCCACTACGGCGGGAACCTGGTGGACGGCGCCTACTCGCTGGGCCTGTTCGGGGACGTGGCCACCGAGCTGTGCATCCGCACCGACGGCGACGAGGGCCTGTTCGCCGGGTACGCCGAGGTCCGGTTCGTCGCGCCGGTCCACGCCGGGGACGTGATCGAGGCGAGCGCCACGATCACCACGATCGGCCGCCGCTCCCGCACGGTGTCGTTCGAGGCACGGGTGGTGTGCCGGGCCGACCCGGACGCCGGCCCGTCGGCGGCGCGGGTGCTGGACCCGCCGGTGGTGGTGACGACCGCGGTGGGCACCGTCGTGGTGCCCGGTCACTGATCGTCAGTCGTCGTCGTCCTCTTCCTGTTTCTTGGGCAGCACCAGTTCCGGGACGAAACCGTGCTGGTAGAGGCGGCGGTCGCGGATCTCCCAGGCGAACGCCATGGAGTAGAACAGCATCCCGAACACCACGATGCCCTCCATCATGGCCAGGATCGCCGGTGCCGCCGGCAACGCCAGCAGCGCCAACGCGGGCAGGCACTGGGCCAGGCCACGGGACAGCAGCCGCACGAACCAGGTGCGGGTCGTCAGATCACGCAGTACCCACTGCGCGTAGCGCGGCGGCAGGCGTTTCCCGTACGCGTACAGCAGCCACCGCACCACTCCTGGTCGGCTGCCGGCCATCTGCCGATGGTACGGGTGGATGTGACACGGAGCGCACACCGCCGACCCGTACGCTGGTCGCCGTGGTGACAGCGACGCCGACGGCCAGCGACTCTCCTGGCGACACCCCACCGAAACAGCGCCGCCGGGTACCGAGCCGCGACACCCTGGCCCGTCTGGTGGCCAGCATCGGCGGCGGTGTGCTGTGGTACCTGAGTTTCCCGCCGCGTCCGGTGTGGTGGCTGGCGCTGATCGCGTTCGCCCTGCTCGGCCTGGCGGTGTGGGGGCGGCGGGCGCGGGCCGGGTTCGGCTACGGCTTCCTGTTCGGCCTGGCGTTCCTGTTGCCGCTGCTGCACTGGACCAGCCTGTTCGTGGGCAACATCGCCTGGTTCCCGTTGAGCCTGGCCGAAGCCGTGATCATGGGGTTGGGTGCGGCCGCGATCGCGGTGGTGCTGCCGATGCGCGGTGGACCGGTGTGGGCGGCGCTGCTGTGGGTGGCCGACGAGGCGCTGCGGGCGCGGGCCCCGTTCGGCGGGTTCCCGTGGGGGAAGATCGCGTTCGGCCAGCCCGACGGCCCGTTCGTGTCGCTGGCCGCGGTGGGCGGCTCCCCGCTGGTCGGGTTCGCCGTGGCGCTGGTCGGGTTCGGCCTGACCGTCCTGGCGATCACCCTGGCCACCGAACGCCGCCGGGTGGCGATCATCGGCGCCGGCCTGGCGATCGTGCTGCCCACGGCGGCCGCGCTGGCCTGGTGGCCGATGGTGGGCACCGACCCCAACGCCGGCACCGCCGTGGTGGCCGCCGTCCAGGGCAACGTGCCCCGCCTGGGTCTGGACTTCAACTCCCAGCGTCGCGCCGTGCTCGACGACCACGTCCGGGAGACCGAGGAACTCGCCGCCCAGATCGCCGCCGGCCAGCAACCACAGCCGCAACTGGTGATCTGGCCGGAGAACTCGTCCGACATCGACCCCTACGTCAATCCCGACGCCTTCGCCGAGATCACCCAGGCCGTCGCCCGGATCAAGGCGCCCGTGTCGGTGGGTGCCGTGGTCACCTCGCAGGGGCCCCGGCCCAAGAACACGGCGATCCTGTGGGAGCCGGGCAAGGGACCGGTCGAGCAGTACGTGAAGCGCCAGCTGCAGCCCTTCGGCGAGACCATGCCGGGCCGGTCGTTCTTCCGCCACTTCAGCGCCGACGTGGACAAGGCCGGCAACTTCGTGCCCGGCACCAAACCCGTCGTGTTCCCCATGGGCCCGGCCAAGGTCGCCCTGGACACCTGCTACGAGGTCGCATTCGACTCGGTGGTGCGCCAGTCCATCCCCGGCTCAACGCTGCTGGCCGTACCCACCAACAACGCCACGTTCGGGTTGAGCGACATGACCTACCAGCAGTTGGCGATGGACCAGGAGCGGGCCGTGGAACACGGCCGGGCCGTCGTGGTCGCCGCCACCAGCGGGGTCAGCGCCATCATCGAACCCGACGGCCACATCACCCAGGAGACTGGTTTGTTCCGGCCCGCCGCGCTGGTCGCCACCGTTCCCCTGCGGTCGACGACTACGCTGGCGGACCGACTCGGTGCCTGGCCGGAATGGGCGATGGTGGCCGGTGGGCTGCTCGCCCTCGCGTTCGGCGTCGCCACGCGGGCACGCCGCCGCCGGCCGGCCCAACCCGCGCGGGCCACCGACTGAACCCGCGGTGGAAGGACAGACACGCATGGCCGACGTGCGGCAGGGCGGCGCGGACCTCGACCTGGATCGGGACGCCGACCTGGAACCGGTGCTGGTGGTGATCCCGACCTACAACGAACGGGACAACCTGGGCCCCATCGTGGGTCGCGTGCAGGTGACACTGCCGACGGTGCACGTGCTCGTCGTCGACGACGGCAGCCCGGACGGCACGGGGGAGTTGGCCGACCAGCTCGCCGAACGCGACGACCGGGTGCACGTGCTGCACCGCACCGAGAAGACCGGCCTGGGTGCCGCCTACATCGCCGGGTTCCGGTGGGCGCTGGACCGCGGCTACCAGGTGATCGTGGAGATGGACGCGGACGGCTCGCACGCCCCCGAGGACCTGCCCCGGCTGCTGGACGCCCTGCAGGACACCGACCTGGCCCTGGGTTCCCGGTACGTGCCCGGCGGGCGGGTGGTGAACTGGCCCAAACGCCGCGAACTGCTCTCCCGCGGCGGCAACCTGTACTCCAAGTTCGCCCTGGGCGTGGGCATCAACGACATCACCGGCGGGTTCCGCGCCTACCGGCAGCAGGTACTGCGCAGCCTGGTCCTGGACGAGGTCGCCTCGCACGGCTACTGCTTCCAGGTGGACCTGGCGTGGCGCACGGTGCAGGCCGGGTTCTCCGTGGTGGAGGTGCCGATCACGTTCACCGAACGGGAGATCGGCGAGTCCAAGATGAGCGGCTCCATCGTGCGGGAGGCGCTGCTGCGGGTCACCAGGTGGGGGTTGCGCCACCGCGCCGAGCAGCTGCGGTCCCTGGTCACCGGGCAACGCCACGACACCACCGCGGACGAACCCGTCGACACCCACTAGACCACCGGACGAAAGATGGGCCGCCCGGACGAATCCGGGCGGCCCGTTCACCTGCGCGGGAGGCGTGGTGGGTCTGGTAGGTCAGGCGGTGCGGCTGCGCCTGCCGCGCAGCTCCTCCAGCCGTTCGGTCAACAGCTCCTCCAACTCCGGGATGGAGCGCCGCTCCAGCAGCATGTCCCAGTGGGTGCGCGGCGGCTTGGCCTTCTTGGCTTCCGGCTCGTTGCCGTCGATCAGCTTGCCCACCGAGCCGTGCAGCCGGCACTCCCAGGTCTGCGGGATCTCGGCGTCGTCGGAGAAGGGAACTTCGAAGTCGTGCCCCTTCGGGCACGCGTACCTCGTGCCCCTTCGGGGGGCGAGGTCATGGTTGCGGTCGGTCTCGTAGCTGACTGCTCCGAGCCGGCTGCCACGCAGCACGCGGTCGGCCATGACGCTGTCCTTTCGCTCGGCTCAGGGCGAGGGGGCCCAGTGATCCCACTGTGCGCAACGTACGGGGCAGCGAGACAATTCCCGTCTCGCCGGACCGGTAGCGCTCAGTGATGAGCTTCACTCGTCAACGAAGTGTTCCTCCTAAGAGAGCGCATCGCGCCGTCGACATGACGCGTTATCGCCCCGACGATGACATAGATCACTCCAATGGTGGAATGACACTGGCGTGCCATGTCTGATCCGTGTCATGACGAAGCCACCTCGTAACTGTGGGTACCCCCACCGACCAGCGTTCACACCACGACCTACGCCGACCCGGCCGCCGCCGGCTGGGCCGGTCGACCACCCAGACTCGCCGGCAACGTGTTGCCCGCCGCCGCCACCGCTCTCGGCACGTTCACCAACAGTAACAACCCCAGACCGACGATGAACAACACGATCAGTGACAGGATCGCCGCCCGGAAGTTCCCGGTCAGCTGCACGGTGACCCCGAACAGCAACGTCCCGAAAATGCTGCTGCCCGACCCCGACACCTCGAACAGGCTGAAGTACTCCGCCTCCATGCCCACCGGGATCATGTTCGAGAACAACGACCGCGACAACGCCTGCGACCCACCCAGCACCAGCGACAACACGATCGCCAGCACGTAGAACTGCAACGGCATCCGCGCCTGCATGAAATACGCCCCGATCACCACCAGGCACCACACCACCAGGCTCCAGGCCACCACCCGCTTCGCACCCCACCGGTAGGCGAACCGGCCCAGCAGCAACGCCCCGGCGAACGCGGCGAACTGCACGACCAGGATCGCCGTCAGCAACGTCGTCTGCGTCAGGTGCAACTCCTCGTTCCCGAACTGCGCCGCCAACGTCGTCACCGTCGTGATGCCGTCGTAGTAGATCAGGTACGCCACCAGGAACAACATCGTCATCGGGAACGCCCGCATGTGCCGGAACGTCCGCGCCAACTGCCCGAACCCCGCCCCCAACACCGAACCGGCCGGCCCGGACTCCACATCCGCGTCCGCCGACCGCGGCGCGTTGCGCATCGTCACCACCGGGATCAACGCGAACGCCGCCCACCACAACCCCGCCAACCCCAGCGACGCCCGCGCCAGCGTCGCGGTGTCGGAGATGAAGAAACTCATCCCGAAGTTGCCCGCCAACAAGATCCCGCTGCCGATGTAGCCCGACGCCCAACCCAGCGACGAGATCCGGTCCCGCTCCTGCGCACCGGACAGCGCCGGCAACATCGAGTTGTAGACGACCTTCCCGCACGTGTACGTCAGATACGCCGCGATCATCAGGCCGACACCGAGCTGCCAGTCCGTGCGCCCGATGAACCACATCGCCGCACAGGACGCCGCACCCAGGAACCCGAAGGTCAGCAGCATCTCCTTCTTCCGGCCGAACCGGTCGGCCAACGCCCCCACGATCGGCATCAGCAGGATCAACACCAGCGCCGAGAACGACACGATGTCCGCGAACAGGGCGTTCGGCGCGATCGGGATCCCCAACAGGTGCACCCGGCCGTTCTTGCCCACCGCGTTACCCGCCACCGCCGGCAGATACTGGGACAGGAACACCGAGACCACGATCGTCTCGAACGAGTGCGACGCCCACGCGTACGTGTACCAGGACCGCCGCTGTGTCTTCAGCTCCGGCCCGGCGAACGCCGCCCGCGAGCCATGAGAGTCCACAGTCACTTCCGCCACTTCCGCCTTCCCACACACCATCCACCAGGTCAGGGTGCACAACCCCGGCGTGGGGCGACTGTAGCGGCAACCACACCACCACGAACCCCCGCACACCAGGTTGATGCGCGGATGACACGAACAACCCTCACGTCAGCGTGTCGCTCCCACCACGCACGTCAGTGACGGGAGAGACTGGAGGGTCGGACGTTGCAGTTGTGACAACTGTGACCTGGGCTTACCGTCCCCCCATGACCGTCCACCTCAGACGCACACTGACCGTCGCGCTCACCGCACTCGCCCTACCCGTCGCCATCACCCTCACCGCCACCCCCGCCAACGCCGACCCCACCGCAGGCGCCTGGGCCCAACTCCGCAACTGCGAATCCGGCGGCAACTACACCGTCGCCGCCGTCAACGGACACTACGGCGCCTACCAGTTCGACCTCACCACCTGGCGCAGCGTCGGCGGCAAAGGCAAACCCAACAAAGCCACCCCCACCGAACAGGACTACCGCGCCCTCTACCTCTACCGCACGCGCGGCTGGCAACCCTGGACCTGCGCCCACATGCTCGGCCTCCACCCCGACCGCGACGCCGCCAGCAAACGCATCCCCACCTACGCCCAATCCGCCTACATCGGCCACAACCCCACCACCACCGCCATGCCCCCATGGCCGGGCAAGGTCTACTCCTACGGCGACTGCGACCCCGCCCTCCGCACCTGGCAACTCCGCATGAACACCTACCACCTCGGCTTCGACGGCACCGGCTGCTACTACGCCAAAACCAAAACCGCCGTCCTCGCCGTCCAACGCGCCAACCACATCAAAACCTCCGGCCTACTCGGCCCCAAAACCTGGCGCGCCGCCTGGCAAGGCAAAGCCCCCTAAACCTCAGCCCACACCCCCCGCTCCCGCAACACCGACCGCAACACATCCGGCCGATCCGACACCAACCCATCCACCCCACAGTCCAACAACACACCCATCTGCGCCGCATCATCAATCGTCCACACATGCACCTCGCACCCACGCCGACCCGCCGCCGCCACAAACCCCGGCGACACCACCCGCAACACCCCATACCGCACCGGCACCTGCGCGATCGCACCCGCCACCGCAACCCCGGGCAACCGCACCCGCGACCACACCCCCAACACCGACCGAGGCCCCATCGACGTCAACAACCCCGACCCACCCAACCGCCGCAACCGACCCAACCGCGACTCCGAAAACGAAGCCAAACACACCCGACCCAACCCATTACACCGCCGCAACGTCCCCAACACCGGCTCCACCGCCGCATCCGACTTCACATCCACGTTCAACAACACATCAGGCAACTCCTCCAACAACGCATCCAACCGACACACCCCCTCCCGACCACCCACCCGCGCACCCGACACCACCGACCACGGCAACTCCGACACCACACCCCGACCATCCGTCGTCCGATCCAACGACGCATCGTGATGCACCACCACCACACCATCCGACGTCACCCGGACATCCGTCTCCAGATAACGAAAACCCTCCAACCGCGCCCGCCGCATCGCACCCAACGAGTTCTCCATCCCCGCCCACTCGCCGACATGCCACCCCCGATGCGCGAACGCCCTCGGATACGGACCAGCCAGAAACGGATGCGGCAACTCACTACGCATCACCACAGTCTGCCCGCCACACATGACCCCGCGATGACCACCACATGGCCAACCGACCCACCCGCCAGGACCACCACCAGGGCGTGTCGCGAACCGAACCACCCACACCCACCCGGCATGATGCCCCGGTGCCCACCGACGCCCCCACCGACCCAGCGCCCGGCCCGCACCTCACCCGGACCACCACCCGCCACTGCGCCTGGTGCGGCCGCCGGCTACCCGACGACACCAAAGTCGGCCGACCCCGCCGCTACTGCGCCCAACCCTGCCGCCAACGCGCCTACGAACGCCGCACCGCCGTCCAACGCGGCGGACTACCCGAAGACGCCGTCATCCTCTCCGCCACCGAACTCGCCGACCTCCAGGACCGCCTCTACCAACTCCGCTGCGCCGCAGAAGACGTCCGCACCGCCATCGACGACGGCGCCACCACCACCGAACTCCGCAAACTCGCCACCGAACTCACCCACACCGCACACGACCTCGAACGACTCCGCTAACCACCAGCGATCTCACCCAACACCCGATACGTACGATTCGCCGCGGCCGCCGCCCGCCGCTCCCGCCCCGTAGCGTCAATATAATTCTGACTCGACGCCAAACTCGCATGCCCCAACAACGCCATGATCTCCGACGCCGTCGCGCCGTCCT
The DNA here is from genome assembly GCA_036491115.1 of Pseudonocardiaceae bacterium. Classification (GTDB taxonomy): domain Bacteria; phylum Actinomycetota; class Actinomycetes; order Mycobacteriales; family Pseudonocardiaceae; genus DATEPR01. The sequence goes on from DASXCQ010000082.1 coordinate 17,676, forward strand.
CCGCCAACCGCGTCGCAAAAGTATGGCGCAACGCATGCAAACTCGCCCCACTCGGCACCCGATCATGCAACCCCGCACGCCGAAAACACGACACCACCAAATACTCCAAACCACCCCGACCAATCGCCTCACCCTGCCGATCCAACAACAGGGGAGAAGACCGCCCCAACCGCACCCCGAAACGCACCCGGCACGACTCGACATACACACTAATAATGTCCGCCAACGACGACTCCACCGGAACCGACCGATCCCGCGAACCCTTACCCACCACATGCAACCGATACTCACCCCGCCGACCCACCAACGACCCCACCGACAAACCCCGCATCTCCGCCGACCGCAACCCCGCCACCAAACCCAACGCCACCACCAACACATCCCGCTCCGGCCACGGATCCCGACCACCACCCGACACCACGGCCGACAACAACCGCTCCGGCGTGTCCTCACCCCGCAACGGCTTCGGCACCAGGGGAGTAGCCCTCGGCCGCGCCACCCCACCCATCGGATTCCCCGCCAACCACCCCTGCGCCACCCAGAACGTCAACACCTGATTCCACGTCGACCACGCCCGCGCCACCGAGCTACGCGCATGACCATCCGCGAACACCCCGAACGCCGCCCGCAACGACGACATCGTCACATCACCCACCACCAACTCATCCACCGACCGCCCTACCTCGCCAGCCAACAGCTCCACCACACCCGCCACATCGCACCGATACGCCGCCGTCGTATGCGGCGAATCCTTCCGCGGCCGCCGCGCCGCGAAGAACGCGGCCACACCCTCCGAAACCAACACACCCACTAACTACCGCAGCACACCGACAAACCAGGGGAGAGGTCACCCGTTCGAATCACGCCGCAAAGCCCGCCGCAACGGACCAACACCCGTCCACAACAAGATGAACGCCGGCCAGAAGAACAACAGATGCCCCGCCGCGATCGACGACCCACCCCAGATCACCAGGAAGATCAGGTTCCCCGCCAACCACCGCCGCCACGGCAACAACCACGACACCGGCGTCGGCCCAGGCCGGCCCGGCACAGCCGGAACCGCATCCGCCACCGGAACCGCCGGCAGATCCCGCGTCACCGCAGCCAGATCCCCGTACGTCACCGCCTCGTACGCCAACCGCAAGCGATCGTTGTACTCGGTGATCGTCAACCGCCCCTCATCCACCGCCGCCCGCAACCGATCCGCCACAGCGGTGCGATCCGCGTCCGACGCCCGGATGAGGTCCCGCCCACGGTCTGCTTCACCCACAGCAACCCCCTCCGGGCGATCGTAACCCGTCCACCCAGCGCCTCGACCATGACAAACGTCGTGCAGTGACATTTCAACGATCGTTGAATATTGCTGGATAACGTCAATTATCCATGATCGACAGAGGGAGCGGGGCAGACGCGCGGAGAGGGGGTCGCGCCCCGGTGGCTCCGTTGAGACGCCCGTCCCTGGCCTCGATGACCCGTGTGTTCGGATCCGTCGACCCGACCCGCCGGATGTTCGCGCGGTCCGGATCGACGGGCGGCTTGATCGTCAGCGACGGGACAGTGGGTCGCTGACGTCGGCTCGTGGGTCCTTCTCCAGGGCATGGTTCTGTGCCGATAATGCACATTATGTCAACTAAGTTGCTCCCCGAGCTCCTGCATGAAGCGTGGCACCGGGCCGGCGCTGAAGTTGTAGTACCGCACCCAGTGCGGCGTGATCGCGATGCGGGCCATCTGCCGGTACAGCGCGCGGCAGCTCTGCTCGAACCGGGCGGCCGCTTCGGCGTCCATGGTCTTGCCGGCGCCGGCGAGGTACTCGTCGGGTACGCCGTCGACGATCTCGGTGCTCGCCCGCCCGCGGATCGACAGGGCTCGTGCCTGCTCTGGCGTGTCGCCGGCGTCGATGGTCAGGGCGACGTCCGGGCGGGCCGACAGTGCCGTGACCTTGGGTGAGGTCGTGGCCGTGCAGATCACGACCTGCTCGCCGGTCCACCAGAAGGCGATGGGGATGACGCGTGGTGTTCGGTCGTGGCCGAGGTAGGCCAAGCGGGCGAGCGTGCTGGTCGTGAGCAGCTCGTGGGCACCGGGCCTGGCCAGTTCGTTGTCGATGTCTTCCGTCATGCCCTGGGGACGGTGCGGTTGGTGCGTTCTCGACATCCGGGTTCAGGCGAGTAGCGCGAGCAGGTGGGCGGCCTGTGCTTCGGTGGTGCCGGGCGGGTTGCGGCGGAAGCCGGCGTTGCCGGGCAGGTGCAGGACGAGCCAGTACGCGGCGAACAGCGGGCGGTAGGTGCGCATCCTCGCTCCTTCCCCCGTGGTGAGCCCGACGGCGTCGACCAGGGCGTCCGGATCGAAGATGCCTCGGCCGGCGATGTGCTCGATGTGGTCGGCCAGTTCGTAGGCCGGGTCGGTGAGTGCGGCGTCCTCGAAGTCGACGAGTCGGCAGGTTCGGCCGTCCCCGACGATGTTGGCCGGGTTGAGGTCCGCGATGCCGTGCGCGACCAGGTGTGGGTCGGTGGTCGGCAGTCGGTCCAGGGTGGTGCGGATGGCTCGCGTGACCAGGTTCGGGTCGCGCAGTCCGTGGAGGTCGTGGGGTTGGCTGAGCCACTTCCCCACTGTCCGGGTCTGGTTGGTCGGTCCGAAGCGGCGTTCGCCGATTCGGATGGATTCCGGTGGTATGTCGTAGAGCGGGCGTAGTGCTCCGCCGAGCGCACTGGTTTGGCCGGGTGTGAGTGGTGCGCTGCCCAGTGGTTCGCCGGGGAGGCGTTCCGTGATGATGACCGGGTGGCCGGCGTCGGTCGTCCGGCGTAGGGGTGTCGGGGCGATTCCGGGTGCGTGTTCGGCGAGCAGGGTCAGGCAGGCCCATTCCCGGTCTGCTTCGCCTCGGTCCCAGCTGACGTACCGTTTGTGGACTTCGGTGGTGGTGAAGGTCAGGTCGTGGGTGTGCACGGCGGCGATCTTTAGGGTGGGATTGACGGTGTCCCCCGGCAGAATGCGCCGCATGCCTGACATCGCAACCCTGGTACGGGATATTCCGCCGTTGGACGAGCTCGGTGAGGCGCATCGTGCGGAGACGTTGGTGTGGTTGGCGTCGACGGACGACATTTTTCGTCGGGTGAAGCCGAGGACGCCGTCGCCGCATCTGGTCTGTTACTGCTTGTTGGTGGATCGGGCGGCGGGTGGTGTGTTGTTGGGTGATCACCGGCTGGCGGGTCTGTGGTTGCCGACGGGTGGTCATGTGGAGCCGGGTGAGGATCCTGTGGTGACGGCGGGTCGGGAGTTGGAGGAGGAGTTGGGTGTGGCGGCGGTCCCCGATCCCCTGGCCGGCGGTCGGCCCTTTTTCGTCACGGTGACGGAGACGAGGGGCCCGGCGGAGGGTCGGCACGTGGACGTCTCGCTGTGGTTCGCCCTGTCGGGTCGGGTGGGCCAGCGGTTGCGTCCGGACGAGGGCGAGTTCGCGGCTGTCCGGTGGTGGACGGTGGCCGAGTTGCGCGGCGCCGATCCGGACCGGTTCGAGCCGCATCTCCCCCGAGCCCTGGCCGTGCTGGGTATGGCGAGGTAGCGGCCGTGCCGATCACCGGTCCGCGCGGGTCAGGCGCGTTTGCGTTGGGGTGCTTCGTTTTCCGCGTGTTCGAAGACGTGGCCGAACCAGTGCGGTTGGACGTCGGCCAGGCGCAGGGTTTGCCAGCGGGTGGGGTTGCCGGGTTCGGGGACGCCGACTTCGACGTCGGGGCCGTGGGCGAACAGGCGTTCCTGGCAGATGCCGCAGGGGGTGAGGATCCAGTACTGGCCGTCGGTCGGGGCTGTGGTGACGCAGACGGTGGCGACGATGCGGCGGCCCAGTTTGAAGGCTTCGCAGATGGCGCCGGTTTCGTGGCAGAGGCTGGCGGCGACGTTGGGGGCGTCGGGTCCGGTGCTGGTGAGGACGGCGCCGTCCTCGAGTCGGACGGCTGCGGCGCCGGACCAGGGTTCGCCGGCGAAGCGGGTGGTGGCGAGGTCGATCGCGGCGTCCACGAGGGCTTGATCAACGGCCATGGCCATAGGCTACCGGCTGTCGCCGGTGTGTTGGTCTGGGTAGCGGTCGGCAGGCGATCGTGTCGCGGATGGGCGGGTTGTCCTGGTTGGCGACGGTGTCGAACAGTCGGGTGCCGACGGTGTCGGTGTCGGTGAGTCCGGGTGCGTCGGGCGGGAGGGCGAGGCGGCTGAGGAGGACGCCGAGTAGGCAGGCGTCGAGTAGGCCGGTGGTGTCGGTGTCGCTGGTGACGCCTGCGGCGTGGTGGAGTTGTGCGCTGGCGTGGGCGTTGGCGGTGGCCATGGTGCCCAGGGCGGTGCGGATGGCGGGGATGCGGACGCCTTCGAGGTAGAGCTCGACCATGGCCAGTGCTTGGGTGGGGTCGAGGGTGGCGCGGTGGATGAGTGCTGGGTAGAGGGCGCGGAGTTGGTGGGGTGTGGCGCCGGGTGGTGTGGTGGCGCGGAGCTGGTCGATGGCGGCGGCGTGGAGTTGCGCCATGCGGGTGGCGGCTGCTTCGAGGATGGATTGCCTCGTGGGGTGGTAGTTCTTGGTGGTGCCTTCGGGTACGTGGGCTTCGCGGTCGACGGCGCGGTGGGTGAGGCCGCGGCCGCCGTCGCGGGCGAGGATGGTGATGGCGGCGTCGGCCAGCAGGGGGCGGCGCCCGATTCGTCGGTTGGGTGGTTCGTCCCCTGTGCGTGGCATGGCGACGGAGTGTAGTTGATCAGTCACGGCGTGGCTGTGATGACGCGCCGCTACAGTCGATGCATGGATCTGACGGACGTGTGCTTCGCCGGTGTGACGGAGCAGTTGGGGTTGCTGCGGGACGGCCGCGTGTCGTCGGTGGAGTTGGTGGCGGCGTATCTGGATCGGATCGCCCGGTTGGATGGTGAGTTGAACGCTTTCCGGTTGGTGTTCGACGAGCGGGCGCGGGAGGAGGCGGTGCGGGCGGACTCCCGGCGGGCGTCCGGTCAGGACGCTCCTCTGTTGGGTGTGGTCATGGCGGTGAAGGAGGACACGGATCTGGCGGGGTTGCCGACGACGTCGGGGACGGACGCGGTGACGCGGGTGGCCGCCGCCGACGCGGAGGTGGTGTCGCGGTTGCGGTCGGCTGGCGCGGTGGTGATCGGTCGGACGCGGGCGCCGGAGTTGTGTCTGTGGCCGTTCACGGAGTCGGATTCCGGTGGTGTGACGCGGAATCCGTGGTCGCATGAGCATTCGCCCGCGGGGTCGAGTGGTGGGTCCGCGGCTGCGGTGGCGGCGGGGTTGGCGTCGGCGGCGTTGGGTAGTGACGGTGGTGGGTCGATCCGGTTGCCGGCGGCGGCGACGGCGTTGTTCGGGTTGAAGCCGCAGCGGGGTCGGGTGTCGTTGGCGCCCCGCGGTGAGGTGTGGACGGGGCTGTCGGTGGCGGGTCCGATCACCAGGACGGTGGCGGACGCGGCGTTGTTGTTGGATGTGCTGCACGGTGAGATGCCCGGTGACGTGTATGCGGCGCGGCCGCCGTCGGCGCCGTTCCTGGATGCGGCGGCGCGGGTGCCGGGGCGGTTGCGGGTGGGCGTGTCGCTGCGGCCGTGGCCGGTGGGTGGCCGGGTGAGCGATGAGGTGCGGGACGCGGTGGTGGGTAGTGCGCGGGTGTTGGCGGGGTTGGGGCATCGGGTGGAGTTGCGGGAGCCGCCGTTGGCGGATCCGACGGGCATGTTCAGTTTCGGGCCGCGGTTCGTGCGTTCCGCGGCGGACGCGGCGGCGGAGGTGGATGCGCCGGAGCGGTTGATGGCGCGGACGCGGTCGGTGGCGGCGTTCGGGCGCCGCTACTCCCCTGGTGTGGTGGCGGCGTCGCGCCGGTACGGGCGGCGGGTGGCGGCGCGGGTGAACGGGTTGTTCGACGACGTGGACGTGTTGTTGTCGCCGGTGACGCCTCGGCCGCCGTTGCGGATCGGTGAGTTGACGCGGGGTTCGTGGTTGTCGACGTTGTTGGGGGCGCAGCGGTTCGCCGGGTTCACCACGTTGTGGAACCTGGTGGGCAATCCGGCGGCGTCGGTGCCTGCGGGGTGGACGGCGGAGGGGTTGCCGTTGGCGGTGCAGGTGATCGGCCGGCCGGATGACGAGGCGACGGTGTTGGCGGTGTCGGCGCAGTTGGAGCGGGAGCGGCCGTGGGCGGATCGTCGTCCGCCCACGGCCGGCCGGTAGGAAGGGTCAGGGTTGGTCGGGTCCGTCGGACAGTTCGGTGGAGCCGTCGTGGGGTTCCACACTGGACTGCGGGGCGGGCGGCACCGGCGGTAGCGGGCTGGTGGTTTCGGCCGCGCTGGGCAGGCCGGCGAGCGGGTGGTGGCTCAGCGGGCTGTCCACCTCCTTGTGGGCCACGGCCTCGGCGGCGGCGACGGCCGCGGCGACCTTGGGGTCGGTGGAGGTGTCGAACCAGTTGGCCACTTCGGCGTCGTCCTCGGCGGCGTTGTTCTCCGGGGCCTCGTACTTGGGTGGTTCGTAGCGGAACACGCCGTCCTCCCCGGGTGCGCCGAGCATCTTGGCGAACCCCTGGAGCGCGTTGCCGTAGTCGGAGGGCACCAGCCATACCTTGTTGGCGTCGCCCTGGGCCATCTGGGGCAGGGTCTGCAGGTACTGGTAGGCGAGCACCTCGGGGGTGGGGCGGCCGGCCTTGATGGCGTTGAACACCTTCTCGATGGCCTTGGCCTGGCCCTGGGCCTGTAGGTAGCGGGCGGCGCGTTCACCCTGGGCGCGCAGGATGCGGCCCTGGCGTTCGCCTTCGGCGTTGAGGATGGCGGCCTGTTTGGCGCCTTCCGCGGCGAGGATCTGGGCCTGCTTCTGGCCTTCCGCGGTCTTGATGGAGGATTCCCGCTGGCCTTCGGCCGTGAGGATCATGGCGCGCTTCTCCCGGTCGGCGCGCATCTGCTTCTCCATGGAGTCCTGAATGGAGGGCGGCGGGTCGATGGCCTTGAGTTCGACGCGGGCCACGCGGATGCCCCAGCGGCCGGTTGCCTCGTCCAGGACGCCGCGCAGCTGTTGGTTGATCTGGTCGCGGGAGGTGAGGGTCTGTTCCAGGCTCATGCCGCCGACCAGGTTGCGCAGTGTGGTGGTGGTGAGCTGTTCGACGCCGACGATGTAGTTGGAGATCTCGTAGACGGCGGCCTGCGGGTTGGTGACCTGGAAGTACACGACGGTGTCGATGGACACGGTCAGGTTGTCCTCGGTGATCACCGGTTGCGGCGGGAACGAGACCACTTGTTCGCGCAGGTCGATGCGGGCACGGACGCGGTCGAGGAACGGCGCGAGGAAGTTCATGCCGGGCGCCGCGGTGGTCCGGTACCTGCCGAGCCGTTCGATGACGGCGGCCTGCGCCTGTGGCACGACCATCACGGATTTGACCGCGATGATCAGTACCACGATGACGACGACGATGATGACGATGAGGGCGATCACACCAGCCTCCACTTACAGTCCGCCCCATACCACGGCGGTGGCACCGGAAATGCTCATGATGGTGACGGTTCGGCCCGGGTCGAGCACTTCGGTCTCGTCGTAGGCCCGGGCGGACCAGATTTCGCCGTTGACCTTCACCTGCCCGTGGTGGGCGTCGACGGTGGTGGTCACCAGCGCCTTCGTGCCGACGAGGGCGTCGACGTTGGTCTTGATGTGGTCGCCGGTGTGCATGTGGCGGACCAGGGCGGGGCGGGCGAGGGTGATGCCGCCTGCGGCGACGGCGGCGAACACCGCGCCGCTGATCACCGGGCCGGCGCCCAGTGCGGCGGGCAGGGCGGCGACGAGTGCCGCGCTGCCGAGCATGACCAGCACGAACGCTCCGGAGAGCACTTCGGCGACCACCAGCACGACGCCGATGATCAGCCACAACACGGCGGCCATGGCTCCATCGTGGCAGAAAGTGACGGGTAGTGGTGGGTGGCGCGGGTGTTTGTCCACCCGCGCCACCCGTCAGGTTCGTGTCGGGCTCATGCCGGGCGCAGTGCCTGGCTGAGTTTGACGCGGGCACCGGTGCGCAGGACGGCGTTGCGGTAGATGCGCGCGGCCAGCCAGATGAGCAGCGGGATCAGGGCGGCGACGAGCACCACGGACACGATGGCCTCCCAGGGTGGGACGCCGCCCATGGCCAGCCGCATCGGCATCACGGTGGGTGCGAACGCCGGGATGATGGACAGGATCTCCATCAGCCGGTTGCTGGGGTCGCCGGGCAGGATGGAGACGCCCAGGACGTAGCCGACGATGAGGAACACCAGGGCCGGTGCGACGGCGCTGCCCACGTCCTCCTGGCGCGACACCAGGGCCCCGAGTCCGGCCAGGACCACCGCGTACATGAAGAACCCGAGCAGGTACCACACGACCAGCCAGACGACGGTGCCGACGGCGGCCGACGCGGAGATGGTGAGGATCTTGGTGGCCAGGCCGGCGGCGACGCCGGCGATGGCGATCACCAGGATCTGGATCAGCCCGACGATGCCGATGCCCAACACCTTGCCGGCCATGAGCTGCCAGGGCCGGATGGTGGCCAGCAGCAGTTCCACGACGCGGCTGGATTTCTCCTCGACCACGCCCTGCGCGACGGCCTGGCCGTGGAGCAGCAACGACACGTAGATGAGGATGCCGGCGGCGATGCCCAGGATCAGTTGCTGGGACTGGTACGGGAAGGGCTTCTCCAGGGCGGTGACGTTCGCCGTGGCCGATGAGCTCGCGTCGCGCACCTGCGCCGGGTTGCCACCCAGTTGGGTGATCTGTTGGTCGAACACGATCTGTTGGGCGAGTTGGTCCATGGTGCTGCGCAGGCCGGCGTCGATGTCCTTCTTCACGATCACGGTGAGGCGACCGTTGTCGTGGGTGAGCAGCGCGTCCAGGTCACCGGAGCGGACCTGGGCCTTGCCCGTGGTCTCGTCGGGCACGGCCTGGATGTGCACGGTCTGGCCGGTGGACTTGGCGACGGCGGGCAGGGCGGCTGCCGCGGCCTGCTCGGCGGGGAGGTAGCCGACAGCGCTGCCGCTGGAGGTGCCGCTGATCAGTTTCAGCACGATGCACAGCGCCACCACGATGATGACCATGACGAGCGTGACGATGCGGAATGCCTTGGAGCGCAACCGGGTGGACAGTTCGCGGCCGGCGACGAGCCGGATCGCGGCGCCGTTGCCCAGGTCGGCCGCTGCCTGTGGGGCGCTCATGCGGCCCTCTCCTCGTGGACGGTGGTGTCGGTGTGTTCGGTGACGACGTTGCGGAACAGTTCGGTCAGGGACGGGCGGCGGCGGGCGAACTCGTGCACCGGGCCGGTGGCCAGGGCGGCGCGCAGCACGGCCTGGTCGTCGGCGCCGGGTTTGAGTTCCAGCACGGTGGTGTCGCCGTCGCGGTGCGACCCGGTCACGCCGGGCAGGTCGTCGGCCCAGCCCAGGGGCGCGTCGGGGGCGGCGACGATGAGTTGTTCGGTGCCGCCGGCGCGCAGTTCGTCGATGGCACCGCAGGCGACCAGGTGGCCGGCGCGGACGATGCCGACCCGGTCGCACAGCCGTTCCACCAGGTCGAGCTGGTGGCTGGAGAACACGCAGGGCACGCCCTGGGCGCATTTCTCGAGCAGGACCTGGCTCATCACGTCGACGGCGACCGGGTCCAGGCCGGAGAACGGTTCGTCCAGGACGAGGATGTGCGGGTCGTGCACCAGGGCGGCGGCCAGTTGGACGCGTTGCTGGTTGCCGAGGCTGAGTTTGATGACCTCGTCGTCGCGGCGGCCGGCCACGCCCAGCCGTTCCAGCCAGGCGTCGACCGACCTGGTGGCGGCGGTGGTGGACAGGCCGTGCAGGCGGGCCAGGTAGATGAGCTGTTCGGCGACCTTCATTCTCGGGTAGAGGCCGCGTTCCTCGGGCATGTAGCCGATCCGGCGGCGGGTGTCCAGTGTGATCGGCTGGCCTGCCCAGCGGACCTGGCCGGCGTCGGAGCTCAGCACCCCCAGTGCGATGCGCATCGTGGTCGTCTTGCCGGCGCCGTTGGAGCCGACGAACCCGAACAGTTCCCCGGGCCGCACTTCGAACGTCATGTCGCGCAGGGCGATGACGTCGCCGTAGCGCTTGGATACGTGGTCTATCTCCAGACCGGTGTGTGCCATATGGATCCTCCCCTGTGTGCACTCGCGCCGGTGGGGCGTGGCGCCGCCAGCATGGCATAAAGTGATATCACTATGCTAGTGTCTACGACATCAGACCGACAAGGACGGTACCGACCATGGTGACGCAGGAGACAGTGGGACACACAACGGACACAACGGTGGACATGCCCACACCCCGCGTGGCCGAACGCGTGGTCGAGGGCCTGCCCGGCCCGGTCATGCTCGGTGCCGGCGTGGTCGTGTGCCTGGGCGGCGTGGCCCTGTTCGGCTCCGGCATCGGCGTCGCCTCCGGGGGCAGCGGCGGAGTCGGCGGCACCCTGATCGTGCTGGGCGTCATCGTGCTGGGCGCGGGCGTGGTCACCGCCACCGGCCTGACCAGCGTCATGCCCGGCCAGGCCCGCGTGGTGCAACTGTTCGGCCGCTACGTCGGCACCGTCCGCACCTCCGGCCTGCGCTGGCTCAACCCCTTCACCCGCAGGCGCCGCATGTCCACCCGGATCCGCAACCACGAGACCACCGTCACCAAGGTCAACGACGCCGACGGCAACCCCATCGAGATCGCCGCCGTCGTGGTCTGGCAGGTTCGCGACACCGCCCGCGCACTGTACGAAGTGGACGACTTCGTCGCGTTCGTCAACACCCAGGCCGAAACCGCCGTCCGGCACATCGCCACCAGCTATCCATACGACGCCAGCGTCGAGTCCGGCCAACTGTCCCTGCGGGACAACTCCGAACAGATCACCGAGCAGCTGTCGGTGGAGATCGCCGCCCGCGTCGAATCCGCGGGCGTGCACATCATCGAGTCCCGCCTGACCCGCCTGGCCTACGCACCCGAGATCGCCCAGGCCATGCTGCGCCGCCAACAGGCCAACGCCATCGTCGCCGCCCGCCAGCGCATCGTCGAGGGCGCCGTGGGCATGGTCCAGGCCGCCCTGGCCCAGCTGGACGAGAACAACGTGGTGGAACTGGACGAGGAACGCAAGGCCACCATGGTGTCCAACCTGCTCGTCGTGCTGTGCGGCGACCGCGACGCCCAACCCGTCGTCAACACCGGCTCCCTCTACCAGTGAGCCCACTCCGTGGCCGGCACACGTAAGGGCATCCTGCTGCGACTCGACCCGGCGGTGCACGACGCCCTGGCCCGCTGGGCCGCCGACGAACTGCGCAGCACCAACGCCCAGATCGAGTTTCTCCTGCGCGACGCCCTCAACCGCGCGGGCCGCATGCCCCGCGGCGCCGGCGGCATCCCCCGCCGTGGCCGCCCACCGCGCGAGCCCGACACCGAGGAGCGGACCGAGAACCCCCGAGCATGATCGATCCGATCACGATTGTTCTCACCGGTCGCGCCCCGGCCCACCCACCGGGCACCATCACGACATGGCTGACACGATCAGTTTCGCCGACAAACCGACCCTCGTCGGGGAACTCGTCGTCCTGCGCCCGCTGACCGAGGCCGACGTACCCGCCGTCATGGCCGGCCTCACCGACGCCGAAGCCAGGCGACTGACCGGCACCCACCGCCGCTTCACCACCGACGAGGTCACCACCGCGCTGCACGACTGGGCACACCGCGACGACCGCATCGACCTGGCCGTCCTCGACCGCGCCACCGGCCAGCACGCCGGCGAGATCGTCCTCAACGAACTGGACCACGACAACCTGTCCTGCAACTTCCGGATCGCCCTGACCAGCCAGCACACCAACCGCGGCCTGGGCACCGAGGCCACCCGGCTGATCCTGGGCCACGCCTTCGACGTCGTCGGCGTGCACCGCGTCGAACTGGACGTGTACTCGTTCAACCCGCGCGCCCGCCGCGTCTACGAGAAGGTCGGCTTCGTCTACGAGGGCACCAAACGCCACACCCTGCGCTGGAACGGCGAATGGATCGACACCTACGCCATGGCCATGCTCGCCGACGACTGGACCGCGCACCGCATCCTGTCCGCCCGCTGACCCACCCAGCTCACTGCGCCGGCTCGGTCACGAAGTCGATCAACCGTTCCACCGCGCCCACCAACGGCGTCTCCAGGTCCCGGAACGAACCCACCGCGGCCAACACCCGCCGCCATCCCTGAGCCGGTTCACCCCAGCCCAGCGCCGCGCACACACCGTCCTTCCACGACACGCCCTTGGGCACCACCGGCCACGCCCGGATACCCAACGACGCCGGTTTCACCGCCTGCCAGATATCCACGTACGGGTGACCGGTGACCAGCACGTCCGGGTCGGTCACCGCCGCCACGATCCGGCTCTCCTTGCTACCGGCCACCAGATGGTCCACCAACACACCCAGCCTGCGGTGCCGGTCCGGGCCGAACCGCGCCACCCGGTCGGCCAACGCGTCCACACCGTCCAACGGCTGCACCACCACACCCTCGACCCGAAGGTCATGCCCCCACACCCGTTCCACCAGGGTCGCGTCGTGCAGGCCCTCCACCCACAGCCGGCTGTCCCGTGCGGTCCGCGCCCGCAACCCGGCCACCCGCCGCGACCCCGACGCCGACCACGCCACCGCCGGTTCGGCCGTCACCGCGGGCCGGACCAGCGTCACCGGCTTGCCGTCGACCAGGAAACCCGCCGGGCGCAACGGAAACACGCGTTCCTTGCCGTGTCGGTCGGCCAGCACCACGCCGTCCCGGTCACAGCGCAGCACCGCGCCGCAGAACCCCGACTCCGGGTCCTCCACCACCAGCTCCGGCTCGGCCGGCAGCGTGGGCACCTCGCGGCGCCCGGGGTGGCCACGTAACACATCCGGCCCGTAGTCGTGGGAACGCACGGTCGGACACCGTAGCCGGGTCGCGCGCCGCCGTGGTGCAGGCACGCCGGAACGGCGTAGGTTGACCGCATGGCAGGCGATCTTGACCAGGTACGGCGACTGGCCGCGGGCGAGCACGGACTGGCCATCGTGTCCATCACCCGCCCCGACGGCACCGTCCACTCGTCGCTGGTCAACGCGGGCGTCCTGGACGACAACCCGTTCGGCGACGGACCGGTCGTGGCCACCGTCATCCACGGCGGTGCCCGGAAACTGGACTACCTGCGCGCCACCGGCCGGGCCACCGTGACGTTCCGGGTCGCCTGGGACTGGGTGTCGGTCGACGGCCCGATCCGGATCGTCGGCCCCGACGACCCGGCCGACGGCGTCGACCCGGCCGCCCTGCCCGGCGTGCTGCGCGCCGTGTTCACCGCGGCCGGCGGCACCCACGACGACTGGGCCGAGTACGACCGCGTGATGGCCGCCGACCGCCGCGCCGCCGTCCTGATCACTCCACGCCGGATCCTCGCCAACGCCGCACAGTGACCACCTGATCCGGTATCACCAGCAGCGCCGTCAGGCCGACACCGCGGGCGACACCGACAGCGCCACCGCCGGCCAGTCCGGTGCTGGAAACTAGAACGCCGGCCAGGGGACCGCGCGCCACTCCCCACCCGGCTGCGGATACACCCCGGTGGCCAATAATTTTCGGGTCCGGCTGCGCAGCGCCGCGACCTCCCGGCGGGTGATGTGCTCGCCCAGCGTGTCCGGAAAAGTGTCGTCGGCCAGCCGGTCCCGCAGCCGCTGCAGGGCGGCCACCGCATCGTCGGACAGCTCGTCGCCCAGGAAACCCCACAGCACGGTGCGCAGCTTGTGCTCGGTGTGCAGGCAGATGCCGTGGTCCACGCCGTACACGTGGCCGTCGGTGCCGTGCAGCACGTGGCCGCCCTTGCGGTCGGCGTTGTTCACCACCACGTCCAGGGCGGCCATCAGCCTGATCTGCGGATGGTCGGCGTGCGCGAGCACCGCGGGTTCGCCGAACCGGTCGTGCGCGTGCAGCACCACCCGCCAGCCGGTGGGCACGTCCTTCGGTTCGACCACGTCGACGAGGTCGTCACCTTCCTTGGTGTCGATCCACAGCTGCACCATGCCCGGCCCGAACGGACCCGGCCGCAGCACGGTCGGCGGCACCACGTGGAAACCGGCGGCCTCGGACACCAGATAGGTGGCCACCTCACGGCCGGCCAGCGTGCCGTCCGGGAAGTCCCACAGCGACCGCTCCCCCGAGATCGGCTTGTACACGCACTCCGCCTCGACCCCGGTGGCACTGATCGAGCAGAACAGGGTCGCGTTGGACGCGTCCACCAGTCTGCCCTGCACCTCGATACGGCCCCTACTGAGAAATTCCAGCGTGTCGGGGTCGGAGGTCGGCAGCACGGCTCACTCCTCGGCGGCGGAGCGGCGGTAGCCGTTGAGTCTTGGGCACACGTGACCGGCCGGGTCCAGCGGCAACCCGCACAGCGGGCACGGCTTGCGGCCCGCCTCCACCACCCGCTCGGCGCGGTGCGCGAACGCCCGCGCCTCACCGGGTGTCAGGAACACCCGCAGCGCGTCCGGGCCGTCCTCGGTGTCGCCCAGCACGACGGACTCGTCGACCTCGTCCTCGGTGACGGCCAGCAGTTCGATCACCACGGCCTGGCTCTCCGCGTCCCAGCCCAGGCCCATCGTGCCGACCCGGAACTCCTCATCCAGCGGCACGGTGAGCGGTTCGGTGTCGATCAGGTCCTCGGCTGCCGCGTCGGGCACTTCGGCGCCGAACTGGCGGGCCACCTCGTCCAGCAGCGAACCGACCCGTTCGGCGAGGACGGCGACCTGCTGCTTCTCCAGCAGCACGCTCACCTGCCGGACATCCTCGGAGGCCTGCAGGTAGAAACTGCGGTCGCCGGGTTCCCCGACCGTGCCGGCGACGAACCGGTCGGGTTGACGGAAGACGTGTACGACACGAGGCATGGCACCTTCGACCCTAGGGCACGGAAGGCCGGCTGGCAGGTACCCACCCCCGGATTCGTCCGGTGGCGAACCTCACCGGTCGGCGGCCGGTCGGCCAAGATCGGACTTGCGGCCGCTGCGCCACCCGGCCGGTCCGGTTTAGGGTGCGTGATCGTGGTGAAGATCGCGCCGTACGGCACCTGGACCTCCCCGATCGGGGCCGCTGACGTCGCCGCTCTGGGCGGTGCCCCGCAGTGGGTCGGCGTGGTCGACGGTCGACCGTGGTGGGCCATGTCCAAACCGGCCGAAGGCGGCCGACTCGCGCTGTGCCGTTCGGGTGGCGACGGCGGCGTCGAGGAGGTGCTGCCGGCGCCGTGGAACGCCCGCAACCGGGTGCACGAGTACGGCGGACGGCCCTGGGCCGCCGTCGGCGACCGGGTCGTGTTCACCCACTGGGACGACCAGCGGTGGTACGCGTTCGACCCGAACGGCACTCCCGACCCTCAGCCGATCAGCCCGGCCCCCGAACGGGAACACGGCCTGCGCTACGCCGACCCGGCGCCCGGCCCGGACGGCACCGAACTGTGGTGCGTCCGCGAGACGGTCACCGGCGACCGGCCCACCGACGTCGAACGGCACCTGGTGGCGGTCCCGCTGTCCGGCGCGGCGGCCGACGACCCGGCCGCGGTGCGGGTGCTGGCCGCCGGCCACCGGTTCCTGACCGGCCCCAAGCTCAACGCGGCCGGCACGCGGGTGGCGTGGCTGGGCTGGAACCACCCGGCGATGCCGTGGGACGGCAGCGAACTGTGCGTCGCCGACATCGCCGCGGACGGCACCCTGGGCCCGCACCGAGTGGTCGCCGGCGGCCCCGCCGAAGCGGTGTGCCAGGTCGACTGGGACGGCGACACCCTGCTCGCGCTGACCGACCCGGACGGCTGGTGGAACCTGTTCCGCGTCGACCCCACCGGAGCGGAGCCGGCGGTGAACCTGGCGCCCACGCAGGCCGAGATCGGCGGGCCGCTGTGGCAGATCGGGCCGCGCTGGTTCGCCCCGCTGGGCAACGGCCGCTACGCGGTGGTCAGCGACGGCCGGCTCGCGTTGCTGGACCCGGCCGCCGGCACCGTCGTGGACATGGCCGTCGACCTGCCGATGTGGCGGTCCGAGGTGATCGTGTCCGGTGGGTCGCTGTACGGCGTGGCCGGCTCGGCCACCCGGGACAGCGCCGTCGTGCGGGTCGACCTGGCCGCCGGCACCACCACCGAGCTGACTCCGCAACCGGCCGGCATGCCCGACCCCGCCTACCTGCCCACGCCGGTGGCCCGCACCGTGTCCGACGCGGCCGGGCAAGCCGTGCCGGCCTACCTGTTCCCGCCGGCCAACCCCGACTTCCAGGCCCCCGACGGGGAGGCGCCGCCGCTGCTGGTCACCGTGCACGGCGGCCCCACCGGATCGTTCTCGCCGTGGTTCAACGCCAGCATCGCCTACTTCACCAGCCGGGGGTTCGCCGTCGTGGGCGTCAACTACGGCGGGTCCACCGGCTACGGGCGGGCGTTCCGGGACCGGCTGATCGGCCAGTGGGGTGTGGTCGACGTGGTCGACTGCGCCGCCGTCGCCGAGGCACTGGCCGCCGAGGGCACCGTGGACGGGCAGCGCATGGCGGTGCGCGGCGGCAGCGCGGGCGGTTGGACCAGCGCCGCCTCGTTGACCAGCGTCCGCACCTACCGCTGTGGCACCGTGATGTTCCCGATCCTGGACGCGGCGGGCTGGACCGCCGAGGGCGGCGAGACCCACGACTTCGAGTCCCGCTACATCGAGAGCCTGATCGGCACCCTGCCGCGGGACGCCGACCGCTATGCCGACCGCTCGCCCGCACGGCACGCCGACCGGCTGGCCGGGCCGGTGCTCATGTTGCAGGGCCTGGACGACCAGATCTGCCCGCCCGTGCAGGCCGACCAGTTCATCGCCGGACTGCGCGGCACCGGCATCGCGCACGCCTACCTGACGTTCGAGGGCGAACAGCACGGATTCCGCAAGGCCGAGACCATCCGGGTCGCGCTGGAGGCCGAACTGTCCTTCTACGGCCAGGTCTTCGGTTTCACCACACCTGGGGTGCCCACGTTGGAGCTCCAGCACTGAACCCACCACGGATGTGGTGGGTTCAGCTGGTGGGCTACCGGCTGTTGGCCGGGTTGTTGGCCGCCCAGTCACGCAGGTCCGCGTCCTCCCGCAGTTCCCGGGCGCCAGGTGAGAGCGCCAGGATGAACACGGTCATGACGCTGACCACCGCGACGGCCATGATCACCAGCGGGATCAGCACCGACGCGCTGATGCCGGTGTCGATCGCCTTGCTGGGGTCGAGCTCGACGCTCAGCGCGGCCATGCCGGTGTAGTGCATACCGGTCACCGCCAGGCCCATCACCAGCGCGGCCGCCACGATCGCCCGTGACCCCCGCACGACGGTGGTGGCCCACAGCGCCGCGGTGGCCGCGACGACGCCCACGACCACCGACAGGCCGACGATCGCCAGGTTGAACTGCTTGTCGCCCTGCACGTCCAGCGCCGCGATGCCCACGTAGTGCATTCCCGCGACACCGACTCCGGTGAACAGGCCTCCGACCAACAGTGACTGGATAGTGCCGCGACCGCTATTCACGACAAACAGGCCAAGGCCGACCACGACGATGGCCACGAGCATGCTCAACAGGGTGATCGGCAGGTTGTAGCCCAGCGATGTCCCCGTCATTGTCATGCCCAGCATCGCGGTGAAATGCATGACCCAGATCCCGGTGCCGCCAATGGAGATCGCGCCCAGCACCAGCCAGCCGGACCGGCTGGCACCAGTGACGATGCGGGCGCGCTCCGTACATAACAGACCCAACGCCGATCCACACACGGACACCAGGTACGCGATGATCGGCGTCCACGTACCGAGGTTCATTTCCGCCAAAGTGCCAACTCCAACGTAAGTGAATAATTAGCCCAGGGTCCAGAGGCGCCGGCAAATGATCAGCCGTGCGCGCAAATTGGAGCACGCAATATATGTGCGTGCAAGCAAAAACACGGACAGCGATCGCATCACCCCGGCCGGTGGTGCCCGACATCGCGGTCCGTGCCGGACCGGCCACCGCGACAGCACCTTGCGTCGAGGCGACTCAGGTATCTTGCGGACGAGCGTGCAGGTCGGGCAGGATCAGCGACATGCCCCTGGTCACCCGCCTGAGCCGCCACGTCGGATTGCTGCGGCAGCACGACTTCCGCAACCTGTGGCTGGCCGACGTGATCAGCCAGTTCGGCACCCGGATCAGCTTCCTGGCGCTGCCGCTGGCCGCGGTGACCTACCTGCACGCCACGACCCTGCAGGTGTCGCTGCTGGGCACCGCGCAGACCGTCGCCTATCTGGTACTGGGCCTGCAGGTCGGCGCGTGGTGCGACCGGATGCGCCGCGGCCCGGTGGTGGTGGCCGCCGACCTGGGCCGGGCCCTGCTGTTCGCGTGGATCCCGGTGGGCGCCCTGCTGGGCGTGCTCACCGTGTGGCAGCTCTACCTCGTGGTCGGCCTGTCCGGCGTGCTGACCGTGTTCTTCGATGTGGCCCGCCGCGCCTACCTCCCGCAGCTGATCGCCCCTGCCGACCTGATCGAGGGCAACACCACCCTGGCCACCAACCAGTCGATGGCCGCGATCGCCGCGCCCGCCGTCGCCGGTGCGCTGGTGCAGTGGCTGGGCGCGCCGGTCACGATCGCCCTGGACGCGGCCAGCTACCTGTGGTCGGGGCTGTGGCTGCGCGGCATCCGCGGCACCGAGACCGCCCCACCCCGGCCGCAACGACGGCACCTGGCCAGGGAGATCGGCGAGGGCCTGCGGTTGGTGTTCGGCCAGCCGATCCTGCGCGCCATCGGCCTGCACAGCGCCGGCCTGGCTCTGTGCCAGGCGGTCAACGGCGCCATCGTCATCGTGTTCCTGGTCCGCGTCGTGCACCTGAGCGCGGGCGTGATCGGCGTGCTGTCCACCGTCGGGCTGCTGGGCGCGCTGCTCGCCTCGGCCATCACCCGGACGATGTCGCGGCTCCTTGGCCGGGCCCGGCTGGTGTGGCTGGCCGGGCTGCTGTGCGGGGTGGGTTTCCTGCTGGAACCGGTGGCCGCGCCCGGCTGGCGGATCGTGTTCGTGGCCGCGTCGACGTTCCTGGCGGCCATCGGGATCATCGTGCTCAACATCGTGGAGACCAGTTTCGAACAGGCCGTCTGCCCGCCCAACCTGCTGGGCCGGCTGTCCGCCACGATGAACTTCCTGACCTGGGGTGCGATGCCGGTGGGCAGCCTGGCCGGCGGTGTCGCGGGCACCCTGCTGGGGTTGCGGGCCACGCTCGTGGTGGGTGGCGTGGGTGCCCTGGCGTCGGTGGCGTTCCTGCTGGCCTCGCCGCTGCGCGGGCTGCGCGATCTGCCGGCGGAGTTGACCGGCAACGACCACGTGGCGGCATCGAGCGGCAACGCATAGTTCATCCGGCGGCTGTCGAACGCACGTTTCGCCCCGATACGGTGGCTAAGCGCGAAATCGATTCGCGTTTGTTGTGCCTTTCCCCGCACCCGTGGATGCACCATGCCGGCCAACCGGATCCGCCGGGCCGTCACACTCGGCACCACACTCGGCCTGTCCGCCCTCGCCACGGTCACGATCGTGACCGCACCCGCCACCGCCGCCGACCCCGGCTCGCTGCCGCTGTCCGGAGTCACCGTCACCGGCGTGCACAACGCCTACAACCCCGCCGACTTCCCGTTCCTCGCCCAGGCGCTGGACGCCGGCACCGGAATGGTCGAACTGGACACCTGGACCGACGTGTTCACCCAGGAGTGGAAGGTCAGCCACGACAGCCCGACCAGCAACGACAACAACTGCGTCAACGCCACCACCCCGGCCCAACTGGAGACCGGCGGCGCCAACAAGGACCTCGGATCCTGCCTGGACGACCTGCGGGTCTGGCTGGGCGCCCACCCCGGCGCCGGCCCGATCATCGTCAAGGTCGAGATGAAGAACGGCTTCGAGGCCAACCTGGGCATGGGCCCGTCCCAGTTCGACTCGCTGGTCGCCGGCCACCTGGGCAGCGCCCTGTTCCGGCCATCGGACCTGCTGGGCTCGTTCCCCACCCCGGACGCGGCCGCCAAGGCCAACGCCTGGCCCACCCGCTCCGCGCTGGCCGGCAAGGTGCTGGTCTACCTCATTCCGGGCACCGTGGAACTGGCCAACCCGTTGGACACCCTGCACACCGACGTCGAGTACGCCACCTACCTGAAGAACCTGGCGGCGTCGGGCAGGACCAGCCAGGCCACCGCGTTCCCGTGCGTCCTGGGCGCGCTGTCGGGTGACCCGCGCACCCAGTACTCCGACACCACGATCCGCCCGTGGTTCGTGGTGTTCGACGGCGACGCCGCCACCTACGCGGCCGGCATCGACACGTCGTTCTACTCCACCAACCACTACCTGCTGACCATGACCGACGCGCAGAACGTGCCACCCACCCTGGACGACACCCACCCCGCGGTGGCCGACGCCCACGCCAGGGTCGCGCAACTGGCCGCGGACCACGCCAGCGTCGTGTCCTCGGACTGGTTCAGCCTGCCCACCGTGCTGGACGAGGTGCTACCCCGAGGCTGAGGTCGGCGCGGTCCGGCCCGCCGCGGCAAGCAGGCGGGCCGGACCGCGGTCAGCGGTACTTGCGCAGCTCGCGGTGGGCCAGCGACCGGCGGTGCACCTCGTCCGGGCCGTCGAAGATCCGCATCGTGCGTGCGGACACGAACAGGTTGGCCAGCGGGAAGTCCTGGCTCACCCCGCCGCCGCCGTGGGCCTGGATCGCCTTGTCCACGATCCACTCCACCGCCGAGGGCACCGCGACCTTGATCGACTGGATCTCGGTGTGCGCGCCCCGGTTGCCCACGGTGTCCATCAGCCACGCCGTCTTCAACACCAGCAGCCGGGCCTGCTCGATGCGGATCCGTGACTCGGCGATCCACTCCTGCACCACGCCCTGCTCGGCCAGCGGCTTGCCGAACGCCACCCGGTCGGTGACCCGCCGGCACATCAGTTCCAGCGCCCGCTCGGCCATGCCCAACGCCCGCATGCAGTGGTGGATGCGACCCGGACCCAGCCGTGCCTGGGAGATGGCGAACCCGTCACCCTCACCGGCGATCAGGTTCGCCGCGGGCACCCGCACGTCGTCGAACACGATCTCGGCGTGCCCGCCGTGCGGGCCGTCGGTGTAGCCGAACACGTGCACCGCCCGCTTCACCTGTACGCCGGGGGTGTCCCTGGGCACCAGGACCATGCTCTGCTGGCGGTGCTTCTCCGCGTCCGGGTCGGTCTTGCCCATCACGATGAGGATCTTGCAGTTCGGGTTGAGCGCGCCCGAGGACCACCACTTGCGGCCGTTGATCACGTACTGGTCGCCGTCGCGCTGGATGCGGGTGGTGATGTTGGTGGCATCCGACGAGGCCACCTCCGGTTCGGTCATGCAGAACGCGGAGCGGATCTGCCCGTCCAGCAGCGGCTTGAGCCAGTCGGCCTGCTGCTGCGAGGTGCCGAACATGGTCAGCACCTCCATGTTGCCGGTGTCCGGCGCGGCACAATTGAGCGCCTCGGGGGCCAGTGACGGGCTGCGGCCGGTGATCTCGGCCAGCGGCGCGTACTGCAGGTTGGTCAGGCCGGCGCCGTGCTCACCGGGCAGGAACAGGTTCCACAGTCCCCGTCGTCGTGCCTCCGTCTTCAGCTGTTCCACGATCGGCACCCGTGTCCACGGGTCACCGGCGGCCTCGACCTGCTCGGCGAACACCGGTTCGGCGGGATAGACGTGCTCGTCCATGAACGCCCGCAGTTCGGCCCGCAGCCCTTCGGTCTTCTCGTCGTAGGCGAAATCCATCACGCAGTCCCCTCTCCGGCCAACGCGGCCAGACCCTCGGCGACCAGGCCCGGTACCCGTTCGCCGATCTGGTCGAAACCGGCGCCCACCGTCTTGCCCTGGGTGAACCGGTAGTGAATGCCCTCCAGGACCACGGCCAGCTTGAAACAGTTCAGCGCCACGTACCAGTCCAACGTGGACACGTCGACGCCGGTGCGGTCGGCATAGCGGGCCACCAGATCCTCGGTGGGCGGGAAACCGGGCGAGCTGGTCACGTCCCCGGTGATCACGTCATCACCCCGGCGGCCGCTGGTGTACACCACCAGCAGGCCCACGTCGGCCAGTGGATCGCCCAGCGTGGACATCTCCCAGTCCAGCACCGCCGCGATGTCCGGCACCGCGGGGTCGACCAGGGCGTTGTCCAGCCGGTAGTCGCCGTGCAGCAACCCGTACCGGGTCGACGTCGGCACCGACGCCGCCAACTTCTCGCGCAGCTCGTCGATGCCGGCGACATCCCGGCTGCGGGAGGAGTCCAACTGCTTGCCCCAGCGCACCACCTGCCGGGTCAGGTAGCCCTCGGGGCGGCCGAAGTCGGCCAACCCGACACTGGCCGGGTCCACAGTGTGCAGCTCCGCCAAGACGTCCACCAGCCGGTCCACCACGGCCGTGGTGCCGGCCGCGCCGAGTTCCTCGCACTGCTGCCGGGTGCGCAGCACCACGCCGGGCACGTACCGCATCAGGTAGAACGGCGCACCCAGGACGTCCGGGTCCGCGCACAGGTGCACGGTCCGCGGGACCGGCACCGACGTGTCGGCCAGCGCGGACAGCACCCGGTACTCGCGGCCCATGTCGTGCGCGGTGCGCAGCACGTGCCCCAGCGGCGGCCGGCGCAGCACCCACTCGGTGGCGCCGTCGGTGAGCCGGTAGGTCAGATTGGACCGGCCGCCGGCGATCAGTTCGGCCGACAGCGGCCCGGTCACCAGACCCGGGGTCGCGCCGGCCAGGTAGGTGGTGAGGCGGGCCAGGTCCAGGCCGGGCAGGTCGTCACTCATGCGGTCACATCCAACTCCGGCAGGTCGGGTACCAGTCGGCGCAACGCGGCCGTGGTGGTCTGGGCGTCGGTGTGCAGCACGGCGCGGATGCCCAGTTCCTCGGCGCCGCGCACGTTCACCGGAATGTCGTCGACGAACGCCACCCGCCGCCCCGGCAGATCCAGCGTGTCCAGCAGCAGCGTGAACACGGCGGGATCGGGTTTGCGCAGCCCGACCCGGCCGCTGATCACGACGGTGTCGAACAGGGCCAGCAGGTCATCGGTGTAGTGGTCGCCCCAACTGTTGGACAGCAGCGCGGTACGCAGCCCCACCGACCGCAGCGCACCGACCAGCGCCAGCATCGCCGGGTCGGGCCGCATCAGTGCGAACATCCGGCCCAGCAACCCTTCGGCGACCACGGGTGCGCCGGACGCCGTGGTCAGTCTGGGCGCCAGGGCCCGTTCGAAGTCCGCAGGGGACAGTGCACCGGTTTCCAGGCGGTGCACCGGCGATCCGGTGGCCGCGTCGCCGACCAGCCACTCGCGCATCACCGCCCGGTAGCTGTCCTCGGTGATCCCGTCGGCCATCAGCCAGCCGCCCATCGCGTCCCGCACCGGGGTGGTCAGCACACCGCCGTAGTCGAACACCACGGCGTCGACCACCCTGTCGATCGCGCGCTTCTCCACGGCAGGTGATGGTACCGACCGGTCGGTATGTGCACAACGAGCCGGCGGCCACCCCTGATCGGACCGGCATCAGCAGTCGACATACGCACGGACCGGCGTGGTGTCGGCCCGGTGGCTCACGGCGATCCAGTAGCCGTCCTCGAAGCAGATCTCGAAGTCGCCGGTACGGAACACGGTCAGGTCGACGGGCCGCACCGCCGAGTCGAACTGTTCCGCGGCAGCAGCTCGGTGACCCGGTCGGGCCGGCGCTGTCGAACGAGACCGCCAACGCCACGCCGTCCCGCTCGAGCGTCGCCGAGTAGTGCCCGTCTCCTCCGGGATGGACCAGCGCGCCCCGTACCTGGTCCTGGATCGCCGGACACGCGTCGGGGAAGGCGTCGTGGTCGGGTAGCAGGCCGGTGTCGCGGAACATCTCGGCGAGCTGCTTCTGGTAGGCGGGATTGTGCTGCTCGTCGATGAGTCGGGGCCGGCGGCCGAACTGCCGTGCGGTGCCCCGGACCTGTTCGCCCTCGGCGCCGGTGAGGACGAACCGCCCGTCGGCCCGGTGGATGTCGCGCACCCGGAACGAGCGCGGGATCTCCAGCCGCATGACCTGGCCGGGCAGGTGCACGTTGCCCTGTCAGAATCCGTCGGGGCCGGTGAACACGAGCAGCGCGGCGTGCTGCCGCGGGTCGAGGCAGTAGACGCCGTCCGGTCCGGCCGCGCGCCGCAACGCGGTCGTGTCGCCCTCCAGCGCGGCATCGAAGATCGGGTGATCGTGGAAGACGAACTGATCGATCGACACTGCCCGACCCCACCGTGGACGAGGTCCCGCGACCGGCGGGCCGCCATCGCCCTAGCCAGAGCCGGTCAGCGCCTCCCGCAGGTGGCACGCCACACCGGCGCCGGTCAACGGCACCGGGTCCACACCCCGGCACCGGTGCGCGACCGCCCGAGCCGTGCCGCCGGCCAGGGCCGGGCAGCGCGGGTGGAACCGGCACCCGCCGGGCACCCGCGCCGCGTCCGGCGGTTCACCGGGCAGCACCACCCGGTCCCGGCTGCCGTCCACAACGGACAGCAGTGCCCTGGTGTAGGGGTGTCGGGGTGCGGTGAGCACGTCGGCGGCCGGGCCGAGCTCCACGATCCGCCCCAGGTACATCACGGCGACCCGGTCGGCGATGTGCCAGGCCAGCCCGAGGTCGTGGGTGACCACGACGGCGGCCAGCCCGAGGTCGGCGCGCAGCCGCAGCAGCAGGGCGAGGATCTCGCCGCGCACCGACGCGTCCAGCGACGCGACCGGCTCGTCGGCCACCAGCACCCGGGGCGAGAGGGCCAGGGCGCCCGCGATCACCACCCGCTGGCGCTGGCCACCGGACAGCTCGCCCGGCAGTTTCGCCAGGTACCGGTCCGCGGGCCGCAGTCCGGCGTGGGCCAACGCCTCCCGCACCTGGGTGGGTTCGTCGCCGCCGATCCGGTGCACCCGCAACCCTTCGGCGACCGCCTGGTAGACGGTGTGGCGGGGGTTGAGCGCGCCGGTCGGGTCCTGCGGCACCCACTGCACCTGCCGCCGGTAGCGGCGCAGCCCCCGGCCGCCGGTGGGTAGCGGTACGCCGTCGAACAGCACCCGGCCGGTGTCCGGGCGGCGCAGGCCCAGCAGGGTGGTGGCCAGGGTGGTCTTGCCGCAGCCGGACTCGCCGACCAGGGCCACGATCTCCCCCTCGGCGACGTCCAGGGTGACGCCGTCCACGGCCCGCACCGGCCCGTAGCGGATGGCGACGTCGTCGGCGCGCAGCAGGCTCATCGGTGGGCTCCCAGTGATCGGTCCACCAGTACGCACGCGGCCTGCCGGTGCTCGCCGGCCGGGCGCAGGGTGACGTCGGCGGTGGCACAGTCCGGTCGGGCGGCGGCGCAGCGCGGCTGGAACGGGCAGCGCAGCCCCAGCAGGTCGGTCGGGTCGGGTGGGTCGCCGGGCAGACCGTGCGGCGCCAGCCGGGACGCCGGGTCACCGATCTTCGGGTGCGCGGCGGCCAGCGCCTGGGTGTAGGGGTGGGTGGGGTGGTCGACGACGTCGCGGGCCGGGCCGTGTTCCACGATCCGGCCCGCGTACATGACGGCCAGGCGCTGGCAGGTGCCGGCCAGCACGGACAGGTCGTGGCTGATCAGCAGCAGCCCGGCGGCCCGGTCGGCGACCAGCGCGGCCAGCAGGTCCAGCACCTGGGCCTGCACCATGACGTCCAGCGCGGTGGTGGGCTCGTCGGCGATCACCAGGTCGGGGTCGCACGCGAGGGCCATCGCGATCATCACCCGCTGGCGTTGCCCGCCGGACAGTTCGTGCGGGTAGGCGCGGGCGGCCCTGGCGGGCACGCCGACCTGGTCGAGCAGCCGGTGCACCCGGCCGTCGACGTCGCGGTCGCTGCCGTGCAGGAGGATCGGTTCGGCGATCTGGTCGGCGATCCGTCGTACCGGGTTGAGGGCGTGCATGGCGCCCTGGAACACGATGGCCGTGCCGGCCCAGCGCACCGCCCGCAGTTGTCCCCAGGACAGGCCGGCGACGTCGGCGCCGCCCAGCAGCACCTGCCCGCCGACGGTGGCGGTGCGGGGCAGCAGTCGCAGTACCGACAACGCCAATGTGGATTTCCCCGACCCCGACTCCCCCGCCACACCCAGGGTTTCCCCGGCGCGTACGGTCAGATCCACGCCCCGCACGGCGGCGACCGGGCCGAAGTGGACGGTGGTGCCGCGGAACTCCAGCAGCGGCTCAGCCACGGCCACCACCCCGCCGGGTCGGCAGGACCACAGCTTCCAGCGCCCGCCCGCACAGGGTGAACGCCAGCACCACCACGACGATCCCGATGCCCGGCGGCAGCAGATACCACCACGCCCCCGCGGTGACGGCGCCGTTGGTCCAGGCGGCGTTGAGCATCGACCCCCACGACACCTGGGTGGGGTCGCCCAGGCCGAGGAACGACAGGGTCGACTCGGCGATGATCGCGCCCGCCACGTTCAGCGTGGTGTTGGCCAGCACCAGCGGCAGCACGGCGGGCAGCACGTGTTTGCTGATGACGTGCCAGTGGCCGCCGCCCAGCGCGACGGCCCGGTCCACGTAGCCGCGGGTGCGGATGGTCAGCGTCTGGGCGCGCACGATCCGCGCGGTCGTCGGCCACGACGTCACCCCGATGGCCAGCACGATGGTGCCCAGGCCGCGGGTGAGCACGGTGGACAGGGCGATGGCCAGCACCAGTGCGGGCAGCACCAGGAAGAAGTCGGTGGCCCGCATGAGCACGGCGGCCACCCAGCCGCCGAACTGGCCGGCGACCAGGCCCACGACGGTGCCGATGACCACGGACAGGGCGGCCGCGGCCAACCCGACCAGCAGCGAGATCCGCGCCCCCCACCAGGTGAGCAGCAGCACCGACCGGCCGCTTTCGTCGGTGCCCAGCCAGAACCGGCCGTTCGGTGGGGCCAGGCGGGCTCCGGTGGCGCGGGTGACGTCCAGCGCGACCGGGTCGGTGAGCACCGGTGCGAGCAGTGCCAGCGCGACGACGACGGCGAGGATCACCAGCCCGGCCAGGCCGGCCCGATTGCCGCGCACCGCCCGCCACACCCCGGGCCGGGTGTCGAGTGCGGTCATGTCCGCACCCTCGGGTCCAGCGCCCGGTAGAGCAGTTCGGCGAACATGTTCATCACCACCACGGCCCCGGCCAGGGTGATGAACGCGCCCTGCACCAGCGGCAGGTCGGGCACCTGCAGTGCCGTGAACATCAGTTGGCCCAGTCCGGGCCAGGAGAACACGGCCTCCACGGTGACCGCGCCGGACACCACCATGCCCAGGTTGAGGAACACCAGGGTGACCGTGGGCAGCAGGGCGTTGGGCACGGCGTGCCGGCGGCGCACCAGGTCCTCCCGCAGCCCTTTGGCGCGGGCGGTGGTGACGTAGTCGGCGTGCGCCTCTTCGATCAGCGTGGACCGCATGACCAGCAGGTACTGCGCGTACACCAGGGCGATCAGCGTGACGCAGGGCAGCACCAGGTGGTGGGCGACGTCCAGGGCCTGCGGCAGCAACCCGGCCGGCGTGTCCGGCGACACCATGCCCTCCACCGGGAACACGCCGGGGATCGGGCCGACGC
This sequence comes from Pseudonocardiaceae bacterium, assembly GCA_036491115.1. Lineage (GTDB taxonomy): Bacteria > Actinomycetota > Actinomycetes > Mycobacteriales > Pseudonocardiaceae > DATEPR01. The sequence goes on from DASXCQ010000082.1 coordinate 45,235, forward strand.
CGACACCGAACACGGTGAGCAGGATCAGGCCCAGCCAGAACGCCGGCATCGACCACAGGGTCAGCGCGATCCCGGTGGCGGCGTTGTCGAACCGGGACCCGGGCCGCCACCCGGCGCGGGTGCCCAGCCACAGGCCCAGGGCGGCGGCCAGCACGGTGGCGGTGCCCACGAGCAGCACGGTGGGCCACAGGCGTTGCAGCAGCAGCGTGCTCACCGGCTGCTGGTACAGGTAGGAGGTGCCCAGGTCGCCGTGCAGCAGTCCGCCCAGGTAGTCGGCGAACTGCACGATCAGCGGCTTGTCCAAACCGAGCCGTTCCCGCAGTTGCGCGATCTGGGCGGGGGTGGTGGGCCGGTCGCGGGTCATGGTCTGCACCGGGTCGCCGGGCAGCACCCGGAACAGGAAGAACCCGAGCACCACGACCAGCAGGAGGCTGATCGCAGCGCCGCCCAGCTTGGTCGCGACGAACCGGGCGGTACCGCCGGATCGGGTGGTCGACCCGGCCGGGACCAGGTCGACCACCTCGTCCGTGGTGGTCATTCGCGGTCCGCCGCGCTGCCCCGCCGCCGCACGCCGAACACCACGAAAACCCCGATGATCACCAGGACGGCGATGCCGGTGCCGACGATCAGGCCGGTGTTGGTGCGGCCGCCGGTGGTGGTGGTGATCGGGGTGGCGGACAGGTAACCCCAGTAGCCGTTCTGCGCCATGATCGCGCCACCGGGGTCGGGCTGGACCTGGAACGGCGCGAACCGGTCCGACCGGTAGGCCTCCAACACGTTCGGGTACAGCAGGGTCACCTCGGACGCCTGCTGGTAGAACACCGACTCGAGGTGTTTGACGTCGGCGACCCTGGTGGCGGGGTTGAGGTCGGAGCGCTGCCGCAGGTACAGGGTGTCGTAGGTGTGGTCGCAGAACAGGACTTCGCTGTCGTTGTTCTCGCCATGCGCGTCCGGCCGGTGGTCGCAGGTCTGCACGGCGAGCACGGCGTCCGGGTCGGGGTCCACACCCCACCCGGAGAACGCCAGGTCGAAGTCCCCGGCGCTGGTGACGTCGTCGAGTTTGTTGGACGACACCAGTTGCACGTCCACCGGGATGCCGACCGCCCCCAGCCAGCTCTTCACGTAGGCGGCCATCTGCGCCTGCTGCGGCTGGTCGTCGCGGCCGATCAGCCGCAACCGCAACGGCTGGCCGTGCTGGTCGACGCGGGTGCCGTCCGCGCCGCGCCGGTAGCCGTCCGCGTCGAGGAGATGGTTGGCGCGGGCCGGGTCGAACGTGTGGGCCTGCCCGGCCGGCGGGTTCCAGTGGTAGGTGGCGAACTTGTCCGGAATGTAGCCGCCGGCGACCTGGGCGTCGCCGCCGTAGACCTGGCGGACCAGCGTGGCCGGGTTGACCGCGTCGGCGATGGCGGTGCGCACGGCGACGTCGCGCAGGACCGGGTTGCCATCGCCGATGGGCGTGCCGGTGTTGGTGGCGGCGCCGGTGTTCATGGCCAGGTCGACGAACCGGCCGCCCTCTGCCTTGTTCACGGTGACGTTCCTGGTGCGGGCCAGAGTGCCGAACTGGGCGGCGCTGAGCCCGTTGGCCAGATCGATGTCACCTTTGACCAGGGCCTGCACCTCGGCGTCGGTGTTGTCGAAGTGCACGAAGTCCAGCTGGTCGACCTTGGGTGTGCCGCGCCAGTAGTGCCGGTTGGCGGCCAGCTTCACGAACTGGCCCTCCCGGTAGTCGGTGAGCACGAACGGCCCGCTGCCCACGACCGGATGGCCGGGGGCGGGCAGGTTGGTGTAGTGGCCGATGTCGGTGACGTGCGACCAGATGTGCTCGGGCACGATCGGCACGTCCAGGGCCAGCATGGTGGCCTGCGGCTGCTTGGTGGTGATGACGACGGTGGTGTCCTTCGGCGCGGCGACGGAGGCGAAGTTGGCGACGAAGTTGCCGTTCGCGGTGGCGGCCACCGGGTTGGTCATCATCAGGTGGAAGGTGAACGCAACGTCCCGTGCTGTGATCGGCGTGCCGTCCGACCACAGCGCGCCGCGGCGGATGGTGTAGGTCCAGGTGCGGCCGTCGGGCGTGTGGGTCCAGCGGGTGGCCAGGCCGGGTACGGGTGCCTCGTTCTTCGGTGAGTACGTGGTGAGGAACTCGTACATGGCGCGGCCGATGTCCGTGCTGGACGCGAACTCGGCGAGGAACGGGTTGAGCGAGTCGACGTCCTGCGCCAACCCCACCCGCAGCACCGTCGGCGCTGTCGCCGCCCCGGCGGGCACCGCCCCGATGACGCCGGTGCCCGCCAGGACCGCTGCCACGGCTGTGACGGACAGCGACCGGCTGAGCCGTTTTGGTAACATCATCCGCACAGCACCTCACCCCGTTCACGATCGGTTAGTGAAGAACCAACCATCACTGCCGGACGGAAGTCAATGACTGTCGGTGGGTGGTTCGCCGACGTACCGTGTTGGCCGTGCGGATCCTGATCTCAGCGGACATGGAAGGCGCGACCGGCGTGACGTGGACCGGTGACGTCACGCCGGGGACCGAGCAGTGGCAGCGGTTCCGGAAGATGTTCACCGGCGACGTGAACGCCTGTGTGGCCGGCCTGCTGGCCGGTGGCGCGAGCGACGTGCTGGTCAACGAGGCGCATTCGGCGCAACGCAACCTGTTGTTGGAGGACCTGGCGGCGGACGCGCGGATGCTCACCGGCCGGCACAAACCGCTGTCGATGATGCAGGGCATCGACGGTGACGTGGCCGGTGTGGTGTTCCTCGGCTACCACGCGGGCGCGGGCACCGACGGCGTGCTCGCCCACACCTACCTGGCCAACTCGATCGTCGGGGTGTGGCTGGAGGGCGAACCGGCCAGCGAGGGCCGGTTGAACGCGGCGCTGGCCGCCGAGTACGGCGTGCCGGTGCTGCTGGTCACCGGCGACGACCGCACCTGCGCGGACGCCGAGGGCTACGCGCCGGCGGCCCGCCGGGTCGCGGTCAAGGACTGCGTGAGCCGCTACGCCGCGATCTGCGCTCCCCCGGCCCGGACCGCCGCGTGGATCACCGAGGCCGCCACAACGTCGATGGCCATGGCCGGCCGGGTCGAGCCGGCGCCGGGTGCGCATCGGATCGAGGTGGAGTTCGACGCGACCCATCTGGCGCAGGCCGCCGCGGTGGTGCCGACGGTGGAGCGGATCGGGGTGCGCACGGTCGGGTTCGACGCGGCCACGATGACCGAGGCGATGCGGGCGTTCAAGGTGGTCACGGCCATCGCGTCCGGTGCGGTCGAAGGTGTGTATGGCTGAGGACGTCGCGCAGCTGTGTTCGCGGCTGGTCCGGTTCGACACGACGAACCCGGGCGCCGGGGACGCCGGGGGTGAACGGGCGGCGGCCGAATACGTCGCCGAACTGTTGGCCGACGCGGGCGCCGCACCGGTGCTGCTGGAACGCACCCCCGGCCGGTCCAATGTGGTCGGTCGGGTGGCCGGCTCGGATCCGTCGCTGCCCGCGGTGCTGGTGCAGGCCCACCTGGACGTGGTGCCGGCCGACCCGCTGGACTGGTCGGTGCCGCCCTTCGCCGGGGAGATCCGCGACGGTTGCGTGTGGGGTCGGGGTGCCACCGACATGAAGGACACGTGCGCGGCCGTGTTGACGGTGCTGGCCGGGTGGGCGTCGGCCGGGCGGCAGCCCAGGCGGGACGTGGTGGTGGCGTTCGTCGCCGACGAGGAGGACGCCGGCGTGGAGGGCGCCCACTGGCTGGTCGAACGACACGCCGACCTGTTCGCCGGGTGCGCGGCGGCGATCGGCGAGTCCGGCGGTTTCACCCATCATGCCGGTGGGGTGCGGCTGTATCCGGTGGGTGCGGCCGAACGGGGCACCGCGCACCTGCGACTGACCGCGACCGGGCGGGCCGGCCACGCGTCGCGCCGCAACCCGGACAACCCGGTGACCCGGCTGATCGGCGCGCTGGACCGGGTGGCCGGGCACCGGTGGCCGGTGCGGTTGACCCCGGCGGTGGCGGCGTTCCTGGAACAGGCCACCGCCGCGCTGGGGGTGGAACTGGACCTGGCCGACGTGGACGGCACGGTGGCGCGGTTGGGCGCGGCGGCACTGTTGGTGGAGAACACGGTGCGGGCCAGCACCACGCCGACGATGCTGCGGGCCGGGTCGAAGGTGAACGTGATCCCCTCCCGCGCGGTCGCCGAGGTGGACGTGCGGGTGTTGCCCGGCACCGAGGACGAGATACTGGCCACGGTGGACGAACTGCTCGGCCCCGGCGTGACCCGCGAGTTCGTGGCGCGCCAGGCGCCGGTGGCCGCGCCGCTGGACTCGCCGTGGTTCACCGCGATGGCCGATGCGCTGCGCGCCTGCGACCCGGACGCCGTGGTGGTGCCCTACTGCATGGGCGGCGGCACCGACGCGAAGGCGTTCACCGCGCTGGGCATCGACTGCTACGGGTTCGCGCCGCTGTGGGTGCCGGCCGGGTTCGACTACCGGGCGATGGCGCACGGCGTGGACGAACGGGTCCCGGTGGCCGGGTTGGAGTTCGCGGTGCGGGTGTTGGACCGCTTCCTGTCGGCCTAGTGCCGGACTCAGGACCGGACGATGTCGATACCGCTCCACACCGGGCGCAGCGACGCGGCCACCTCCGCCTTGGCGTCGGCCTGCGCCGCCTCCAGCACCGACTCGGGATACAGCCAGCGCAGCAGCGGCCCGGTCGAGGCCGTGGTGACCAACGCCATCACCAGGAACAGCACGAACAGGTCCGGCGAGAACACGCCGAGGGACAGGCCGATCTGCAGCACGATCAACTCGGTGAGCCCCCGGCAGCCCGTCATCACGCCCAATCCCGTCGCCGACCGGGTGTCCAGCCCGCCCAGCCGGCCGGGCACTGCGGCACCGAGCACTTTCGCGGCCAACGCCACCACGGTGACCACGACGATGACCAGCCGGTTCGCGCCCCGCCCCAACGCGAACCCTGACCTGGATGCCGGTGACGGCGAAGGACATCGGCAGCAGGAACCAGTTCGTGGGCCCTTCGATGCGGTAGGCGAAGTCGGTCACCGCACGGGATCGGGGCGCGACCAGTCCGGCCATGAACCCGCCGAAGATGGCCTGCACGCCGATGGCCTCCCATGAGGGCACAGAACGCGATCGTCAAACCCATGGTGCGTAAGAAGAGCACGAACGCCACCGGCGACACCGTGGTGGGCCGGTAGCCGGCCAGCAACGTCACCGCCAGCGCCGCCCCGGCCAGGAACGGCACCGCGATGGCCGACTGCCCGGTGACCAACGCCCGGCCGCCGCTGCCGCGCAGCAGCGGGAACGGCAGTTCCCGGCCGACCGGGAACATGAAGAACACCACGCCCAACTGGGCCAGCAGGCCGAGGAACCGCAGCATCTCCGGTGTCCACAGGCGTGCGCAAAGCCCGGCACGATCGCGCCCAGCACGGACGGACCCAGCAGCAGGCCGGCGAGGATCTCGCCGATCACCCTCGGTTGGCCCAGTTTGTCCGCGAGCGTCGCCATCGGCCGATCACGCTGTGCCGGCCCATGACCACGTCGGGCCAGCATACGGAAGTCAGTGCATGATCGGGCCGGTCGTTCGTGCTGTCATCGCCAACCGATTGTTCGACGCTCAGTTGAACAGGGCGCTGACCGATTCGCCGTGGTGAATGCGACGCATCGCCTCGGCCAACACCGACGCCACCGACAACACCCGTACCTTCGGGGTGCGCCGCCGCGCGGGCAAGGGCACGGTGTTGGTGCACACGATTTCCAGCACGTCGGGTTGGGCGGACAGCCGGGCCAGGCAGTCACCGGCGAACAGGCCGTGCGTAGTGGCCACCCGAACCGAGGTGACGTCGCGTTCCCGCAGCCGCTCCAGCAGTTCGAAGATGGTGCTGCCGCGGGCGATCTCGTCGTCCAACACGATGACGTCCTTTCCGGTGACGTCGCCGATGATGGTGTTGATGGTGACGTGGTCGTCGGAGTGGCGTTCCTTCGCGCCGAACGCCACCGGCAGGCCGAGCAGCCGGGCGAACGCGGCCGCGTCCTTGGCGTTGCCCAGATCAGGTGACACCACGATCGTGTTGCCCAGGTCCTGGCCGGCGAAGTGGCCGGCCAGTTCGCGCAGCGCATTGAGGTGGTCGACGGGGACGCTGAAGAATCCGTGCACCTGCGGCGAGTGCAGTGTCATGGTGAGCACCCGGCTGGCGCCCGCGGTGACGAGCAGGTCGGCGACCAGGCGGCCGCCGATGGAGATCCGTGGCGCGCCCTTCTTGTCCGAGCGGGCGTAGGCGTAGTGCGGCATCACCACGGTGGTGCGGGCGGCGGACGCGCCCCGGGCGGCGTCCAGCATGAGCAGCAGTTCCACCAGATGTTCCTGCACGGGCGCGACCAGCGGCTGGATCAGGAACACGTCCCGTTCCCGGCAGTTGGCGCGCAACTGCACCTCGATGCAGTCGCTGGCGAAGCGGTCGACCCGCACCGGCAGCAGCGGCACACCCAGGTGACCGCAGATCTCCTCGGCCAGTTCGGCATGGGCGGAACCACTGAACACGGCGATGTCGCGCACGAGTCCCCCTCGTTGCGGTCCGCACCCGGTGTCATCGAACTGTCACACTGCGGAACCGGACGGTCGTCCTTACCGTATCGGTCATGCGAACCGAGGGGGCCGGCAGGTGGCTGGTGGGCGGGTATCGGACGGTGTTCGCGGTGTCGGCCGCGATCGCGTTGGGCTGGCAGGCCCGCGACGCGGCGGCGACCGGCGCGCTGGGCAACTATTTCTCGTTCTTCACCATCGAGAGCAACATCCTGGGCACGGTGGTGTTGGCGTGGGGCGGGTTGGCGTTGCTGGCCGGATGGCGGGGCGCGCCGGACGTGCTGCGCGGCTCCGCGGTGGTGTATCTGGTGATCACCGGTGTGGTGTACGCGACGCTGCTGGCCGAGTTGCCGGGTGAACAGCCGAACTCGTGGGTGAACACGGTGGTGCACCGGATCATGCCGATCGTGCTGGTGCTGGACTGGTTGCTCGCACCACCGGCCCGACCACCCCGACTACCCCGGGCGTGGTGGTGGTTGGTGTTTCCGTTGGCGTTCTGCGCCTACACATTGGTGCGCGGCCCATTCGTGGACTGGTATCCGTATCCGTTCCTGGATCCCCGGCCGCACGGCTACGGCCACGTCGCGGTGGGCGTGGTCGGGATCGCCGTCGGGTTCGTGGTGACGACGCTGCTGGTGTGGTGGGCCGGCTCGGCGTTGAGCCGCCGCGGTCAGCGGGTGACCGCCCTGCCGTAGCGGTCGGCCAGGGCCCGCACCTTCGCGACCAGTTCCGGTGGTTCGGTGACCTCGAAGTCCAGATCCAGCAGTCCCAGGTGGACGGCGATGGAGTCCACCGACCCGCCGCCGGTGACCAGCACACACCGCTGCTCGTCGATCACCTCGACCACGCCGACGGCCGGGTTGATCCGCTCGGTCACGACGTCGGCCGGGGCGTGCACGACGATCCGCGCCCGGTACCGCCACGCCGCCGACGCGACACCACGGGTGACGTAGTCGACGACGTCCCCGCCGGGTGGTTCGCGGGGCGGGAACTTCGGCCCGGTCGGCACCCGCGGGGTGAGCCGGTCCACCCGGAACGTCCGCCACGCCGCCCGGTCGGTGTCCCACGCCAGCAGGTACCAGCGGCGACCCCAGTTGACCAGCCGGTGCGGTTCGACGGTGCGCAGGCTGGTGTTGTCGTGGTGGTCGCGGTAGTCCAGGCGCAGCCGCTCGTGGTCGCGGCAGGCGTTGGCCAGCGCGGTGAGCACGTCCGGGTCGACGGTCGGGCCGCCGTCCACGGTGACCCGAACCGTGTAGTCCTGCAGGGCACCGATCCGGCGGCGCAGCCGGTGCGGCAGCACCTGTTCCAGTTTGGCCAACGCCCGCACCGACGTTTCCTCGATACCGGTGACCGCCCCGGCGGTGGCGACCCGCAGCCCGATCGCGACGGCGACGGCTTCGTCGTCGTCCAGCAGCAGCGGTGGCAGCGCGGCCCCGGCGCCCAGCCGGTAGCCGCCGGTGACCCCGGTGCCGGCGTGCACCGGGTAGCCCAGGCCGCGCAGCTTGTCCACGTCGCGGCGCACCGTCCGGTCGGTCACGCCCAGCCGGTCGGCCAGTTCGGCACCCGACCATTCCGGGCGGCCCTGCAACAGCGACAGCAGCCGCAGCAGCCGCGCCGAGGTCTCCAGCATTCCCGCAGTGTGGCAGGCATCCCGGACAGGACCTGTCCTCAGTCGGTGGTCAGTTCGGTGGGGGTGGCGAACACGTCGACCATGGCGCCGTTGCGCAGCACGGTCACCGGCAGCGGCACGCCGATCGCGTCGGCGAACAGCTGCCGCTGGATGCCCTGCGCGTCGGACACGGTGTCGCGGGCCACGGACAGCACCAGGTCCCCGGCGTGCAGCCCGGCCCGGTCTGCCGGGCCACCCGCCACCACCTGCACCAGCCGCAGCCCGGCGGCCTGGCCGGTGCGCTGCGCCACGGCGGCCGGCAACGGCGCCGGCACCCCGACCACACCCAGATAGGCGCGGCGCACCCGCCCGTCGGACAGCAGTGTGGTGATGATCCGGTTGGTGGTGTTGTTGATCGGGATGGCCAGGCCCACGCCGATACCGGCCAGCGCGGTGTTGATGCCCACCACCCGGCCGGCCGAGTCGGCCAGCGCGCCACCGGAATTGCCCGGGTTGAGCGCCGCGTCGGTCTGGATGACGTCCTCGATGACCCGGCTGGCCCGCCCGGACTCCACCGGCACGGCCCGACCCAGGGCACTGACCACACCGGCGGTGACCGAACCGGCCAGGCCCAGCGGATTGCCCACGGCCACCACGAGTTGCCCGACGACCAGCCGGTCGGCGTTGCCCAGCACGGCCGCGCCCGGCGCCGGGCTCCGCGCGCGCAGCACGGCCAGGTCGGACAGGCCGTCGGCACCGACCACATCGAACGTGGACTCGGTGCCGTCGGCGAACACGGCGGTGCCCTCCCCCGCCGAGCCGACCACGTGCGCGTTGGTCAGCAGGAATCCGTCGTCGGTGAACACGACCGCCGAGCCGGCGCCGCGCCGCATGCGAACGCTGGCCACGTGCGGGGTGACCGACTTGGCGACCGCGATCACCGTACGGGAGTAGGCGTCCAGCGCGCCGGTGTCATCGTCGAGCACCTCCCACCGCCTCCATTACATGATTACTTGATTGCCGTTGGGTCCATGCTGCACCCGGACGGCGGGTGCCGGCAGGTAAGTCCGCTGGTGGCGAACGCGGCCTGGCCCGGCCGGGGTCGCCCGACTGGGCTAACGTCCACGGTCATGGCCGACAACGCCACCCTGCACGACGAACCGGTCCGGGCCGACCCACTGCTGCCCGACCCCACCGAACTGGCCAAGCTGGGCAACCCGCCCGACGGCTACCGGCACCGTCCCAAGCACGTCGAACCCGCCGACGGCCTGGCCCTGCCCGGCGGCTACCTCAAGTGGTACGACGTGTACGACGCCGACGACGTCATCCCGCTGGAGACCCGGGACCAGGCCCGCGACTATCTGCGCGGTGAGGCCTCCACCGGCGGCCTGAACCTGCGCGGCGAGCTCGGCTACGTGATCCTGCACCGCTGCGGCACCGACGGGTACTTCCTGATCGCCTGCACCTGGCGCAACGCCAACGAGATGTGGCAGTCGGTGTACTGGCGGGAGGGCGACGACGCGTTCGCCCCGGTGTCCCGCGAACCGGGCGGGCACCTGGCCACCCAGTGCGTGTGGGAACTCGCCGCGACCGTCCACGAACGGCTGGCGTGGATCCGCTACCTGCGTTCCGACCACGACGAACAGGCCAAACGCACCTACCTGGCCGACCAGTACACCGGCGAGGCATGACGGCTCGGCGCCGGATCTGACGCCCCCGGCGACGCGGGACGGCAGGCGTGGCGCAGCCGGACCCCGGTGCGGCGCCCCTCGCCCGCCGGCGCTGCACCGTCAGTCGGTGTTGATCCGGTCCAGCAGGGCCGGGCTCCAGTGGTCGCCGTAGGCGCGGCGCAGTTGCGGCAGCCGCGGATGGGCCGGGTCGAGCAGCAGGTGTCGGCCGGCGGCGACGTGAGGCTGCTGTAGGGCGGGGTCAGCCCGGCGAGGGTGGCGTCGTCGATCACCGGCCCGCCGAGGCGCTCCACCACGTCGCCGGTGTTGATCGCGGCGGTGGCGTACAGCCCGCTGCCCTGGATCGGCGACCGTCTGACGGTGGCGTGCGGGGTGAGCCAGCAGCGGTCCGGGTAGCCGATCATGCGTCGCCCTCGTGCCGGGCCAGGAGCGCGTCCAGGTGGGCTTCGGCTCGTTGGGTCCTGGCCAGCAGTTGCGTCTTCAGTTCTTCGGCCGCGCCGACCCGCTGGTCGGCCGTGCGTTCGGCGGCCTGGAGTGCCGCCGTGGTCTCCGCGCGCTGCCGGGCCAGTTCCTTCTCGAAGGCGGCCTCCCGTTCCCCGGCCTGCCGCCGCTCCGACTCCCGCGCCTGGACCAGTTCCTGTCGAACGGCGGCCAACTCGGCCCGAACCCGATCGGCTTCCGCGCGGGCGTCGGCGGCGACCTGATCCGACCGCCCGGCGGTCAACTCGGCGGCCCGCGCCACGGCGACGTTCTCGTCCCGCTCCCGCTGGGCGGCCGTGACCTGTTCGGCAGCCCGCTCCTGAACGGCGGCGATCTGCTCGGCGGCCTGGTCCTCCGCAGCGGCGATCCGTTCGGCCGTCTCCTGCTCGTGTTGCCCGATCCGTTGGTCGGCGCGGACCTTGGCCTGTTCGGTGAGGTCGGTGGCGTCCCGGCGGATCGCGGCGATCTCGTCCTCGGCCTCGACCTTCACGGTGGCCAGTTCGTCCTCGGTCCGCCGCACGGTTTCCGCCGCCTCGACAACGGCTACCTGTTGGGCGGCAAGGGCGTCGTCGGCGACCTGTTCGGCCTGGGTGGCCGCGTCGACGGCGTCCTGGGCGGCGGCGTCGGCCTGCTCGCGGGCGCGTTCGGCGGCGCGGCGGCGCTGGTCGGCCTTGGCGAGATCGGCCTGGGCGGCGGCGATGCGCCGGGCGGCGTCGGTGCGGACGGCGTCGAGTTCGGCGGCCACGGTGGCCGGGTCGGTCATGGTGTCCAGTTCGCGGACCACGCCGCTCAACGAGGTGGTGAGTTCGGTGACCAGTAGCCGGATCCGAGTGGTCAACTCATCGGCCCGACCGTGCGCGGCGGAGGCGGGCGTCCCCTGGGCCTCTTTCGTCACGGTGACGGTTGGCTGCTGCGCCTCGGCGTCGCGAATACGTTGGCGTTCCCGCCAGGCTCGCCACCGGGTGTGCTCGGGCAGATCGCAGTACTCGGGCGGCCGTCCCGGCCCTCCGGTCCGCAGTACGGGCCGTTCGCAGCCGGGATATCCGCAGCTCAGGGCAACAATCGCGGCGGGGCTTCCCGAGCCGTTGGCAGTTTCGTCGATCGACACCAGAGTATCGTAGCATAACGTTAATAATCACAACGAAACATATTGAACTCGTAGATGTGCCCACGATCATCACCACCGATAAGTGAACATTATCGGCGGTCAGCGAAGAGGAGACCGCCCCGCCGGAGACCGGTCCGACGGGGCGGGGTCGCGACGAATCTCAGGGACGAGTGAGCACCAGAGGCCCCTCGTCGGTGATGGCGACGGTGTGCTCGGCGTGCGCGGTGCGGGACCCGTCGGCGGACCGGATCGTCCACCCGTCCCGGTCGAACGTGATCTTGTCGGTGGTGGCGGCGAACCACGGCTCCAACGCCAACGTCAGACCGGGCCGCAACAACAGGCCACGTCCGGGCCGCCCCTTGTTCGGGATGTGCGGTTCCTCGTGCATGGTGCGCCCCAGACCGTGCCCGCCGAACTCGGTGTTCACCGGGTAGCCGTAGCCGGCGGCGACCGCGCCGATCGCGGCCGACACGTCACCGAGCCGGTTGCCCGGCCTGGCGGCGGCGATACCCGCGGCCAACGCATCCTCGGTGGCGCGGACCAGCCGCGCGTCCTCGGCCGATGCGGTGCCGACGATGACGGTACGGGTGGCGTCGGCGACCCAGCCGTCCACCGACACGGCGAGGTCCATGCTGAGCACGTCCCCGTCGCGCAGGGAGTAGTCGTGCGGCAGCCCGTGCAGGACGGCGTCGTTGACCGACAGGCAGATCATGTTGCGGAACGGACCGTTGCCGAACGAGGGGGCGTAGTCCCAGTAGCAGGACTCGGCGCCGCGCTGCGCGACCCGGTCGCGGACGTGCTGTTCCAGTTCGAGCAGGTTGACGCCCACGGCGGCGCGCTCGCTCAGGTCGGCCAGCACCGAGGCGACGAACCGCCCGGTGACACGCATCCGCTGGATCTCGGGGGGCGACTTCAACTCGATCAACGGGCACCTCACGAACAGCCGGGTATAATAATACCGAGCTTAGCGGTGGTGGTATTGAAATACCAGCCGTACCCTGACGGAGTGGTCCGCAACCCGCTCACCCCCGAACAGCTCGCGGCCGGCCGCAGGCTCGGGCGACTGCTGCGGGACGCGCGAGCCGGCCGCGACCTCACCCACGTCGCCCACTCCGCCGGCATCTCCCCGGAAACACTGCGCAAGATCGAAACCGGACGCCTGCCCAGCCCGGCGTTCGGCACCATCGCCTGCCTGTGCGACGTGCTCGACCTACCCATCCAGGACCTCGCCGCCCAGTGGCGCGACACGCTACGCCCCGCCCCGATCGCGGCTACCGGCGCTTGACCTGCGGCACGTCCCGGGTGAACTCGCGAAACCCGACCCCGTAGTACAGGGCCTTCGCCGCCGGATACGCCGGCGCACCCAGACAGCTCACGATCATCGTGTCCGCCCCGGCCGCCCGCACCACACGCATCCCGTGATACAGCAGCGCGCTACCCAGATGTCGCTGCCGGAACCCGGCATGGGTGCCGACCGGCTCGAACTCCGCCGTCCGGTTCGCCTCGTCCCACCACATCATCGCCGTCGCCGCCAACGTCCCGTCCGGCGCCTCGACCAGCACGTGCAAATCGTCCCGGTAGGGCCACATCGGACGGACGTTCGCGTAGCTGACCTCGGTGAAACTGGAGGGATGCCAGGCATCCCGGTGCGCCCGCACCGCACCCCCGGCGCCGACCTCGGCGGCCGTGCGGAACCGGAACCCGTCCGGCAACACAGGTTCGGGCACGTCGGCCAGGTCGCGCCGGTTCATCTGCAGCCAGTACCCGTCGTCGGACGCGGTCCGCTCGTCCACCGAGTAGCCGTGCGCGGCCAACCGGGCCAGGGCGTCGGCGTCGACCGCGCGAGCCACCGACCGCAGTTCGACGCCGCCGGCCGAGGCATCGGCCCAGTCCAGGACGTCGTCCAACACGCCGGGCCGGTCCGGGTGGACCTGCCAGGCCAGGTAGGCGTGGGTGAACTCGTTGTACTCGCCGTCGCTGCGCAACACCCGGTAGGGCAGGAACAACCACCCCCACCCGACGACATCGCCGCCCTCGCGCCACAGCTGCCGCCGCCACGTGTCACCGACCAGCGCGTGATCCTTGCCGTACACCCACGCCAACTCGCCGACCGTGCACTCGTTGTTGGTGAGCTCCGGCCGCACCGCCCACACCTGCCCGGCAAGGCCCTGCATCAGGCGGATGTCGGCCGGGCTGAAGTCGATCACGTCACCCATGGCCACACACTGCCAGCCCCGATACGCGGCGGTCGACCGGATTACCTGCGGCGCACCAGGGTGACGCCGTCGCGCACCGGCAGCATCACCGACTCGACCCGGTCGTCGGCGACGATCGCGTCGTTCACCTGCCGCATCGCCACGTCCGCGTCATCCTGGCAGGCCGGGTCGACCACCCGACCGGTGCGCAGCACGTTGTCCAACACCAGCAGCCCACCGGACCGGGTGCGATCCACGAGTTCGGCGTAGTAGCGCGGATAGTTCACCTTGTCCGCGTCGATGAACGAGAAGTCGATCACCGGCTCGGCCGGCAGCGCGGCCAGCGTGTGCACCGCCGGCCCGATGCGCAGCTCGATCCGGTCGGCCAGGTCGGCCCGCGCCCAGTAGCGGCGCGCCACCGACGTCCACTGGTCACTCACGTCGCACGCCAACAGATGCCCGTCCTTCGGCAGACCGCGGGCGATACAGATCGACGAATACCCGGTGAACACGCCCACCTCGACCGCCTCCCGCGCGTCGACCAGCCGCACCAGCATGGTGAGGAACTCGCCCTCGTCCTGGGTGATCTGCATGCCGACGTGCTCGCCCGCGACCTGCCGCGTCTCGGCGGCCAGGTCCAACAGCACGTCGTCGGCCTGCGTGCAGTGGGCGAGCAGATAGTCGTTGAGGGCCGGGTTGACGATGTCCATTGACTCCCCTTTGTCGGACCGCCGATTCGCCTACAGCCTGCACCCTCACCCGGTGGGTGCGCCGAACCAGGTCCGCAACGCAGCCCCCAACGAATCGATCTCCCTAGGGGAACCGGCCCACGCCGCATATCCGTCGGGCCGCACCAGCACCACGTCGGCCGGCGCCCGCTCCGCCGACGCCACCACGTGATCCACCCGGTCCGCCCACCCGGCCGCCAGGTCACCCACCGCACCGGTGAAGTCCAGCAGCAGCGGCCGGCCGTTACGGGTCAACTCGGCCAGCCGGATCGGCCGGCCCTCGACGGTGAGCGGGAAGTCCACCACCCACCGGCCGGTCTGCGGATGCGGACCGGCGCCGTGCCGCACGTCGGAGCCGGCGAGCAATTCGGCCAGGCGGTGCGTGTTCTCCGGCACCGTCAACAGCTGGGCGAACAACTCTCGCAACGCCGTCACCTCGTTGCCCGGAGCCAACAGCGCCGCCTGGGCCAGCGAGTGCGTCACCACCCGCTCTCCCGCCGGATGCCGCTCGTCGTGATAGGAGTCCAGCAGAGCCGACGGCGCCCACCCGTGCACCGTCGCGGCCAGCTTCCACCCCAGATTCGCCGCGTCGGACAACCCCAGATTCAACCCCGGCCCACCGGCCGCCGAATGCACGTGCGCCGCGTCCCCGGCCACCAGCAGCCTGCCCACCCGGTACCGGTCGGCCTGCCGCGTGTTCCGGTCATCGGTGCGGCGCAACACGAAACGGCCCGGTCCGGTCGGCGGCTCCATCGGCACCTCGGCCCCCAACACCCTGGTCACCGCGGCCCGCACGTCGTCCAGCGTCACCGGTTCGTCCCCGGCCGGCCGGTCCCACTCGTTGGCCGTCACCAGATGCACCCCAGGCCGGGTCGACGCGAACGCGAACACCCCCCGATCGGTGCGGTGATACGTGAACGGCGCCAACACCCCGTGCCCCGGCACCGTCAACGTCCCACCCGGACCGACCGTGCCCGGCGGCAACACCACGTGCGCCGTGTAGGACGTCACCCGGTCACTGGACACCCCGACGAACTCGATCCCCGCCTGCTTGCGGACCTCGCTGTGCGCGCCGTCGCAACCCACCACGAACCCCGCCCGCACCCGCCCGGCACCATCCGGCCCGGTGAACTCCACCGTCACCCCGTCGCCGTCCTGCGCCACCCCGGTCACGTCCACGCCCCGGCGCACCACCACACCGCGCTCCGCGACCCACTCGGCCAGGCCACGCTCCAACTCCCACTGCGACAACAACACCGTGTGCAGCGGGTTCGCCTCCCACTCGCCGATCACCAGCGGCAACCCGCCGAACATGTACCTCGGCGTCGGCCGGGGCGGCGCCGGATCACCGGTCAGCCGGCCGTACAAACCCCGGTGGTCCAACCACCGCACCACGTGCCCCACCAGGCCGTTCGCCTTCGGCACCGGACTGCGTTCGGTGAGCCGCTCCACCACCAGCGGCGCCACCCCGTGCAGGCTCAACTCGCCGGCCAGCAACAGACCCACCGGACCGGCACCCACGACGACGACGTCAACGTTGTCCATGATCTCCCCCTGAGTTCTCCACACCTGCCAGCGCCATCCGGATGGCCGCCGCGATCACGTCGGTGATCGGCTCCGCCGTGCCCGATCGCATCCAGTGCCGCACCCCCGTCCGCGCCGCACCCGTCGCGACCGCGGCCACCACCATCGGGAACATGTCCCGCTCCACGTCCAGACCACAGCGTCGCGCCACCGCCGCCGCCAACCGCTCCTCGGTCGCCACGGCGGCCCGCATCGCCTCGCCGCGCAACGCGGGCGACGTGTAGATCAGCTGGGTCGCGCTCACCCACTGCCGGTCCAGCTCGCCCGCCGACCGGTAGTGCGCCACCATCGCCGCCAGCAACGCCTCGGCCAGTGGCTCGTCCGCCGGGCGGGCCAGCAGGGTGTCGCCGATCAGTTCGGCCCGGTCGACCGTGACCGAACAGATCGCCTCCTGCTTGCTGGCGAAGTAGTTGTTGAACGTGCGCGGCGACACCCCGGCCGCGGCCGCGATGTCCTCCACCCGCACGTTGTCCAGGCCCCGCTGCACCGCCAGCGAGATCGCCGCCCAGCCCAACGCCTGCCGGGTGGCCAGTTTCTTGCGTTCCCGCAGCCCCACGACCCCACTCTAGCGAAACTTGCGTGGCACGCAAAAGTGCGTGCCACGCAGAATGTCAGACAAGGTGGGACACTCGTCCTTGCTGCCATCCAGCCGCCACGCCACCATCAAGCCGTGCACACCGTGCTGATCACACTGTTCGACAACGTGCAGAGCCTCGACGTCACCGGACCACTCGAGGTATTCACCACCGCCAACGCCGTGACCGGCACACCCACCTACCGCACCACCCCAACCCCGCCTCATCCACTGGCTCCGCCACCACGCCACCACCGCCGACCGGCTCGTCTCCCTCTGCACCGGCGCGTTCCTCATCACCGACGCCGGCCTCCTCCGCGGCCGCACCGTCACCACCCACTGGGCACACTGCCACCACCTCGCGCAACGACACCCCGACCTCACCGCCGACCCGCGATCTCTACATCCGCGACGGCAACGTCACCACCTCAGCCGGCGTCACCAGCGGCATCGACCTCGCCCTCGCCCTCGTCGAAGACGACCACGACCGCGACACCGCCCTCGCCGTCGACACCCTCGCCGGCCGCGCCAACCTCTCACCCCGCCAGTTCGCCCGCGCCTTCACCGCCGAAACCGGCTCCACCCCAGGCCAGTACGTCGACCACACCCGACTGGAAACCGCCCGCCGCCTACTCGAAGACACCGACCACATCGCCCGCCACAGCGGCTACCGCACCACCGAAGCCATGCGCCACGCCTTCCACCGCACCCTCGGCACCTCACCCGCCGAAGACAGACGCAGATTCTGAACGGACCATCCCATGCAGATCGCCATCCTCCTCTACGAACGCCTCGCCGCCCTCGACGCCGTCGGACCCTACGAAGTCCTCTCCCGACTCCCCGACGCCGACACCGTCACCGTCGGCGAACACACCGGACCCGTCCGCGCCGATACCCGAGGACTCGCCCTCCACGTCGACCACACCCTCGACCAGATCCCCCACCCCGACGTCCTCGTCATCCCCGGCGGACCAGGCAAAGCCCTCCACCTCACCGACGGCCCCGTCCACCAATGGCTGCGCACCGCCGACACCACCACCACCTGGACCACCTCCGTCTGCACCGGCTCCCTCATCCTCGCCGCCGCCGGCCTACTCACCGGCCGCCACGCCACCACCCACTGGAGCTCCATCGACCAACTCGCCGACTACGGCGCCATCCCCACCCACCAACGCGTCGTCACCGACGGCAAATACCTCACCGGCGCCGGCGTCTCCGCCGGCATCGACATGGCCCTCACCCTCGCCGCCCACCTCACCGACCAGGCCACCGCCCAACACATCCAACGCCAGATCGAATACGACCCACAGCCGCCGTTCCCGATGCAACCCGCCTGACCGACACCGCACCGGCTCGAATGCAACCCTTCCCGCTCCGACAGGGGGTCGTACCGGGTGTGACCCAATTCAGGACTGACGGATGAGCGGACCGGCCGAGGACTTCCGCGAGTTCGCCGCCAGCCGCGCGGCACCCGTACACCGGAGTGCCTACCTGCTGTGCGGCGACCGGCATCTCGCCCACGACCTCGTGCAGGAGACGCTGACCAAGGCCTATCGGAACTGGCGACGCGTGGCCAACGCCGACAACCCGGACGCGCACGTGCGACGCATCCTGATCAACACCGTCCGCGACGCCACCCACGACCGAAAGCGCCACCCAGCAGCGGCGGCCGTGCCGCTGGAGGACGCCCCGGAACCCGCGATCGGCGACGAGAGCGACAACGTCGCGCGCCGCGCCGCACTGTTCCAGGCACTGCTGACACTGCCCTTCCGACAACGGGCGGCCGCGCCCTTCGCCGCCGTCAAGCGCGCCACCACCAACTCCACGTACATCACGACCTACAACGACGGCAAACAGATCTCCACCATCTACACCGGAAGTCACCGGGACACCCGCGTCATCGACTACGGAAAGCGCACCTGGGGCCAGTCGACCCTTCGTCACAGGCTCCCCCGTCCCGACCAACGACTGGGCAGCGAGCGCCGGCCCGATCGATCCCGCGCAGCAACTCGCCCACGCCCTCAACGAAGGCCAACTCGTGAGCACCGGCCAAAGCCAGGAAAAGAGCGTGGACGTCACGTTCACATACACCATCACCGGAACCCAGACCGTCGACGGGCAGGTCTGCTACCGGGTCGTGAGCAGCGGCGGACAGCACGTCACCTTGTGGATCAACAAGGCCACGGCACTACCCGTCAAGACGATCAACCAAGAATTCGGCATCGTCACCACCTACCACTGGCAGGTACCGCGCGACCAGGCCCCGGCATCCCTGTGGCCGTCGCCGCCCGCCGGCTTCACCCAGCACAAGGTCGCGTTCTGATCAACAGCACTCAACCGATGTGGCATGCCGCGGTGTCGCGGCCCGCCACATCGACCTGTCCCGCCATCATGAACACATGACGCTGCGCGACCACCTACCCACCGAAGTCTCCACCGCACTCAACCGCACCACCCGCAGCGTCCTCATCGACACCACCCAACTCACCGCCGCCCGCGCCCGCTACCCCGACCACCAAGCAGACGCACTCACCCGCTACCTCACCAACTCCCAAGCCACCAACACCGTCCGCGCCTACCGCACCGACTGGCACGCCTGGGTCACCTGGTGCGACACCCACGGCCACACCGCACTCCCCGCCGACCCACTCGACATCGCCGTCTACCTCGCCGACGCCGCCGACCAACACACCACCGGCTGGCGCTACGCCCCCGCCACCCTCGACCGCAAAGCCGCCGCCATCGCCGCCATCCACGCCGCCGCCGGCCTACCCTCCCCCACCCGCACCGACGTCGTCCGACTCACCCTCCGCGGCATCCGCCGCGCCCGCAACACCCAACCCCACCGCAAACGCCCCATCCTCCTGGGCACCCTCACCGACATGCTCACCACCCGACCCGACGACACCTGGCCCACCGGCACCACCCGCCGCCGCGACACCCTCCTACTCCTCGTCGGCTTCGCAGGCGCCCTCCGCCGCACCGAACTCGCCGCCATCACCACCGGCGACGTCCACACCCACACCGACCACCGCACCGGCGAACCACTACTCATCATCAACCTCAACACCACCAAAACCGACCCCACCGGCGCGAAAGAACAACACATCGCCCTACCCCGAGGCGACCGACCCGACACCTGCCCCGTCTGCGCCCACGCCAACTGGCTCGACATCCTCGCCGCCCACCCGGAACACACCATCCGCGACGTACTCGACCACCCCCACCCCACCGACATCCACCGCTGCCACAACCACACCCCACCCACCATCCCCGACCAACCACTCTTCCCCGCCATCGACCGCCACGGCCACATCGCCACCACCCCCATCAGCGGCCGCGCCGTCGGCGAACTCGTCAAACGCTACGCACACCGCGCCGGCCACAACCCAGCCGACTTCGCCGGCCACTCCCTACGCGCCGGCTTCGCCACCCAAGCCGCCCTCGGCGGCGCCAGCGACCGCGAAATCATGCGCCAAGGCCGATGGACCAACCCCACCACCGTGCACCGCTACATCCGCACCGCCAACCCACTCGACGACAACGCCGTCACCAAACTCGGCCTCTAACCGCCCGTCGAACCACCCACCACCGCATCCGAACCCGCCGCCTTCCTCCGCGACCGCCCCTTCGCCTTCGGCTTCGGCGGCACCAACCCCGACAAATCCCCACCCGTGTCATTCACCCGCAACACGAACGGCCGCGTATCCGTATACCGCACCACCGACACCGAACACGGATCCACCACGATCCGCTGAAACGAATCCAGATGCACACCCAACGCATCAGCCAACACCGCCTTGATCACATCCCCATGACTGCACACCACCCACACCGCCTCCGGCCCATGCTCGGCGATCACCCGCACACCATGCGCCCGCACCGCCGCCACCGCCCGCGCCTGCACCCCCGCCAAACCCTCACCACCCGGAAACACCGCAGCCGACGGATGCGCCTGCACCACCCGCCACAACGGCTCCTTCACCAACGACGACAACTTCCGACCCGTCCACTCCCCGTAGTCCACCTCGGCCAACCGACCATCCGACACCACCGACAACCCACGATCAGCCACCAACGACGCCACCGTCTGCCGACACCGCCGCAACGGCGACGACACCACAGCCGCCACCGGCACCCCCGCCAACCGCCCCACCAACCCCGCCGCCTGCTGCACCCCCGCATCGTCCAACGCCACACCCGGCGTCCGACCAGCCAACACCCCAGCCCCGTTCGCACTCGACCGGGCATGCCGCAACAAAATCACCGTAGCCACGACACGAGCCTACGGAAACCCGATCAACCACCCACACCAGCGGCGGCCAACGCCGCCACCGCCGACCGCAACGCCCCCACCTGACCCTCCGGCCCCTCCTGCGCCGGCAACGACACCGTCAACGTCGTCACACCCACATCGGCCAACACCCGCATCTTGTCCGCCACCCGCTCCACCGGCCCCAACAACGACGTCGCATCCAAGAACTCCAACGGCACCGCCGCCATCGCACCCGCATAATCCCGGGCCAGATACCGCTCCTGCACCTGCGCCGCAGCCGCCTCGAACCCCATCCGACACGCCATCTCGTTGTAGAAATTCCGCTCCCGACTCCCCATCCCACCCACATACAACGCCGCATACGGCCGCACCGCGTCCGCACACACCCGCCAGTCCTCCCCCACCACCAACGGCATCGTCGGCACCACGTCGAACCCATCCAACGACGCACCCACCCTCGCCCGACCAGCAGCGATCCGCGCCAACTGCTCCGGAGCGAAGTCCGGCGAGAAGAAGATCGCCAACCACCCGTCCGCGATCTCCCCCGTCAACTCCAGGTTCTTCGGCCCCACCGACGCCAGATACAACGGAATCCGCTCCCGCACCGGATGCACCGTCAACTTCAACGCCTTCCCCGGACCGTCCGGCAACGGCAACTGGTACGTCCGCCCGTCGTAGCGCACCCGCTCCCGACGCAACGCCATCCGCACGATGTCCACGTACTCCCGCGTCCGCGCCAACGGCCGATCGAACCGCACCCCGTGCCAACCCTCAGACACCTGCGGCCCGGACACCCCCAGCCCCAACCGGAACCGGCCACCCGACAACGTGTCCAACGTCGCCGCCGTCATCGCCGTCATCGCGGGCGACCGCGCCGGGATCTGCAGGATCGCGCTGCCCACGTCGACCCGCTCGGTCTGCGCCGCCACCCACGCCAACACCGTCGGCACGTCCGACCCGTAGGCCTCCGCGGCCCACACCACGGAGTAGCCGAGCCGGTCGGCCTCCTTCGCCAGCTCCAGGTTCGCCGCGTCGTTTCCAGCGCCCCAATAACCCAGGTTCAGCCCAAGTCGCACGATCGGACCCTAGTTGATGTGTGCGGGGCCGCGCCGAAGGCATTAATTTCGATTGCGACTGAAGCCATAGTGGTAAAGATTCCCTAGATCGAATGACGGTCGTGGCGCGGTTGCCAGGACCATGACCAGCCAACACCGTAGGCTCCGCGTCGTGGAACAGCGACACCTCGGCCACAGCGGCCTGCGGGTCTCCCGCATGGCCCTGGGCACCATGTCCTGGGGAGTGGACACGGACGCCGGCGAGGCGACCAACCAGCTCGTCGCGTTCGTCGACGCGGGCGGCACGCTGGTGGACACCGCCGACGTGTACGCCGAGGGCGAGAGCGAACGCATCCTCGGCGTCCTCATCGGCGACGTCGTCAACCGCGACGACGTGATCATCGCCACCAAGGCCGTCGCCCGGCGCGACGACGGCCCGTTCGGCGGCGGCGCGTCCAGGGCCGCGCTGCTGGCCGCCCTGGAAGGCTCGCTGCGCCGCCTGGACGTCGACCACATCGACCTATGGCAACTGCACGCCTGGGACGTCAACGTCCCCATCGAGGAGACGCTCGCCGCCATCGACGCCGCGCTGGCCAGCGGCAAGATCCGCTACGCAGGCGTGTCCAACTACACCGGCTGGCAACTGGGCACCGCGGCCACCTGGCAGCGCGCCGTGCCCGGCCGCACCCGCCTGGTGTCCACCCAGGTCGAGTACTCGCTGCTGGAACGCGGCATCGAACGCGAGGTCGCACCCGCCGCCCACCAGCACGGCATCGGCCTGCTGCCCTGGGCGCCGCTGGGCAGGGGAGTGCTCACCGGCAAGTACCGGGGCAGCACCCCCGCCGACTCCCGAGGTGCCTCCCAGCACTTCGCGCCCTACGTCGAACAACACCGCACCGAACGCGCCGCCCGCATCGTCGAGGCCGTCGTCACCGCCGCCGACGGCCTGGGCACCTCGCCCCTGGCCGTCGCCCTGGCCTGGGTCCGCGACCGGCCCGGCGTCGTCGCACCCGTCGTCGGCGCCCGTGACACCGCCCAGCTCACCGGCTCCCTGGCCGCCGAAGACCTGACACTCCCACCGGCCATTCGGGCGGCGTTGGATGATGTCAGCGACATCGAACTCGGCTATCCCGAACGCCGCCTCGGTTGACCGATCCGGAACCCGCGACACAGCGTCCGGACGGGTATCCGGGGGTGACCAAAGCGGCCACTTCGTGGATGCTGGTGGAACGCCGACGGATCCGGAGGTAAACGGGTTGCTACGACGGGTTGGACTGATCGCCACGGCCTCGATAGGCATGCTGGTGCTCGCCGGATGTTCCGGCAATCAGTCCCAGGACGACCTGCAAGCAGCACCGACCCTGGTCGCGGCCACCCCGGCGGTGTCCCCACCGCCGGGGGCCAAACCCGACGGGACCGTCGTGCCCCTGCACGGCGCGGTGACCGCCATCGCGGTGGACCAGCTGTCCCACACCATCGCCGTCGCGCAGCGGCAACCCGACCAGGTCGACATCCTGTCCCTGGACGACCCGGCCGCCACCCCGGCCGTGGTGAAACTCCCCGGTCCGGTCAGCCACCTGTCCTACGCCCGGCCCGGCGGCCCGCTGCTCGCCCCCGTCACCGGCGCGAACCAACTCGTCGAGATCAGCGTGCTGCGCGCCGCCGTCACCCGGGTCGTGACCATCCCCGGTGGACCGACCAGCGCGGCCCTGTTCGACAACAAGATCCTGGTCACCGTCCCCAGCCGACACGCCATCGACGAAGTCGTCGGCACCAAGGTGACCGGCACCATCACCGGCGAGGTCAACCCGGAGCAGATCCTGGTCGCCGGCGGCAAGACCGTCATGCTCGACCGGATCCGCTCCGCCGTGTTCGACGTCAACGCCGTCGCCGGCTCCATCGGCGCCGGCCTGCGGGCCGGCCAGGGCGCCACCAACGCCGCCGCCGACGGCTTCGGCCGGGTACTGGTCACCGACACCCGCACCGGCCAACTTCTCGCGTTCTCCGCCAACCCGGTCCTCGAGCGACAGTCCGCGCCGGTCCCCGGCGTGCCCTACGGCATCGCGGTCGACACCACCCGCGACATCGCCTGGGTCACCGCGACCAAGCTCAACGAAGTGATCGGCTACCAGCTCACCGGCAGCCAGCCGGTGTTGAAGTACCGACTGCCCACCGTCCAGCAACCGAACTCGGTGGCTGTCGATCCGGCCAGCGGGCGCGTCATCGTCGCGTCCGCCGACGGAGGAGGTGTTCAGGTGATGCAACCATGACCGACGGGGTGATCGACGGCGACTGGGAGTACCGGCCGCTGCGCCTACCAGCCGCGGTGTCGCGGCGCGCGGCGGCCACTCAGCTCGCCATCCAGGCCGAGTTCACCGGCTGGGAACTGTCCAGGGTGCTGCTCTACTCGGACGGCACCCGCAAGGTGTGGGTGAAGCGGCGGCGCACCGCCGCGTTCGCCCCGGGCGGCCCCACCATCTGACCGGCCGCCACAGCCACTACCAGGTCACCCGACCCGGTAGTAATTAGTCCCGCCGACATCCGACCGGATCAGCCGGTCCTGCAACATGAGCACGTCCAGGTGGCTCATGGTCTCCAGGACGGCCAACATCTCGTTGAACGGATCCAGGTCCGCGAGCTTCCGCTCCCGCCGCGTCCACGTCATCAGCGCCGCCACCTCCGCGGCCGTCGACGCCCCCTTCGCCACCAGGTCGCCCACCACCTCCAGCCGCCGGTCGTGGTGCTCCAGCAGCTCGTCCACCCGCGCGTGCACACTCGGCGACACCGGCCCGTGCGCCGGCAGCAACCGCGCGTCCGGCATGCCCCTGACCAGCCGCAACGAATCCAGGTAGTCCCGCAGCGGGAAGTCGGCCGGCGCGCCCTCGAACCCGATCGACGGCGTGATGTGCGGCAGCACGTGGTCCCCGGCGAACAGCAACCCGGTATCCCGCTCCGCGAACACCAGATGCCCCCGGGTGTGACCGGGCGTGTGCACCGCGGTCAGCTCCCGCGTACCCACCGCGGCCGTGGCGCCATCGGCCACCCACTCGTCGGGGAACTCCCAGGCATGCCGGTCGGTCTCCGGCGGCCGGTCCAGCGCCTCCAGCCGCGCCATCAGGTCCGCGGCGCCGGACGCCCGCAGCCGGGTCATGAACATCGGGCCCTCACCAGGACCCGGATCGGCCACCCGCGCGGCGATCCGCTCCAGCGTCGGCCGCTCGTTCTCACCGAGCAGGATCGGCGTGCCGAACTCGCGACGCAGCACCACGGCCTGCGTGTAGTGGTCCCGGTGCACGTGCGTCACCAGGAACCGCCGCACGTCGGCCACCCGGCGGTCGATCCCGGCCAGCGCCGACTCCAGCGCCTCCTTGGCCACGTCCAACGCCCAGCCGGAGTCGATCAGGACCAGGTCGTCACCGTCGGCGATCGCGTAGACGTTGACCGCGCGCAGGCCGTCGGTGGGCAGCGGCAGCGGAATGCGGAAGACCCCAGGTGCAACCGAGTACACACCCGGCTCGGTCCAGTTCCGGGTCGGGTCATCGGGCACCGCAAAGTCCACCAGCCGCCTCCGTCCGCCTTCCGGCACGATAACGCCGCCGCCAGCGGCGACCGCGCCGGTGAGTCGTTCGTCACGATCACCGGCTCAGGCACGGAGGAGGAACCGCTCCAGGACCCGGGTGCCGAACTTCAGGGCGTCCACCGGCACCCGTTCGTCCACGCCGTGGAACAACGCGGAGAAGTCCAGATCGGCCGGCAGTCGCAGCGGCGCGAACCCGAAGCACCGCATGCCCAGCTTCTGGAACGCCTTGGCATCGGTGCCGCCCGACAGCATGTAGGGCAGGACCTTCGCGCCCGGGTCCTCGTGGGTGATGGCCTCGGCCATGGTGTCCACCAGCGCGCCGTCGAAGGTCGTCTCCACGGGCGGCAGGCTGACCCACTCCCGCTCCACGTCCGGCCCCAGGATCTCGTCCAGCTCGCGCTCGAACGCGGCCTCCCGGCCAGGCAGGACGCGGCAGTCGACGGTGGCCTCAGCGACCGACGGGATGACGTTGGCCTTGTAGCCGGCGTTGAGCATCGTCGGATTGGCGGTGTCGCGCAGCGTCGCGCCGATCATCCGGGACAGCGCGCCGAGCTTGCCCACCGCGCCCTCGATGTCCTCCTCGGGGAAGTCCAGTCCGGTCAGCTCGGACACGCCGGCCAGGAACTCGCGGACGGAGTCGGTCATGACCAGCGGAAACCGGTGCTCCCCCAGCCTGCTGACCGCGGCCGCGAGCTTGCTGACCGCGTTGTCCCGATGAATCATCGACCCGTGGCCCGCGGTCCCCCGGACCCGCAACGTCAGCCAGCGAATCCCCTTCTCCGCGGTCTGGATCAGATAGGCCCGCACGTCGTCACGCACAGTGATGGAAAATCCGCCCACCTCGCTGATCGCCTCGGTGGCGCCCTCGAACAGTTCCGGCCGGTTCGCCACGAGCCATTGCGCCCCGTACAGGCCACCGGCTTCCTCGTCAGCCACAAAGGCGAAGATGATGTCCCGAGGAGGTACGACGTTGTCCCGCTTGAAGCGCCGCGCCACGGCCAACGTCATCGCGACCATGTCCTTCATGTCCACGGCCCCGCGCCCCCAGAGGTAGTCGTCCTGGATCGCGCCGGAGAACGGATGCACCGACCACTCGGAGGCGTCAGCCGGCACGACGTCGAGGTGCCCGTGCACCAACAACGCCCCGCGCGCCGAGTCCGCCCCCGGCAGCCGACAGATCACGTTCCCACGTTTCCGCTGGCCAGACTCCACATAGGTGGTCTCGAAGCCGGCATCCGCCAGCTGCGTGGCGACATACTCAGCCGCCACCCGCTCCCCCACCAGAGTCTCCGGATCCCCGGTGTTGGTCGTGTCGATCCGAATCAGGTCACTGGCAAGCCCGACAACCTCGTCCTCAGCACCACTCACGGTGCCTTCCTACCATCCGCCCCGAGTTAGGCACCCAGAGATCCGTCGGCTACGCTGTGCCCACATCAGCGGGCACAACCGCAGGTCCGAGTGGCGGAATGGCAGACGCGCTAGCTTGAGGTGCTAGTCCCCGAACAGGGGGTGGGGGTTCAAGTCCCCCCTCGGACAC
>DASXCQ010000083.1:0-82184 GCA_036491115.1 Pseudonocardiaceae bacterium
CGTGCTCGCTGGACTCGATCCGCTCGAGCAGGAAGCCGTCGACGAGTTGCCCGGCGAAGCGCACCCGCACCCGCACGCCGGGTTGCGCGTCCGCATCCATCGCGGCCGGCACGAGGTAATCGAAGGGTCGGTCCAGGTGCGTCAGGGAGACATCGACCGCGACCCGGGCCACCGGCGCCGTCGCCGCGGGCGGCTCGGCCTCTTTGGCCTTGGTCGCGCGGGTCTGCTCCCGCGCTCGTTCCCGGACGAGAGCGAGCTGTTCGGCCACGGGCTCGCTCACCTCCCCGTCCTACCAGAAACAAGCACGAGCCCCGGCCGCAGCCGGGGCTCGTGTGGAAAAGCGGGGTGCTAGATGCCGGCCGCTGCGCGCAACGCCTCGACGCGGTCGGTGCGCTCCCAGGTGAAGTCCGGCAGGTCACGGCCGAAGTGGCCGTAGGCGGCGGTCTGCGCGTAGATCGGGCGCAGCAGGTCCAGGTCGCGGATGATCGCGGCCGGACGCAGGTCAAACACGGTGGTCACCGCGGACTGGATCTTCTCCGCGGCCACGTTCTCGGTGCCGAAGGTCTCCACGAAGACACCCACCGGGTGCGCCTTGCCGATGGCGTAGGCCACCTGTACCTCGCAGCGCCGGGCCAGACCCGCGGCCACCACGTTCTTGGCGACCCAACGCATCGCGTAGGCCGCCGAGCGGTCCACCTTCGACGGGTCCTTGCCGGAGAACGCGCCGCCACCGTGGCGGGCCATGCCGCCGTAGGTGTCGACGATGATCTTGCGGCCGGTCAGGCCGGCGTCGCCCATCGGGCCGCCGATGACGAACCGGCCGGTCGGGTTGACCAGCAGCGTCACGCCGTCGGTGTCGATGGTCAGTTCGGCCAGTTCCGGCGTGACCACGTGCTCGCGGACGTCGACGCCGAGCATTCGGTCCAGGTCGATGCCGTCGGCGTGCTGGCTGGACACGACCACGGTGTCCAGGCGGACCGGCTGGTCACCCGCGTACTCGATGGTGACCTGGGTCTTGCCGTCCGGCCGCAGGTAGGGCAGCACGCCGTTCTTGCGCACCGCGGTGAGCCTGCGGGCCAGGCGGTGGGCCAGCGCGATGGGCAGCGGCATCAGCTCGGGCGTGTCGGAACACGCGTAGCCGAACATCAGGCCCTGGTCGCCGGCGCCCTGGCGGGCGATCTCGTCCTCCAGCGCGGACTGCGCCGCTGCCATGCGGGACTCGTAGGCCGTGTCGACGCCCTGGGCGATGTCCGGCGACTGCGAGCCCAACGCCACGTTGACGCCGCACGAGTTGCCGTCGAAGCCCTTGGCCGACGAGTCGTAGCCGATGTCCAGGATGCGTTCGCGGACGATCGCCGGGATGTCGGCGTACGCCTCGGTGGTCACCTCGCCGGCCACGTGCACCTGGCCGGTGGTGATCAGGGTCTCCACGGCGACCCGGCTGCGCGGGTCCTTGGACAGCAGCGAGTCGAGGATCGAGTCGCTGATGGCGTCACAGATCTTGTCTGGATGCCCTTCCGTGACCGACTCGGACGTGAACAACCTGCGACTGGATTCCGACACCCGAGTTCTCCCAACTCACCCGATGGCCAGTTGCCGTCAACCTACCGGGCCAGATTACTTGGCCAGCAGCGGGCGAATGCCGTCCCACACTCTGGCCGAAAGGTGGCTCTTGCTACCCAGCGGCAGCGGCGTCTCGGTGCCGTCGGCGGCCAGCAGCCAGCCGGCGTTGTCCTCGACCTCGAACGCCCTGCCGTCGCCGACCGCGTTGACCACCAGCAGGTCGACGCCCTTGCGGCGCAGTTTGGCGTGCGCGTGGGTGAGCACGTCGCCGTGCTCGTCACCGGTCTCGGCGGCGAAGCCGACCATCACCTGCCCCGGCGTGCGGGCGGCGACCAGTTCGACCAGGATGTCCGGATTCCGGGTCAGTGGCACCGGATCCGGGTCGTGGTCGGTCTTCTTGATCTTGTAGTCGGCCCGGCTGGTGGGCCGGAAGTCGGCCACCGCGGCGGCCATCACCACGACGTCCGCGCCTGCCGCCGCCTTGTGCATGGCGTCGCGCAGTTCGGTGGCGGTGCTCACGTGCCGCACGGTGACGCCTGCCGGGTCGGGCAGGTCGACGGTATGGGCGGCGACGAGCGTCACATCGGCACCACGGGCGGCGGCGATCCTGGCCAGGGCGTAGCCCTGCTTGCCGGACGAGCGGTTGCCCAGGTAGCGCACCGGGTCCAGTGGTTCACGGGTGCCACCGGCGGACACGGCGACCCTGACGCCCTCCAGGTCGCGGGGCAGGGCGTCGGGTGCGGCGAGCAGCAGGCGGGCCAGGTCGACGATCTCGGCAGGATCGGCCAGCCGGCCCTTGCCGGTGTCCACCCCGGTCAGTCGACCGCTGGCCGGGTCGGTGACGACGGCACCGCGCGACCGCAGCAGGGCCACGTTGTCCCTGGTGGCCGGGTGCTCCCACATCTCGGTGTGCATCGCGGGCGAGAACAACACGGGACACCGGGCGGTGAGCAGGGTGGCGGTGAGCAGGTCGTCGGCCACGCCGTGGGCCGCCCTGGCCAACACGTCGGCCGTGGCGGGCACGACGACCACCAGGTCGGCCTGCTTGCCTAGCCGCACGTGCGGTACGTCCGGCACGTCCTCGAAGACGCCGGTGCGCACCGGATGGCCGGACAGCGCCTCGAAGGTGGCGGCGCCCACGAACCGCAGGGCCGCCTCCGTGGGCACCACGCGCACGTCGTGCCCGGACTCGGTCAGGCCACGCAGCACCTCGCACGCCTTGTAGGCCGCGATGCCACCGCCGACGCCCAGGATCACCCTGGGGCGTTCGGTGTCGGTCATCGCGGCCTGGCCTTCGGACCCGAGCGGGTCACTCGCCTTCGGTGTGCTCGAGCAGACCGGCGTGGATCTCGCGCATGGCGATGGACAGCGGCTTCTCGCGGGGGCCGGGCTCCACCAGCGGACCCACGTACTCCAGCAGGCCCTCGCCGAGCTGTGCGTAGTAGTCGTTGATCTGCCTGGCCCGCTTGGCGGCGTAGATCACCAGCGCATACTTCGAGCTGACCTGCGACAACAGGTCGTCGATCGGCGGGTTGGTGATGCCTTCCGGCGTGTCGATCTGGGTGCCCATCACGGAAGTGGGACTGGTCACGCAAACGCTCCTGCGCTCGGTCGTACCCCGGTCGAGACCGACGGGGCGATCGACGCCCACGGATCAGCCCAGTTCAGGCGGGCAGATCGCGGGGGGTGCCGACAACCAAGGTTAGCAAGTCCTCGGCGGCCCTTCGCACGTCGTCGTTGACGACCTCGACATCGAACTCCGGCCGGGCCGCCAGTTCCTCCTCGGCGGTGGCCAGTCGCCGTCGCACCACGTCCGGCGACTCGGTGCCCCGGCCGACCAGACGACCCACCAGGGCCTCCCAGCTCGGCGGGGCGATGAACACCAGCAGGGCTTCGGGGAGCGCGGACCGGACCGCGCGTGCGCCCTGCAGGTCGACCTCCAGCAGCGCGGGCAGGCCGTCGGCGAGACGCTGCTCGATCGGCCGGCGGGGTGTGCCCGACCGGTGGGTGCCACCGTGGATGTCGGCCCATTCCAGGAGTTCGTCCTGGTCGATCATGCGGTCGAACTCGGCGTCGCTGACGAAGCGGTAGTCCACGCCGTCCACCTCCCCGGGCCGCTGGGCCCGCGTGGTGACCGACACGCTGAACCACAGGTCCGGGTAGAGCCGCCGTGCCTCGCGCACGATGCTGCTCTTACCGACGCCAGAGGGGCCGGCCAGAACCACGAGCCGACCCCTCTGTGCAGAGTGCTGACTCACTCGCCGCCGAATTCGGTGAGTAGAGCCTTGCGCTGCCGGTCGCCCAAGCCGCGCAACCGGCGACTAGCGGCGATCTCCAGACGCTCCATGATCTGCGCCGCACGTACCTTGCCGACGCCCGGCAGGGACTCAAGCAACGCGGAGACCTTCATCTTGCCCAGGACCTCATCGTTGTCGGCGGCAATGAGAACGTCTTTCAAATTGGTGCCGCCGCGCTTGAGGCGCTCCTTGAGCTCGGCCCGAGCGCGACGGGCGGCAGCCGCTTTCTCCAGCGCTGCGGCCCGCTGCTCCTCGGTCAGCTGGGGAAGGGCCACGATCTCCTCCGTGGGGTGGGGTTTTCTTGCGGATCGGTGCCGCGACCGTACCGACAGTGAGTGAACGAAAACAACGTGGGTCGGGGATTTCGACGTGTTTTTTCCGATCCGGCCGATCCCCTGGTTGGGGAGTCGGCCTGCGGTGATGGTCGCGGCGATGGAAAGTCCTACCAAGGACTCCCCCCGCTTGATTACCACCACTGGTGAATCTTGGCGAGACCCTGTGTGATATAGCCCGATATTTGTTTTCGCCAAGACCACTCAGCGTGACCGGGCTTCCCCCGATCATCGCAGGTCAGGGCCAGGATAGCTCAGTGGCGACCACGTCCCGTAGGCGAATCGCGGCATCCCGTAGCAACCGCTGGTCAGGGCCATGGCGCAACACGTCACGTGACGAACTGGGCAGCACTGGTACCGCGAGGCCACCACCGGTCGCGCCGAACGTCCCCAGCAAATCGGCGACGGTGCCACCTTGGGCCCCGAAACCGGGAGCCAGCACCGGTCCGTTCAGGTGGGAGATGTCCATTTCCAGACTGCCGACTGTGGCGCCAATCACTACGCCGATGCTGCCCAACGGCGTAGCGCCGGAGTTCCGTTCGGCTGCCGAGTCGACGACCGACCGGCCGACCGGGATCCCGTCGGCCGTGGTCGCACGCTGGACACAGGCACCTTCGGGGTTGGACGTGAGGGACAGGGCGAACACTCCCCTGCCGGTCGCGGCCGCCAGGTCGAGGGCCGGATCGAGCGAGCCGAAGCCCAGATACGGCGACACCGTCACGGCGTCGGCGGCCAGCGGGGCGCCGTCGGCGAGGTACGCCTGGGCGTATGCCGCCATGGTGGAGCCGATGTCGCCGCGCTTGACGTCGAGCAGGACCAGCGCGCCCGCCGCCGACGACTCGGCGATGACCCGCTCCAGCACGGCGATGCCCGCGCTGCCGTAGGTCTCGAAGAAGGCCGACTGTGGCTTGACCACCGCCACCTCGCCGGCCACGGCCTCGACCGTGCCCAGCGCGAACCGCTCCAGCCCGGCGACGTCCGCGGTCAGGCCCCAGTCGGCGAGCAGGCCCGGATGCGGGTCGATGCCGACACACAGCGGCCCGCGTTTCGCGACGAGCTTCACCAACCGGGCGCCGAACGTCACGACCCCACCTGCCGGCCCGCCGCCCGCAGCGGCGCCTGCAACGCCTGCAGCGACCGCACGCCGACATCGCCCCTGATCAGCGCCTCGACTCCGTGCACTGCGGCCGCCGCGCCCTGGATCGTGGTCACGCACGGGATGTCCCTGGCGACCGCCGCGGTGCGGATCTCGTAGCCGTCGACCCGGGGCCCGTGGTTGCCGTACGGGGTGTTGATCACGATGTCCACCTCCCCGGCCAGGATCTGGTCCACGATGTTGTGCTCCCCCTCGAAGTGCTTGCGCACCACCGTGCACGGGATGCCGTTGCGGCGCAGCACCTGCGCGGTGCCGGACGTGGCGAGCACCTCGAAGCCGAGATCGGCCAGCCGCTTCACCGGGAACACCATGGCTCGCTTGTCCCGGTTGGCCACCGACACGAACACCCGGCCGGACGTGGGCAGCGAGCCGTAGGACGCGGTCTGCGACTTGGCGAACGCCTTGCCGAACGAGTAGTCGATGCCCATCACCTCGCCGGTGGACTTCATTTCCGGTCCCAGCAACGAGTCCACGCCGTGGCCCTCCGGGGTGCGGAACCGGTGGAACGGCAGCACCGCCTCCTTCACCGCGACCGGCGCGTTCTCCGGCAGGTTGGTGCCATCGCCCACCGCCGGCAACAGGCCCTCGGTGCGCAGCTCGCCCACCGTGGCGCCGAGCATGATCCGCGCGGCGGCCTTGGCCAGCGGGATCGCCGTCGCCTTGGACACGAACGGCACCGTGCGGGACGCCCTCGGGTTGGCCTCCAGCACGTACAGCACGTCGTCCTTGAGCGCGTACTGCACGTTCAGCAGGCCGCGCACGCCGACACCGCGGGCGATCGCCTCGGTGGACGCGCGGACCGCCTCCAGATCGGTGCGGCCCAGGGTGATCGGCGGCAGCGCGCAGGACGAGTCGCCGGAGTGCACCCCGGCCTCCTCGATGTGCTCCATCACGCCGCCGAGGAACAGCTCCTCGCCGTCGAACAGCGCGTCCACGTCGATCTCGATGGCGTCGTCCAGGAACCGGTCGACCAGGACCGGGTGTTCCGGCGACACCTCGGTGGCCCGCGCGATGTAGTCGGCCAGGGTGGTCTCGTCGTAGACGATCTCCATCCCGCGCCCGCCCAGCACGTAGGACGGCCGGACCAGCACCGGGTAGCCGATCGAGTCGGCGATCCGCTTGGCCGCGCCGAACGACGTCGCCGTGCCGTACGCGGGAGCGGGCAGGCCCGCGGTGGACAGCACCTCGCCGAACGAGCCCCGGTCCTCGGCCAGGTGGATCGCCTCCGGTGACGTGCCCACCACCGGCACGCCCGCGTCGGCCAACCGGCGGGCCAGACCCAACGGGGTCTGACCGCCCAACTGCACGATCACCCCGACCACCGTGCCGGACGCCTGCTCGGAGTGGAACACCTCCAGCACGTCCTCGAAGGTGAGCGGCTCGAAGTACAGGCGGTCGGCGGTGTCGTAGTCGGTGGACACGGTCTCCGGGTTGCAGTTGACCATCACGGTCTCGAACCCGGCGGCGCGCAACGACATCGCGGCGTGCACGCAGGAGTAGTCGAACTCGATGCCCTGCCCGATCCGGTTCGGACCGGAACCCAGGATCAGCACCTTGGGCCGCTCCCGCTGCGGCGCCACCTCGGACTCGGCGTCCGGATCGGCCTCGTAGGCGGAGTAGTGGTAGGGCGTGCGCGCCTCGAACTCGGCCGCGCACGTGTCGACCGTCTTGAACACCGGCCGCACGCCCAGCCGGTGCCGCAGGCTGCGCACCCCGTTCTCGCCGGCCAGTTCCGGCCGCAGCGCGGCCACCTGGCGGTCGGACAGCCCGGCACGCTTGGCCCGGCGCAGCAACGCGCCGTCCAACACCGGCGCGTCGGCCAGTTCGCCGCGCAGTTCGACGAGTGCGGCGATCTGGTCGACGAACCACGGGTCGATGCTGGACGCGGCCGATGCCTGCTCGACCGTGGCACCCAACCGCAACGCGCGGTCCACCGTGTACAGCCGGCCGTCGTGCGGCACCCGCAGCTCGGCCAGGGTGGACTCCAGCGTGGCGCCTTCGGGATCCGGTGTGGTCCAGAAGCCGGCCGCCTTGGTCTCCATCGACCGCAGCGCCTTGCCCATCGCCTCGGCGAAACTGCGGCCAAGGGCCATGCCCTCGCCGACGCTCTTCATCGTGGTGGTCAGCGTCGGGTCGGCGCCGGGGAACTTCTCGAACGCGAACCGGGGCACCTTCACCACGACGTAGTCCAGCGTCGGCTCGAAGCTGGCCGGCGTCTCACCGGTGATGTCGTTGGTGATCTCGTCCAGCGTGTAGCCGATGGCCAGCTTGGCGGCGATCTTGGCGATCGGGAAGCCGGTCGCCTTGGACGCCAGCGCGGAGGACCGGGACACCCTCGGGTTCATCTCGATGACCACGAGCCTGCCGGTTTCCGGGTGCACGGCGAACTGGATGTTGCAGCCGCCGGTGTCCACGCCCACCTCGCGCAGCACCGCGATGCCGACGTCGCGCATGTGCTGGTACTCGCGGTCGGTCAGGGTCATCGCCGGCGCCACGGTCACCGAGTCGCCGGTGTGCACACCCATCGGGTCGATGTTCTCGATGGAGCACACGACCACCACGTTGTCGTGCCGGTCGCGCATGAGTTCGAGCTCGTACTCCTTCCAGCCGAGCACGCTCTGCTCGATCAGCACCTCGTGCACCGGCGACTCGGCCAGGCCGGTGGACGCCATGCGCTCCAGTTCCGCCGGCGTGTGCGCCATGCCGGAACCCAGGCCGCCCATGGTGAACGAGGGCCGGATCACCACCGGCAGGCCGAGTTCGGCGACGGCTTCGTGCACGTGCGCCATCGACCGGCACACCGCGCTGTCCGGCACCTCGGAGCCGATCTTGCGGACGATGTCCTTGAACCGCTGGCGGTCCTCGCCGCGCTGGATCGCCTCGATGTCCGCGCCGATCAGCTCGACGCCGTACTTCTCCAGCACACCCCGCTCGTGCAGGGCGACGGCGGTGTTCAGCGCGGTCTGCCCACCCAGGGTGGCCAGCAGCGCGTCCGGCCGCTCCGCCGCGATCACCTTGGTGACGAAGTCGGGCGTGATCGGCTCGACGTAGGTGGCGTCCGCGAACTCCGGGTCGGTCATGATCGTCGCCGGGTTGGAGTTGACCAGGCTGACGTGCAGGCCCTCGGCGCGCAGTACGCGGCATGCCTGGGTGCCCGAGTAGTCGAACTCGCACGCCTGCCCGATCACGATCGGACCTGAGCCGATCACCAGCACGTGGGAGATGTCGGTCCGCCTGGGCATCAGAGGGTGCCACCTTTCCCGCTCCGGCCACGCTCCATCAGCGACACGAACTCGTCGAACAGCACGGCGGCGTCGTGCGGACCCGCGGCCGCCTCCGGGTGGTACTGCACCGAGAACGCCGGCACGTCGGCACACCGCAGGCCCTCGACGGTGCCGTCGTTGGGGCAGTGATGGCTCACCGCCGCCCTGCCGTACGGCGTCCGGAATGTTTCGCCGCGTTCACCCTCCAGTGCGAAACCGTGGTTCTGCGCGGTGATCGCGACCCGCCCGGTGGCGGCGTCCACCACGGGCACGTTGATACCCCGGTGGCCGTACCGCAGCTTGTAGGTGCCCCGACCCAGTGCGCGGCCGAGAATCTGGTTGCCGAAACAGATGCCGAACAGCGGGATGCGCCGCTCCAGCACCGCCCTGGTCAGCTCGACGGCGTGCTCCTGGGTGGCCGGGTCGCCCGGACCGTTGGACAGGAAGACGCCGTCCGGCCCGACCGCCAGCATGTCGTCCACAGTGGATGTCAGCGGCAGCACGTGGGTCTCGATACCCCGGGCGGCCAGCATGCGTGGCGTGTTCGACTTGATGCCCAGGTCCAGGGCGGCCACCCGGAACCGCGTCTCGCCCGCTGCCGGCACCACGTAGGTCTGCCGGGTGGTGACGTCACCGGCCAGGTCGGCGCCGAGCATCGGCTGGCCCGCCCGCACCTTCGCCACCATTCCTGCGTTGCCGGCCAGCGCCGGACCGGAGAACACCCCGGCCCGCATCGCGCCGCGTTCCCTGATGTGTCTGGTCAGCGTTCTGGTGTCCACTTCGGCGATACCGACGATCCCCTGCGACTCCAGCTCTGCTGCCAGCGAGCGCACCGAACGCCAGTTGGAGGCGATCCGGGCCGGGTCGCGCACCACGTACCCGGCCACCCAGATCCGGCTCGACTCGTCGTCCTCGTCGTTCCAACCGGTGTTGCCGATCTGCGGCGCGGTCTGGACCACGATCTGCCGGTGGTAGGACGGATCGGTCAGGGTCTCCTGGTAGCCGGTCATGCCGGTGCAGAACACCACTTCGCCGACCGAAGCGCCGACGGCTCCATAGGCGCGGCCGGGGAACACCCTGCCGTCCTCCAGCACCAGCGCGGCGGCAGTGGCTCCTGAGCGGTTGCGGCTCATCGGCGAATCCTTCCGTCGTGCGCGGTGATCCTGCCCCGCGAGATCGTCGTGACCACCCTCGCCGGCATGGTCATCCCGGCGAACGGCGTGTTGTCCGCGATGCTGGCGAGGTCCTGGCCACGCACCGTCCACTCGGCGTCCGGGTCGACCACGGCGAGGTTCGCCGGTTCACCGGTCGCGACCGGCCTGCCCTGGTCGGGCAGGCCACCGATGTCGGCCGGTCGTTCGGACAGCACCCTCGCCACCCCACGCCAGTCCAGCAGGCCGGTGCGCACCATCGCCAGTACCACGACCGGCAGCGCCGTCTGCAGACCCAGCATGCCCGGCCGCGCGCTCGCCCATTCGCAGTCCTTGTCCTGCGGTGCGTGCGGGGCGTGGTCGGTGGCCACGCAGTCGATCACGCCGCCGGCGAGCGCGGCGCGCAGGGCGTCCACGTCGTGGTGACCGCGCAGCGGCGGGTTCACCTTGTTGACCGGATCGTAGTCGGCCAACCGGTCGTCGGTGAGCAGCAAGTGGTGCGGTGTCACCTCGGCCGTCACATCGACCCCCCTGGCCTTCGCCCAGCCGACCAGCTCGGCGGTGCCCGCGGTGGACACGTGGCAGATGTGCAGCCGCGCGCCGACCGTGCCGGCCAGCAGGCAGTCCCGCGCGACGATGGCCTCCTCGGCCGCCGCCGGCCAACCGGCCAGGCCCAGCCGCGCTGCCTGCTCGCCCTCGTTGGCCTGCGCGCCCACGGTGAGCCTGGGCTCCTCCGCGTGCTGCGCGATCACCCCGCCGACCGCCTTGGAGTACTCCAGGGCCCGGCGCATCACCAGCGGATCGGCCACGCAGTGCCCGTCGTCGGAGAACAACCGCACCCCGGCCGCGGACCGGGCCATGGTGCCCAACTCGGCCAGCCGCTCACCGGCCAGGCCGACCGTCACCGCGCCGACCGGACGCACATCCACCAGTCCGACCTCGGCACCGCGCCGCCACACGTGTTCCACCACGACCGCGTTGTCCGCCACCGGATCGGTATTGGCCATGGCGAATATCGCGGTGAAACCGCCCAGTGCGGCCGCGGCCGAGCCGGACAGTATCGTCTCCGCGTCCTCCCGGCCCGGTTCCCGCAGGTGGGTGTGCAGGTCGACGAAGCCGGGCAACACGATCTGGCCGGTCGCGTCGATCACCTCGTCCGCGGTCAGCCCGGTGCCGATCTCGTCGATCACCCCGCCGGCGATCCGCAGGTCCACCGGATCGCCCTCGCCGTACGGCCGGACGCCACGCAGCACCAGCGTCGTCACGATCCCTCCCCGGCGAGCAGGTGGTAGAGCACCGACATGCGCATGTGGACCCCGTTGCGCACCTGGTCCACGATCGCCGCCCGCGGCGAGTCGGCCACCGAGGACGCGATCTCCATGCCGCGCAGCATCGGGCCGGGGTGTAGCACGACCGCGTGGTCGGGCAACCGGGCGGCGCGGCCCTCGGACAGGCCGTAGCTGATCGAGTACTCCCTGGCCGACGGGAAGAACCCGCCGTGCATCCGCTCCACCTGGACCCGCAGCATCATCACCGCGTCCAGGCTGGGTAGTTCGGCGTCCAGGTCGTGGGACACACCGACGCCCCACCTGTGGACGCCGACCGGCAACAGCGTCGGCGGCGCCACCAGCACCACGTCCGCGCCCAGGGTGCCCAGCAGGTGCACATTGGACCGGGCCACCCTGCTGTGCAGCACATCGCCGACGATCGCGATCCGCCTGCCGGCCAGGTCGCCCAGCCGTTCCCGCAGGGTGGCCGCGTCCAGCAGGGCCTGGGTCGGGTGCTCGTGGGTACCGTCGCCCGCATTGACCACGCAGGTGCCGGCCTCGGCCAGCCACACCGCCAACCGGTCCGCGGCACCCGATGCCGGGTGCCGGATGATCACGCAGTCGGCGCCGGCCGCGGCCAGGGTCAGTGCGGTGTCCCGCAGCGACTCGCCCTTGCCCACCGACGAACCGCCCGCCGAGACGTTCACCACGTCGGCGCTCATCCACTTGCCGGCGATCTCGAACGACACGCGGGTGCGGGTGGAGTTCTCGTAGAAGACGGTGATCACCGTCCGGCCGCGCAGCGTGGGCAGCTTGCGCACCTCGCGGCCCAGGAGGGTGGCCTTCAGCTCGTCGGCGGTGTCCATCAGGCCGATGGCGGCCTCGCGGTCCAGGCCGGCGGTGGAGAGCAGATGCCTCACGCTGGTTCGCCCTCCCGCCTGCGCAGCAGGACCGCGTCCCGGCCGTCGATCTCGTCCAGCAGCACGGCGACCTCCTCCGCCCTGGCCGTCGGCACGTTCTTGCCCACGTAGTCGGCGCGGATCGGCAGCTCGCGGTGGCCTCGGTCGACGAGCACGGCGAGCTGCACGGCGCGCGGGCGACCGTGGTCGCGCAGGGCGTCGAGTGCGGCGCTGACGGTGCGGCCGGAGAACAGCACGTCATCGACGAGTACAACGAGCCGGTCGTCGATACCGCCCTCGGGCAATCGGGTGGACTCCAGCGGCCGGGGGGGCCGGTGGCGCAGGTCGTC
Source organism: Pseudonocardiaceae bacterium (assembly GCA_036491115.1). GTDB lineage: Bacteria > Actinomycetota > Actinomycetes > Mycobacteriales > Pseudonocardiaceae > DATEPR01. The sequence goes on from DASXCQ010000083.1 coordinate 12,280, forward strand.
CCGGTAGAGGGTGATGTCGAGGGTGCCGGTGGGCACGGGGACGCCGCTGAACTCCAGGATCTTCTCGGCCAGCCGCCGGGCGAGCGGAGCGCCTCGCCGGGGAATACCGAGTAACACGACCGGTGGTACCGAAGCCGCGTCGAGAGCGGTCTTCTCGATCACCTGATGGGCCATTCGGGCGACGGTACGCGCGACATCGCCGGCCGAGAGCAGCTCGCGCTCCTCGGCTGGGTCCGCCGCGCCACGCGTTCGGGGCGCCACGGTGGACCTCCTTCCCCGCCTCACGGGACGGGTCCTTAAAGGACGTCTTGCCGACCGGATACCCGGTCTGACCTGCACCGTATCAGGTCGTCGGCGTCATGCGTCCGAGTGGTGTCCCATGTCTCGCCCGGATGACGCACCGGGATCGGCTTGACCTGGTGACGACAAGGAGTAACCATTACTCTGCGTATCGATCTCAGGCTCCCCGCGGCTCGCCAAATCCGGCTGACGGGGCGAACGAACGGAGAACCGTCACATGGGCGACTACGCCAAGGCGCTGGGCGCCAAACTGCGCGGCATCCGGCAGCAGCAGGGGTTGTCACTGCACGGCGTCGAACAGAAGTCGGGTGGCAGGTGGAAGGCGGTCGTCGTCGGCTCGTACGAGCGCGGCGACCGGGCGGTGACCGTGCAGAAGCTGGCCGAACTGGCCGACTTCTACGGGGTGCCGGTGGCCGAACTCCTGCCAGAAGGCCGCGTGCCCTCGGGAGCCGAGCCGGCCACCAAGATCGTGATCAACCTGGAGCGGCTGCAACAGCTGCCGGCGGAGAAGGTCGGTCCGCTGGCCAGGTACGCGGCGACCATCCAGAGCCAGCGCGGTGACTACAACGGCAAGGTCCTGTCCATCCGGACCGAGGACCTGCGCTCGCTGGCGATCATCTACGACATGACCCCCGGCGAGCTCACCGAGCAGCTCATCGACTGGGGCGTCCTCCCGCCCGAGGCGCGCCCGTCCAAGGAGGAATGACACCTGGCGGACCGCGTCGCCGGGGAGCGTTGGTTCGACGCCGCTCCCCGCGACCGGATCGTGACCAACCCGACCCGTTGCCCGGCCGCGGCACCGCCCGAGCCGCCGTTCGGAAATCCGACCCCGGCCGCACCACCGGCCGGCGTCGGCGCAGGTCAGCGAGCCGACCAGCCGCGACCGCACCACAGGCCGGCCGCCCATGTCGGCGCGGGTGGGCGCGCCGGTCACGCCCGAGCACGACCGTCCGGCGACCGCGGCACCGCTCGCGGCGGCCCGGCGGAGCCCTGGTGACGCCTGCGTCAGAGGATTGCGCGTAGTTGGTCGGCTATGCCGGCGATGCGGCCGAGGACGCCGTTCACGAAGCGCGGCGAGTCGTCTGTGGACAGCGTCTTGGCCAGTTCCACCGCTTCGTCGATCACCACCGCGGCCGGCACGTCCGTGGACCACAACAGCTCGTACAGGCCCAGCCGCAGCACCGCCCGGTCCACCGCCGGCATGCGCCGCAGCGGCCACCCCTCCGAGTGCTCGGACAGGATCTCGTCGATCCTCGGCCGGTGCGTGGCGACACCTTCGACCAGAGTCACCGTGTAGTCGTTGACCGGGGGTAGGTCCGGTTCGCCGACCCGTTCGGCGAGCATGGCGACCGGGTCGGCGTCGCGGATGTCCGCTTCGTAGAGAATGTCCACCGCGCGCTTGCGGGCCTTCCGGCGTGCGCCGCTGATCGGCCGCCCACCGCCACCGGCGGCGCGGCGACGTGCGCCGGCCGGTGTCGGATCAGGCGCTGACACGGCCCAGGTACCGCCCGTCACGGGTGTCGACCTTGACCTTCTCGCCGGTGGTCACGAACAGCGGCACCTGGATCTCGGCACCGGTCTCCAGCGTCGCCGGCTTGGTGCCGCCGGTGGACCGGTCGCCCTGCAGGCCAGGGTCGGTGTGCTGGATGATCAGTTCCACCGACACCGGGAGTTCCACGTACAGCGCGACACCCTCGTGGGTGGCGACCATCGCGGACGAGTTCTCCAGCAGGTAGTGGGCCGCGTCGCCGACCGTGTCCCTGGGCACGGTCAACTGGTCGTACGTGTCCGTGTCCATGAACACGAAGTCGGTGCCGTCCAGGTACAGGTAGGTCATCTCGCGCCGATCCACGGTGGCGGTGTCGACCTTGGTCCCCGCGTTGAACGTGCGGTCGACCACCTTGCCGGACAACACGTGCTTGAGCGTCGTGCGCACGAAGGCACCGCCCTTGCCCGGCTTGACGTGCTGGAACGACACGACGGACCAGAGCTGGCCGTCCAGGTTCAGGACCAGGCCGTTCTTCAAGTCGTTGGTGGTGGCCACGGCTGTAACTTCTCCTGTCGCGGATGGAACGGGATTGGGCGTGCTCGCCGGCCGCTCACACGACGACGAGATCCTTGGTGGTCAGGGTCAGCAGCTCCGGTCCGGTGTCCCGGACCACGAGGGTGTCCTCGATCCGCACTCCGCCGCGCCCCGCGAGGTACACCCCGGGCTCGACGGTGACCGCCATGCCAGCGGCGAGTCTACCGTCACCGGTCCTGGACAACGTCGGTGCCTCGTGGATCTCCAGTCCGACCCCGTGGCCAAGGCCGTGCAGGAACTGCTCGCCGTAGCCCGCGTGGTCGATCACGTCGCGGGCGGCGGCGTCCACGTCGCTCACCTCGGTGCCCGGCGCCAGCGCGGCCCGGCCCGCCGCCTGCGACTCGGCGACCAGCCGGTAGAGGTCACGCTGCCAGTCGGCGGGCTCACCGAGCACGAGCGTGCGGGTCATGTCGGAGTGGTAGCCGTCCACCAGGGCGCCGAAGTCGAGCTTCAGGAGGTCGCCGGTGGCCAGTTCCCGGTCGGTCGGGCGGTGGTGCGGCACGGCGGAGTTCGGCCCGGACGCGACGATCGACTCGAACGAGATGGCGGCGGCGCCGTTGTCCAGCATCCGGCCCTCCAGGTCGCGGCTGACCTCCCGCTCGGTCCGGCCCGGCCGCAGCCCGCCCTGTTCCATCAGTTCGGCCAGGGCCCGGTCGGCGGCGGCGCACGCCATCCGCAGTGCCTCGATCTCGCCATCGTCCTTCACCAGGCGCTGCCGTTCCACATGGCCGGGCGCCCGGACCAGTTCGACCGCACGGGCCTGGTCGGTCAGCGCGGTCAACTGGTCGACGGTGACGCGGTGGCTTTCGAAACCGGTGCGCCGGTAGGCGGTCGCGTCGGTCGCCACCCTGGCCATCAGGGCGAGATCGGAACCCCGGTCGATGAGCCGTTCCAGTTCGGGGACCTGCCGTTCCGACTGGGTGAGGTAGCGGCCGTCGGTGCACAGCAGTGTCCTGGCCTCGGCATGGGGTCCGTCGGCCGCCGCGACGACGAGCACGGCGTTGGAACCGGTGAATCCGGTGAGGTAGCGGATGTTCAACAGATCGGTGATGAACAGCGCGTCCAGTTCGGCCGCGCGCAGCTCCTGGCGCAGCGCTTCCCTGCGCGTCACGTGTTGTTCGGGCACACGGCCGAGCCTAGTGCGGAAAGTGCCGGTGGGACACGGGTCGGCTACTCGCCGGTCACGTGTGCGGCGGCTCGTCGTACGCTGGGGCGATGCAACCCTGGCTGGTGCGCGGCTGCGCGATGGCCGTGGTCTATGCGGCCGCGGAGACCGTGCTCGCGAAGGTACAGGTGACCGCCCCCGGCGCCGGTTCGGTGCTGGACCCGGTGGTGCTGGCGCTGCTGGTCGGCGTCGGCCTGTTCTGGGGCGGCGTCGACGGCTGGCTGCGCAGACCGCGCGGTGGCCTGCAGTGGTTCTACGCGGGCCTGGTCGGCGGCCTGCTGGCCGGCCTGCTCAGCGTGATCGCCAGGGCGGTGTTCGTGGACCAGACCGGCGTGTCGGCGTTGGGTTCGGCGCTGACCGGCGACGCCGCGTTCATCGCGCTGCTGATCATGCTGCCGGCCGCGGTCGGCTTCGCGGTCGGCAGCAGGCTCCAGCCGCCGGAGCGTCAGGGCCGCAGGCCGCTCAGGTCGGCGCCGCGCGGGTAGGAGTCCCAGGTCTGGGCGGTCACCGTCTGGACGGGTGACGAGTTCAGCTGCGCCACCGACGCAGCGCCCACCACCCAGAGTTTGCCGTCGTCCAGCCGGAATCCGACCGGCCGGCCGGTGGCCGACACGGCAACGGCGCCGGGTCGCAGGTGGGCCTCGACGGGCAGTGCCGCGACGGCCGCGGGCGGTGTCTCCACCATGCCGGCGGCCAGTGCCAGCGCGACCGAGCGGCGCTCCACCTCGACCAGGTGGTCACCGACCACGATGTCGACCGTGCGATCCGGTGCCGGCACGGCGAAACCGTCCAGCAGCGCCAGCGACGCGGCCCCGCTTCGGCAGGCGTGCAGGCCGTCCACGTCCACGCCGAAGTGCTGCAACCCGTCCGGGCCGGCGGCGACACCGGTCGCGCGGACCACGTCCAGCGGCACCAGGCCGCACGGGTTCGCCGCGTCCACCGGCGCGTGGCCCTCCGCCGTGCGCACCAGGCCGGGGCCCTCACGCTGCGGGCCGGGAATGGTGATCGGCTGGTCCGGGTGGTAGGTGAAACCGGCGTCCCAGAACGTGATCGTGGTGCCGCCGTTGTCGTCGGTGGCGATGGCGAACGCCTGCAGCGCGTCCACCCACATCCAGTCCGACGTCGTCGCGTCGGCCACCGACCGGGTGCGCACGCCGGTCGCGCTGATCACCGATGCGAAACCCTGCGGGCCCAACGCCTGCACACCACGCCGAAACGCCGGGTCCGGGGAGCGCAACACGAACTGGCCCGCCCCGTTCTGGGCGGTCGCGGCACCGGTGGTGTCGGTGAACATCAGGTAGAACATGCCGTTGCGGTACAGCGCGGACGGCTGGCCGGCGCCGTAGGTGTTGGTGTGGGTGACGTCGCCGGCCGCCGACACGATGGGCGCACCGTCGTTGGCACGGGTCCAGTGCACGCCGTCGGTGCTGGTGGCCAGGCCGATCGCGTTGCGGTTGCCGTGCGGGTCGAACGTGCCGGTGTAGTAGAGGTAGTAGACGCCGTTGACTTCGATCACCGACGGGTCACAGGTGTGCAGGCGGTCGAAACCGTTGGGGCTGTTGGTGAACACCGCCTGACCGGGGCGGCGGTTCGGTGCGCTGAACGGACCGTTGGGCGACGTCGCCGCGGCATACAGGATCTGGTCGCCGGGCCGGGCCGCGCCGGGCAGCTGGCTGCACCACCACATCCGGTACGTGCCCTGGGTTTCCAGTACGGACGGCGCGTAGTTGTACGGCGCTGCCGGCCCGCCGGACGCGACGACGCCCCCGCTGCTCCTGGAGTGCCCGGTGGCGAGCGTGCCGGTCGGTGGCACGCGGGGTGCCTGCCGGGTGGCGCCGTGACCGCCGGGCAGCACCGCCCTCGACCCTTCGGCCTGTGGTATCGCGGTGCCCGAACACGCGGCGAGCAGCACCGTCGCGAGGACGGCGCCGAGCGCGCCACAGGCGGCCCGCCGTCGTCGTGGTCCGGACAGCCCGACCGTCAGGTTGGGTCTCGGCATCCCGCAACGACCTCCGCGCCACCCGCAGCGGGCGGCGGCCCTCGCAGCCCACGACAGTCTACGGACGTTCATCACTCAGTTGGGTGAAGTGGGGTCGTTCACCCCACGATGTGGCGATGCGTCCGTCTTCGCTGCCACGAGTTCGATCTCGAAGCCGTCCGGGTCCTCCAGGTAGGCCGCGTACTGGTGATCGCCGCCGGCATGCGGATGCCGGTCGGCGAACAGCAGCCGCCATCCCCTGCCGGTCGCTGCCGCCACCAGGTCGTCCACCGCCGCCGGATCGGCCACGTGCAGGGCGAGGTGGTTCAGTCCGGGGCGCAGCCGGTCGTGGCCGGTCGCGCTGCGGTCCGGCGACGCCTCGACGACCACGTAGGTGTCGCCGCGACGCCAGCTCGCGCCGTCGGCCCAGCGCTGGAACGGCTGCCAGCCCAGCCGGGTGAGCAGCCAGCCGAGTGACTGTTCGGATCGGGCCAGGTCGGGCACCCACAGTTCGACATGGTGCAGCGCACCGGCCGGCTCGGCCAGCGCGGTGAACACCCGGTGCGGCCCGCCGTGGTAGCGCCCTTCACCGACCGCCACCATGCCCAGCCGGTCGGCCACCGCGAGACTGGCCTTGTTCTCCCGGTGCACCAGCGACCACACAGCGGGCAGGCCGAGCCCGCGCCTGCCGTGCGTCAGCACAGCGGCCGCCGCCTCGGAGGCCAGGCCCCTGCCCCAGTACTCGGTGGCCAGCAGCCAACCCATCTCCACCAGGTCGCCGGGCAGGTGCGCGGAGGGCCACAGGTGGACCAGGCCGGCGACGGCACCGTCCAGGTCCACCACCCAACTGCCCATGCCGGGCAACATCGGCCGGGTCAGCCTGCGGTCCACCAGCATCCGCACGGCATCCCGGTTGGGGACGTCGTTGGCGAAATAGCGGGTCACGGCCGGTTCGGTGAACACCGGCACCAGGGCGTCGACGTCGTCGGGCGTCAACGGGCGCAGCCGGAGCCGGTCGGTGATCAGTTCGGGTGGCGATTCTGGCACGACCGACATGATGCCCACCCGGACCGACCGGCGCGACAATCTCTCGCCGGGGCCGCCGTCGGGCAGGCGGTCTCGTTCGCCCGAGTGGTCAGTCCTTGGGGTGGGCGGCGAGCCAGCGCAGTGCCAGCGGGTAGCCATCCACGCCGAGGCCGAGGATCACGCCGGTGGCCACGGCGGAGAGGTAGCTGTGCTGGCGGAACTCCTCGCGGCGGTGCGTGTTGGAGATGTGCAGCTCGATCAGTGGTGCGGTGAGCTGGGCACAGGCGTCGCGCACGGCGATCGAGTAGTGCGTGAAGGCGGCGGCGTTGAGCACCACGGGCCAGCCGGCGTCCGCTGCGTCGTGCAGCCAGCCGACCAGTTCGCCCTCGTGATCGGTCTGCCGCACCTCGACCTCGATACCGAGTTCGGCACCGGTGTCCTCGCACAGCCGCACCAGGTCGGCGTAGGTGGTGCTGCCGTAGATGTCGGGCTCGCGCAGGCCGAGCCGGCCGAGGTTGGGGCCGTTGAGCACCAGCGCCTTCATCGCGCCACCTCCGAGTTCGTGCCCGGCCCGGCCACGGCCGCGTACGCCGAGGTGAGCAGCTGCTGGTCGGGTCCGGCCAGCCGACCCGGTCGGGCGAGGCCGTCCAGCACGACGAATCGGAGCGTGCCGGCCCTGGTCTTCTTGTCGTTGCGCATGCCTTCCAGCAGGTCGGGCAGCGCGTCGGCGTCGTAGGTGGTGGGCAGGCCGACCGAGGACAGCACGGCCCGGTGGCGGGCGGCGGTCTGCTCGTCCAGCCGGCCGGCCAGGCGGGCCAGCTCGGCGGCGAACACCAGGCCGACGCTGACCGCGGCACCGTGCCGCCACCGGTACCGCTCGCGCCGCTCGATGGCGTGGCCGAGGGTGTGGCCGTAGTTGAGCACCTCGCGGAGGCTGGACTCGCGCAGGTCGGCGGACACCACGTCGGCCTTCACCTGGATGGCGCGGCGCACCAGTTCGCCGAGTACGTCGCCGGTCGGGTCGAGCGCCTTCTCCGGGTCGGCTTCGATGAGGTCGAGGATGACCGGGTCGGCGATGAACCCCGCCTTGATCACCTCGGCCATGCCGGCGACGATCTCCTCGCGCGGCAGGGATTCCAGCGTGACGAGGTCGGCGAAGACGCCGGCCGGCTCGTGGAAGACGCCGACCAGGTTCTTGCCGGCCTCGGTGTTGACGCCCGCCTTGCCGCCCACCGCCGCGTCGACCATGCCGAGCAGCGTGGTGGGCCCGTGCACCACCCGCACGCCGCGCAGCCAGGTGCCGGCGACGAACCCGGCCAGGTCGGTCGCGGCACCGCCGCCCAGCCCGATCACGGCGCCCTGGCGGTCCAGGCCGATCCGGCCCAGCACCGTGTAGCAGAACTCGGTCACCGACAGGGTTTTGCCGTCCTCGGCGTCCGGCACCTCCAGCCGGTACGCCTCGGTCCCGCGCTCCTCGAGCTCGACGCGCATCACCTCGGCGATCGGGGCGAGGCTGGGCTGGTGCAGGATCACGACCTTGGACCGGTCGGCGACCGACGACGCGATCTCACCGAGCAGGCCCCGGCCAACCACCACCTCGTACGGCCGCTCGGCGCTGACGGCGATCCGCACCGACTCGCTCACTGGTCCCCATTCCCGATCGCGGCGAGGACCTTCGCCACGATCTCGTCCGGCGGCAGCTCGTCGGTGGCCACCTCGATGGTGGCGACCTCGCGGTAGAGCGGCAGGCGGGCGTCCAGCAGTGCCTTGAAGGTGGCCCTCGGGTTGACACCGGCGAGCAGCGGCCGGGCGGTGGACAGGCCGGTGCGGCGCACACCCTCGGCCATGCCGACACTGAGGAACACCACGGTGTGTCCGGCCAGCGCGGCCCTGGTCCGCTCCGCCAGGATGGCACCGCCGCCCAGCGCGAGCACGCCGGTGTGCTCGGCGAGCGCCGTGGCCACGGCGGACTCCTCCAGCGCGCGGAACACCGGCTCGCCGTCGGTGGCGAAGATGTCGGTGATCGGCTTGCCTGCCGTGGTGGCGATGTCGTCGTCGACGTCGCGGAACGACAGGTCCAGTCGCTCCGCGAGCAGGGCCCCGACGGTGGTCTTGCCGGCGCCGGGCGGGCCGATGACGACGAGCGGTCCGCTCACCACCGCTGCTCCGTCGCCTCGACGTAGGCCCGCGCGTTGCGGGAGGTCTCCGCGACCGAGTCGCCGCCGAACTTCTCCAGCGTCGCGTCGGCCAGCACCAGCGCGGCCATCGCCTCGGCCACCACACCGGCCGCCGGCACAGCACACACGTCCGACCGCTGGTTGATCGCCACCGCGGCCTCGCCCGTCACGACATCTATTGTGGACAGTGCACGCGGGATGGTGGAGATCGGCTTCATCGCGACGCGGACCCGCAGCGGTTCACCGTTGGTGATACCGCCCTCCAGCCCGCCGGCACGGTTGGACCGCCGGTGCACGCCCTTGGCACCGGCGGCGCCCTCGCCCGGCTCGATCTCGTCCTGCGCCTTGCTGCCCCGCGTGCGCGCCACCTCGAAGCCGTCGCCGATCTCGACGCCCTTGATCGCCTGGATGCCGAGCATGGCGGCACCCAGGCGGGAGTCCAGGCGCCGGTCCCAATGGACGTGTGCGCCCAGGCCGGGTGGCAGGCCGTGCACGACGACCTCGACGATGCCGCCCAGTGTGTCGCCGTCCTTGCGGGCGGCGTCCACCTCGGCGACCATCGCCTCCGTCGTGGCGGCTTCCAGGGCGCGGACCGGGCTGCTGTCGATGACGTCCAGGTCGTGTGCTTCGGGCAGCGCGCCGTGCTCGGCACTGACCGAACCGAGCGCGACGACGTGGCTGAGCACTTCCACGCCCAGCACCTGCCGCAGGAACGCCCTGGCCACGGCCCCGAGCGCGGTGCGCGCCGCGGTCTCCCTGGCGCTGGCCCGTTCCAGAACGGGCCGCGCGTCGGTGAAGCCGTACTTGAGCATGCCGGGCAGATCGGCGTGACCGGGCCGCGGCCGGGTCAGCGGTGCGTTGCGGGCCAGCCCGTCGAGCACGTCCGCATCGACCGGATCGGCCGCCATCACCTGCTCCCACTTCGGCCACTCGGTGTTGCCGATGCGTATCGCGACCGGTCCGCCCATGGTCCTGCCGTGCCGGATGCCGCCGATCACCTCGATCGCGTCGGCCTCGAACTTCATCCGGGCACCACGGCCGTAGCCGAGCCGTCGGCGGGCCAGTTGGGTGGCGATGTCGGCGGTGGTGATCCCGACGTCGGCCACCATGCCTTCCAGCACCGCCACCAGCGCGGGTCCGTGCGACTCACCGGCGGTCATCCAACGCAACACCGTTTGATCCTCCCACGCTGGGCAGACGGGCTGGTCGCGGCACCCTGGGGCCTGACTCGAGCCCCACCGCACCGGGCCCCATCGGCTCGACCCGGCCACCACCGTGCCGGGGGCATCGACCGGCGGGCTCAACCGGCCGCGAGTAAGTGGCCGCCGGGGAATGTCGCGACCAGCCAGGTGGCGGCGAGCAGGCCGGGGCCGTGTGCGGCGGTGCCGGCGCGGGTTGCGGCCGCCAGTGAGGCCGTCACCGCGGCTGCCAGCGTGGCCGCGACCGCGAACGCCGCCCAGCCGACCGCACCGAGCACGGCGCCCAGGCTGCCGGCGAGCTTCACGTCGCCGCCGCCCATCGCGTGCGGAGCCCGCCAGCGGATCAGCGCGTGGGCGCCGCCGAACAGCACCGCACCTGCCGCCGCGCGCGGGCCGACACCGGGATCGGGGCCGGTGGCGGCGGCCAGGCCGACGGCGAGGCCGAGCACCGGGTAGGCGGGCAGGGTGAGGGCGTCGGGCAGTCGGCGGCGGGCCAGGTCTGCGGCCACCAGCGGCACGGCGAACCAGCTGAGCAGCAACGGAACGGGCAGCCACCAGTACGGCAGCAGCCCGGTGGCGGTTCGCCAGCCGAGGAACGCGGACAGGGCGGCGCAGCCGAGCTCGCACCAGGGCGGGCGGCAGGTGATGCCGGAGCGGCGCACGGCTGTCCGGCCGAGCGTGCCGGCGACGGTTCCGGCCAGCGCGCAGCCGGCCACGACGATGAGGTTCATGAAGCCACCATCACGGGACGATGGCCGGCCCGCGGGCAGGCGGCCGCGCTCCCGGACACCCCGGGACTGACGGCGGCACCTCGACGAGACGGCGACCAGCCGGCGATGCCGGAGATGACGAGGTTCATGCGCGCACCCCGGCGACACAGCGGCCGGCCAGGACACAGCGGGACACGGCGAGGTTCGGGCGAGCCGCCCTGGCGGGACGGGGTTGGTGATCGCGCTGGCGGGCAGGACGGGCGAGGTTCATGGGAGTCAGCCTGGTGGGACCGCGGCCGGTGATCGGGCAGGCGATCATGCTGCCGCGCGTGTCGTCCGTTGAATGGTCGGGTCGCGTTGCGCCGGGTGGTTGTTTCCTGGACACGAAACAGCGGCGAGTCTTGACACTCCCTCACTGGGAGGGGCATCCTCCCGGACCAACTGGTCTAGACCGGAACGTACCAATGATGCTCGGCCTGGGCGAGGGTGGAGTCCCTGTGACCTGCGACGGGAGGCACCGTGACCAGTGAGGCGCGCAGCAGGCCGGTCAACGGCGCGCACACCGGCGTGCAAATGGTCGAACCAATCCGGATCGTGGACGGTCCACGGCCGAAACATGTCCAGCTACGCGAGATCCTGCGTCGGCTGATCGAGAACGAGCTCCCGCCCGGATCGGCGATCCCGTCCGAGCGGGAGCTCGCCGAGCGGTACGGGGTCTCCCGGCTGACCGTCCGTTCGGCCGTGGCGCGGCTGGTCACCGACGGGCTGCTGGTCACCGTGCGCGGCAAGGGCACCTACACCATGCAGCGGCGCATGGAGTTGCAGCTCTACCTGATGTCGTTCACCTCCGACATGCGCCGCCGCGGCCTGACCCCGTCCACCGAGGTCATCGACACCGCCGAACTCATCCCGCCGCCCGGCACGGCGACCGCACTGCGACTGCCGCCGGGCACGGCCGCGTACCACCTGTGCCGGCTGCGCAGGGCCGACGGCACACCACTCGCGGTGGAACGCGGCTGGTACCACCGCGGCTACCTGCCTCGGCTGCTCGACCTCGACCTGACCGACTCGCTCTACACCCAACTCGCCGAGCACGGCGTCGTGTTCGATCATGCGACGCAGACGGTGTGGTCGGAGGGCGCGGACCGGGAGACGGCGGAACTGTTGGGAATTCGGTCAGGTACACCGTTGTTGGTGTTCCGCCGGATCTCGACCCGGAACGGCGCGCCGGTCGAGGACATGACGTCGTGGTACCGAGGTGACCACTACCAGGTGACGATGCAACTCGACCGGACGATCCCGGAGTCGGGCGCGTTCCCCGGCCGGGGATGACGAAGGGAGCCCGATGGCGGAACGACGGGTCACCGTGGGCAGCAAGGTGGGCCTGCACGCCCGCCCGGCGGCGCTGGTGGCGAAGGCCGCGGCCGCGCAGCCGGTGGCGATCACCATCCGGAAGGGTGATGGGGCACCGGTCATGGCCGGGAGCGTGCTCAAGCTTATGACGCTGGGCGCGGCATGCGGAGACGAGGTCGTGCTGGCCGCCGAGGGCGACGGGGCGGACGCCGCGCTGGACGAGATCGCGACCCTGGTCGCCGCCGACCTCGACGCGAAGTAGGGCGTCAGAGCGGGAGTGGCAACCTCGTTGCCGTGGCCGATTTCAGGGCCGCGCGCATGACTTCCTTCGGGGCCGGCTTGCCGGTGAACTGCTCGACCTGGCCGAACGCCTGGTGCAGCAGCATGTCCAGGCCGGTGGCCAACCGCCCGCCGGCCGCCGCCACCGCTTCGGACAGCGTCGTCGGCCACGGGTGGTAGATCACGTCCAGCACACACGGCGCCGCCGCCAACGCCGCCGCGCACGACTCCACCGCCGCCGCCGGCACCGTGCTCACCACCAGCTCGCACGATCCCGCCACCGCCGCGAGGTCCACCTCGGACCACGGCCGCACGTCCACCGACACCCCGACCCGCGCCGCGGTCCGTGCGACATCGGCCGCCCGCACCGGATCCCGCACCACCACGACCACCGAGCGCATTCCGAGGGCCGCCAGTCCCGCCACGGCCGCGGCCGCCGTGCCACCAGCACCGAGCAACAACGCCGGTCGGCCGGACCAACGGTAACCGGCAGCGGTGAGCGCACCCGTCACCCCGGCAACGTCCGTGCAGTCCGCACGCCACCCGTCGGCCAACCGCAGCAACGTGTTCGCCGCGCCGACGGCGGCCGCCCGGGCGGTGACGTCCGAGGCGAACGCCAGCGCGGCCTTCTTGCCCGGCATCGTCACCGCAAGACCGGCCCATTCCGGGCCGAGACCGCGGACGAGACCGGGCAACCCGGCCGCGTCCACCTCGATCCGCTCGAAGGTCCAGCCGGCCAGACCGAGTTCGGCGTACGCGGCGCCGTGCAGCACCGGGGACAGCGAATGCGCGACCGGCGAGCCGAGGACGGCAGCCCGCATGTCAGAAGACGCCGTTCCTGATCGCCAACTGGACGTTCTTGTTGTGCTGCGCCAGGTTCGTCGCGAAGCAGGAGCTACGGTCCTTCTCGCACACCACGAAGAACAGCCACGGGCCGGACGCCGGCTGGGTGGCGGCCTGGATGGCGTCGGCGCTCGGGCTGGACACCGGGGTCGGCGGCAGGCCGGCATCGGCGTAGGTGTTGTAGGCACCCGCCTTCGGGCGCTCCGTCGGTGACGTGGCCACCATCGGGCGGTCCAGGCCGTAGTCGACCGTGGCGTCCGACTGCAGTTCCATGCCCTGCTGCAACCGGTTGTAGAACACCCGCGCGATCTTGGGCATGTCGGCTGTGGTGCCCGCCTCACGCTCCACAATGGATGCCAAGGTGAGCACCTGGTACGGGCTGAAACCGGAGTTCTGCTGGCTGGCCGACGGCAGGCCGGCCGCCTGCAACTGGGCCGACGACTGGTCCATGATCCGCTTGATGGTCTGCGCGGCCGTCTCGCCGGGCTTCAGGTCGTAGACGCCGGGCATGATCAGGCCTTCGAGCCGGTGCTTGGCATCCGCGCTGGTCACGCTGGGAATCGCCCAGTCCGGCACGCCCAGGGTGGCCGGGTCGGTGCTCTCGATCGCGGACCGCAGCTGGGCCACCGACACGCACGTCTTCGTGCCGTTGAGCATCGCGCAGGTGGCATCGGAGATGTGCGTGAGAATGCCGGGGCTGACCTTGCCCGCGGTGCTCGTCGTGTCGTCCAGCTGCTGGCCACTCTTGATCTCCAGCAGGCCGACCCTGCTCGCCGCCGTGGTGATCAGGCGGACGGCCGCCGCACCGGACATGTGCTCCTTGAGCACATAGAAACCGGGCTGCACGCTGGCCACCGCCGAGTTGGTCTCGCTCGCCTTCACGAACGCACCCGAACTCTGCACGATCCCGGCCTGCACCATGTCGTCGCCGATGTCGCTGGTGGTGTCGCCGGGATTGACCTGGAACACCACGTCCTTGGTGCCCGAGCCGACGTAGTCGGGATAGTTGCCGATGCCCATGAACTGCTTCACGCCCAGGTAGGCACCGACGGCGATGACCAGCACCAGCGCACCGACGATGGACCACTTCAGCCCGGTGCGCTTCGTGCGCTTGCGCGGCGGCCGGCCACCGCGGCGGCCTCGGCCGGTCTCGCGCGGGTCGTCCTCGGACAGGTCGTCGAACAGTTCGAGGCCGTCGTTCACGACGTCACCTCATCGGAACCGGAACCGGCACGCAGGGCCGCGGCCCGCCCGTCGATCCAGCCCTGCAGGATCTCCACCGCGGCGGCCTGGTCGACCACGGCCCGCTGCTGGCGTCCTTTGACCCCTTGGGTGGACAGCATCCTGGCCGCCGTCACGGTGGTCAGCCGCTCGTCGGCCAGACGCACCGGCACCGGGGCGATCCGGCCGGCCAGCGCCTCCGCGTACGCCTGCGCGGTCAGCGCGGCCGGACCGGTCCGGCCGGCCAGGGTTCTCGGCAGGCCAACGACCACTTCGACCACCTCATGCTCCTCGACGAGGGCGGCGATCCGGTCGAGATCGCGGCCAGCCCGCTCATCCCTCGACAGGGTAACGAGTGGGGTGGCCAGAACCGGGCTCGGATCACTGAGGGCAACACCGACCCGGACAGAGCCGACATCGACGCCCAGTCGCCTCCCCCGACCGGGGTCATCGACACCGGGGCGGTCCGGACCTCGTCCGACCGCCCCGGTGTCCCGCTCACGTCGTGGCCGCCTACTCACGTCGGCCAGTGTCGCCCATCGACCCGGCTCATCGCGTGGCCAATCCGCCGCGCAGCGCCTCGATCGCCGCCGGCACACCGTCCGGCCGGCTGCCGCCGCCCTGCGCCAGGTCCGGCTTGCCGCCGCCGCGCGCCTCGATCGCCTGCGCGAACGACGGCACCAGCTCGCCCGCCGCGACGCCCTGTTCCCTGGCCGCCGCCGTGGTGGCCACCACGAAGTTGACCTTGCCGTCCGCCGCCGAGAACAACGCCACCACACCGGGCCGCTCGCCCAGCCGGTTGCGCACCTCGCCAGCCAGCGTGCGCAGGTCGCCACCGGCGACGCCGTCGGGCACCGCCGTCGCGACCAGCGCGACACCGGACACGTCCCGCGCACCGCCCGCCAGGTCGCCCGCTGACGAGAGCAGTCGCTCGCCGCGCAGCCGCTCCAGTTCCTTCTCCGCGTCCCGCAGCCTGCCGACCAGCGCCTCGACCCTGGCCGGCACCTCGCCGTCCGGCACCTTCAGCAGCAACGCCAGGTTCTGCACCAGCGCCCGCTCCTTCGCCAGGTACTGGAACGCCTCCAGGCCGGTGTACGCCTCGATGCGCCGCACACCGGAGCCGATGGACGACTCGCCGAGCAGCGCGATCGACCCGATCTGCGACGAGTGCTCGACATGCGTGCCACCACAGAGCTCGCGCGACCACGGGCCGCCGATCTCCACCACACGGACCGTCTCGTCGTAGGTCTCGCCGAACAGCGCCAGCGCGCCGAGTTCCTGCGCGCCACCCATCGACGTGTAGACCACGCGCACCGGCAGGTCCTTGCGGATCGCCAGGTTGGAGACCTCTTCGATCTCGCTGCGCGTCTCCGGCGACAGCCCGCCCTGCCAGGCGAAGTCCAGGCGCAGGTAGCCGGGCTTGTTGTAGGAGCCGCTCTGCAGCGCGGTCGGGCCGAGCACCTGGCGCAGCGCCGCGTGCACCACGTGGGTGCCGGAGTGGCCCTGCCGCGCGCCGGTCCGCCACTCGGGGTCGACCTGCGCGAGCACGTGCTGGCCCTCGGTGACCTCGCCGCCGCGTACCCGCACCTGGTGCACCCACAGCTTGCGGGCCACCTTCTGCACGTCCAGCACCTCGAGATCGGTGCTGTCCGCGGTGATCACGCCCGCGTCGCTGTCCTGGCCGCCGGACTCCGCGTACAGCGGGGTGCGGTCCAGCACGACCTCGACGATCTCGCCCTCGTGCGCGTCCCGAACCCGCTCGCCGTCGCGGACGATGCCGCGCACGACCGCCTCGGTGGCGAGCTGCTCGTAGCCGGTGAAGTCGGTCTCGCCCAACGCGAGCAGGTCGCGGTAGACCGTGCGGTCGCCGTGCCCGGTGCGCCGCTTCGCCGCGTCCGCCTTGGCCCGCTCCCGCTGTTCGGCCATCAGCCTGCGGAACCCGTCCTCGTCGACGGTGAGGCCCTGCTCGGACGCCATCTCCAGGGTCAGGTCGATCGGGAAGCCGTAGGTGTCGTGCAACTGGAACGCCTTGGCGCCGGGCAGTCGCTCGCCGCCCGCCTTGCGGGTCTGGTCGACCGCCAGGTCGAAGATGCGCGAGCCACTGGTCAGCGTGGTGAGGAAGGCGTCCTCCTCGGCCCGGATCACCGAGTCGATGCGCGGGAAGTCGGTGACCAGCTCGGGATAGGACGGTCCCATCTCGTCGCGCACCACCGCCGCGAAGTCGCCGAGCACCGGTTCGTGCACGCCGAGCAGGCGGGAGGACCGGACGATGCGGCGCAGCAGCCTGCGCAGCACGTAGCCACGCGCCTCGTTGCCCGGCGTCACGCCGTCGCCGATCAGCATCACGCCGCTGCGCGCGTGGTCGGCGATCACCCGGAACCGGACGTCGTCGGTCTTGTCCGCGCCGTACCGCTTGCCGGACAGCTGCTCCGCCTTGGTGATCACCGAGCGGACCAGGTCGGTCTCGTAGACGTTCTCCACGCCCTGCAGGAGGGTGGCGACGCGCTCGATGCCCATGCCGGTGTCGATGTTCTTCGCCGGCAGCTCGCCGATCACCGGGAAGCCCTTCTTCGGGCTCTGCTCCCCCCGGATGTTCTGCATGAAGACCAGGTTCCAGATCTCCAGGAACCGTTCCTCATCCACGACCGGGCCGCCGTCGCGGCCGTACTGCGGACCGCGGTCGAAGAAGATCTCCGAGCACGGGCCGCACGGGCCGGGCACGCCCATGTCCCAGAAGTTGTCCTCGGCGCCCCGCCGCTGAATGCGGTGCTCGGGCAGGCCGCTGACGGTCCGCCACAGTTCGAACGCCTCGTCGTCGTCGTGGTAGACGGTGGGCCAGACGCGGTCCGGGTCGAAGCCGTAGCCGCCCTCGGTGACCGGGGACGTGATCAGCTCCCAGGCGAGCCGGATCGCGCCCTCCTTGAAGTAGTCGCCGAAGGAGAAGTTGCCGGCCATCTGGAAGAACGTGTTGTGCCGGGTGGTCTTGCCGACCTCGTCGATGTCCGGCGTGCGCACGCACTTCTGCACGCTGGTCGCGCGCGGCCACGGCGGCGGCGCCTCGCCCAGGAAGTACGGCTTGAACGGCACCATGCCCGCGTTCACGAACAGCAGGTTGGGGTCGTCCAGGAGCAGGGAGGCGCTGGGCACGACCGTGTGCCCGTTGCGTTCGAAGTGATCTCGGAAGCGCTTGATGATCTCGTGGGTCTGCACGTGGATTCCTCGCGGGAGCGGTGGACTACGGGACGCGGAGGCGGCGAATGGCCAGGCTCGCGCTACCGGCGAGCGTCAGCCATTCGCCCGGCGAGCTCGCGCGCCGGTCGAACGACGGGCGGTGGGTGCACTGGCACGCAGCGTCTGTTCGGCAGCGTGCAACGCGTGCCGAGGGCTCGGGTTGATGCCCGTTCGCCGTTCCACCGTCTCCGTCAGTTCCTGCTCGCGTTCGGCCATGCCGGCCCTGATGTCCGCACCGAAGGTGCCCAACGCGCCGGCCAGTTCGCCCAGCGCGTCACCAAGATTACCAGCGACGCCGGCCGGAGTTGCCTGCCGCACGGCCTGTCCCGCCTTGCGCGACACGACGACGCCCACCGCGACTCCGACCCCGAGCCAGAACAGCCGTTTGGTCACTTCCTGCCTCCGCGTCGGCCCTTGCGGGAATGCCGGCCCGGTCCCTCCGCCGCTGCCTTGCGGCGCGCCCGCACCGCCCTGCTGATGCCGTAGGACAGCGCGGCCGCCTTCACCAGCGGGCCGCCCAGGGTCGCGGTGAACAGCGACGTCATGGCGGAGACGTTGCCGGTGACCGCGCGGGCGTTGGCCGTGATGCCGTCCACCCGCTCCAGCTGCGTGTTGACGTGGTCGAAGGTGGTGTTGGCGCCGTTGAACAGCGGGTCGGAGTTCTCCACTGCCTTGCGGATCGCGATGGTGGCCTCGTCCAGGGTCCGGCCCAGCTTGATCAGGGGCACCGCCAGCAGCAGCACCAGCAGCACGAAGGCGCCTGCGGCGACGAGTGCGGCGATCTGCCCTGCCGACACGAATCCTCCCGGGGGAACGGCCTGACCGCGCAGGTTCGTGCCGCGCGATGGCGGTCAGGTTACCGCGCCGACCCCGGTCCAGCCCGACCGGCCGTGATCAACCGGAGGGCGCGTCGGAGTCCGTGCCCCGGACCACGCGCCGCAGCTTGGGCAGTCGCTCGGCGATCACCCGCTCGGCGCCGCGCTGGGTCGGCCGGTAGTAGTCGCGGCCCACCAGCTCGTCCGGCGGGTACTGCTGGGTGGGCACGCCGTCGGGCACGTCGTGCGGGTACTGGTAGCCCTGGGCGTTGCCCAGCCGGGCCGCGCCCGCGTAGTGACCGTCGCGCAGCTGCGGCGGGACCGTGCCGACCGCACCGCCCCGCACGTCGGCCAGCGCGGCGTCCACGGCCGTCACGATCGCGTTGGACTTGGGCGCGGTGGCCAGGTGGACGGTGGCCTGGGCGAGCGCCAGGCGGGCCTCGGGCATGCCGATCAGCTGCACGGCGGCGGCAGCCGCGGTGGCGGTCTGCAGCGCGGTGGGGTCGGCCATGCCGACGTCCTCGCTGGCGTGCACGACCAGCCTGCGGGCGATGAACCGCGGGTCCTCCCCCGCCTCGATCATCCTGGCCAGGTAGTGCAGCGCGGCATCCACGTCGGAACCGCGGATCGACTTGATGAAGGCGCTGATCACGTCGTAGTGCTGGTCGCCGTCCCGGTCGTAGCGGACGGCGGCGCGGTCCACGGCCGCCTCGACGGTGGCCAGGCCGATCTCGTCGGCTCCGGTGGACGTGGCGGCCTCGGCGGCGGCCTCCAGCGCGGTGAGCGCCCGCCGTGCGTCCCCGACGGCCAGGCGGACCAGGTGGTCCTCGGCATCGGCGGCCAGCCGCAGCGCGCCGCCCAGGCCGCGCCGATCGGCCGCCGCGCGGCGCACCAGGGCCCGCACGTCGCCATCGGTCAACGGCCGTAGCTGGAGCACCAGCGACCGGGACAGCAGCGGCGACACGACGGCGAAGGACGGGTTCTCGGTGGTGGCGGCCACCAGCAGGACCGTCCGGTCCTCCACGGCGCCCAGCAGGGCGTCCTGCTGCGTCTTGGAGAAGCGGTGCACCTCGTCGATGAACAGCACCGGCGCCTGGCCGCCCGAGCGCAGCCGCAGCCGGGCCTCGTCGATCACGGCCCGGACTTCCTTCACACCCGCCGACAGCGCGGAGAGCGCGACGAACCGGCGGCCGGTGGCCTGCGAGACGAGGGTGGCCAGGGTGGTCTTGCCGGTGCCCGGTGGACCGTAGAGCAGCACCGAGGCCGGCGCGGCTCCCTCCACCAGCCGCCGCAGCGGAGCACCGGGGCCGAGCAGGTGGTCCTGGCCCACCACCTCGTCCAACGAGCTCGGCCGCATGCGTACGGCCAATGGCGCGTTGGCCCCGCCGCCGGTTCCGGCGACGCCGGAACGGGAGCCCGCCGCGCCGTCCGGCTCATCCCCGAACAGACCGTCCTGCACGTTACGAGATGCTATGCGTCGACTACGACGGACATCCGAAGGCGGTACGCCACTCGCCGACTGTTAATCAGTATGTCGGCCCAACGGCTTTTCCTCGGTCCGCCGGACAGGTAGAACTAGACCCTATGTGTTGAGGGGGTGACGCTTGGTGTCCGACCAGCGGGACGGGCAGGTGAAGTTCCGCGACGTCTTCCGGGTCGGCGAGTTCCAGGCACTCTGGTCAGCGCTTGTGCTGTCCATTGTGGGGGATCAACTCGCCAGGGTGGCGCTTGCCCTGCTGGTTTTCGCGCGCACCGATTCGGCGGCCCTGACGGCCCTGACGTACGCGCTCACCTTCCTGCCCGACCTGATCGGCGGCCCGCTCCTGTCCGGGTTGGCCGACCGGTTCCCGAGGCGTGAGGTCATGGTCGTGGCCGACCTGTCCCGCGCCGGCCTGGTCGCGTTGATGGCCATTCCCGGCATGCCGCTGGTCATGGTGTGCGTGCTGCTGGTGATCGTGCAGCTGTTCGCGTCGCCGTTCAACGCGGCCCGAGGCGCTGTGCTGCCGGCCATGTTGGTCGGGGACACGTTCGTCGCCGGCCAGGCTGTGGTCAACATCACTTACCAGACGGGCCAATTGTTCGGTTACGTCACCGGTGGGGTTCTCGTCGAGTTCACCGGCCCGTACGTGGCGTTGCTCATCGACGCCGCGACGTTCGTCGCGTCTGCGCTACTGGTGCGGCTGGGCACGGCGTCCCGGCCGGCATCCCGTAACGGCACCGGGGCTCCGATGAGTCACGCGAGGGCGACCATGCGCTCGCTGCGGGCCGGCACCGACCTGGTGTGGCGCGATCGCAACCTGCGCGCACTCGTCGGCCTGGCCTGCATCTGCGGCTTCTACGTGATCGGCGAGGGCCTCGCGGTGCCGTATGCGCACGAGTTGGGCGGCGGTGCGCTCACCGCCGGTCTCCTGTTCGCCGCGTTCCCGTTCGGCAACGCCGTGGGCATGGTGCTGTTGCTGCGACTGGTCTCACCGCAGGGACGGCTCCGGCTGCTGGGTCCGCTGGCGATCGCGGCCTGCGCCGTGCTGATCATCTGTCTGGCGCATCCGAACCTGGTCGGCACGCTGATCGTGCTGGCGCTGTCCGGAGCGGCGGCGTCCCACCAGACGGTCGCCGCTGCGGCATTTGTCGGCGCTGTCCCGGATTCGAGCCGCGGTCAGGCGTACGGCCTGGCCAATACCAGCATCCGAGTGGCCCAGGGCCTGGGGGTGGTCCTGGCCGGCCTCGTCGCGGACAGTGTCGCGCCGTCGATGGTGGTCGGGATCTTCGGGGGGATCGGTGTGCTGGTGGCGATGGCCGCCGCGGCGGCCTATCACCGCGCAAGGCACACAGTGTCCATCAGTCCTGTCGAAGCGTGACAGGGCACCGGACCCGCACTGCTACCGCCACTGAATGTCCCGCCACTGAATGTCCTTGGCGGCTGCCCGGCTTGTGGTGTTCATCGGATTCCTCCACAAATCTGCTGGCAAGATCGACGTCCGCGGGCCGGCGACGGGTGGTGCCCGGCCTGTGGGGCGGCCACGCGGCCACGGTTGGCTGGCAGGCCAGGGCGTGGGCGGGTGGTCCCACCGTTAGATGATGTCACTCGCGGCGTCATTGCGGTACATAACGAATGTCAGCTCCTATAGTGACGCATTGTGCTCACCCGAACGGCGTAGAGTTTTCCGGAAAACTGCGCGTGACCAGTCATCTCCGGTCGGCTACTGTCCATTGTGTGTCATCGGACGGGGGATCACCAGTAGGCAAAGGTAGCGGCAGCCGTCGGCACCGTTGGCCGATGGGCTGGATTCGGCGTTGGCCGGTCTGGTCGCTGCGCCGACCGGCAGTCGTGATGGTCATCGTCGTCGAACTGGCGACGGCGCTGGTCACCGCGGCCGTGGTGATCAGACTGCCGATCCGCCAGCACGACTGGGTGATCTTCGCGGTGCTCGGCGTCGGCTCGATCCTGCACATGGAACTCGTCCGCGGTGTGGAACGGATCCGAGAAGGTACCCGCGCGCACACGCCGCACATGGACCTCAAGTCGGTGTGGACGTTCGCCGGCCTGCTGCTGCTGCCTCCCGCGCTGAGCATCGGCCTCGTCTTCGTGACCTGCCTGCACCAGCGGCTGCGGGTCGACACGTTGCAGACGTTCCGCTGGCTGTACAACACGGCGGTCATCATCCTCGCCAGCGAGGCGGCGGCCGCCGTGCTCTATGCCGGACTGCCCGTCGGGCGCTACCCCGGCCTGCCGGGCGGCTGGAGCGGTGTCGCGGTGATCATCCTGGCCGGCGCGATGCGCTGGCTGGTCAACCTCGCGCTCGTCGTGGCGATCATCTTCCTGTCCTCGCCGAAGGTGACCTCGCGGGACGCGACCGGCGGCTTCGACAACAACCTCGTGGAGATGGCCGGTCTCGCGCTGGGCAGCGTCGCCGCGCTGGTCATGGTGCACGATCCCTGGTTCCTGGTGCTGATCCTGCCGCCGCTGCTGGTGCTGCACCGCAGCCTGCTGCTGCGCAAGTACGAGCTGGCCGCGCGGGTGGACTCCAAGACCGGCCTGAGCAACGCGATGCACTGGAGCCAACTGGCCCGGGGTGAGCTGGCCAGGGCGGAGCGACAACAGACCTCGGCCGGCGTGCTGATGCTGGACCTGGACCACTTCAAGCGGATCAACGACACCTACGGCCACCTCACCGGCGACGCGGTGCTCAAGGCGGTGTCCGACGCGCTGCGCAAGGAGTCCCGCGACTACGACCTGGTGGGCCGGTTCGGCGGCGAGGAGTTCATGATCCTCACCCCGAGCATCGACCCGCTGGACCTGAACGCGATCGCCGAGCGGTTCCGGCGCTGCATCAGCAACCTCTCGGTCACCTCGCCGGACACCCGCGAGCAGGTCACCGTCACGGCGTCGGCCGGTGTCGTCTCCTACCCGCAGGGCGGCAGCGACCTGGACGAGCTGCTGCTGGCCGCGGACGCGGCGCTGTACCGGGCGAAGGAGAGCGGCCGCGACCGGACCTGCTGCGCCCCCGCCGTCTCGCTGGCCCCGCCGGTCGAGGACATCTAGGCCGGCAGGACGGCCCGGACCGCGGCGAGCAGCAGTTCGGCCCGCTCCAGCCGTGCGTTGTGCCCCATCAGGCCGATCCGCCACACCGTGCCGGCGAACCGGCCGGTGCCCGTGCCGATCTCGATGCCGTACTCGGTGAGCAGCCGGTCCCGCACCTTCGCCGAGTCGACGCCGTCGGGCACCCATACCGTGGTCAGCTCGGGCAGCCGGTGGCCCTCCTTGGCGAACAGCCGCAGGCCCAGCTCGGCCAGGCCCTCCTGGAGCCGTGTGCCGGCCGCGCGATGGCGTTCGTGGACGGCGGGTCAGGCCCTCGTCCAGGACGCGGCCCAGGGCGGCGTGCAGCGAGGCGATCATGGCCACCGGTGCCGTGTGGTGGTAGGTGCGGCCGCCGTTGCCGTTGCGAGCACCAGGGCCTCGGGGTCGCGCTCGTGCACCGCGGCCGCCAGCGCCGCTATGTCGCTGACGGCGCCGGTGGACGTCTCGGCGTGCACGGCGACCACCACGACCGCGCCCGGCGCGACCGTGTTGGCGAACGCCGCCTCCATGCCGATGGACCCGGTGCCGGACAGCGGCAGCGTGCGCCGGTTCGCCGTGCCCCACACGGTGCGCAGCCGATCGCACGTCTCGTCCAGTATGCCGAGAAAGTCCGGATCGAGGTGACCGAGCAGGGGTGCGGCCAGCGCCTGCGTCGCCTCCGGGTACGGATTGCTCGGGCCGGAACCCAGCAGGGTTCGATCAAGCAGCGGCATGGCGCCAGCCTAGGACCGGCGCCCGTCGCCACCTGCCGCGTCCCGGGCGGTGCCCGTGTCACCTTGGTCACGCCGGACCTGGTGACGGGACACGGATTTCGGTCAGGACGCGAACGCCGCCCTGGCCTCCGCCGCGTCCCGGATCGACCGGGCCCAGTCCACCAGGTGGTCGTCCGGGTCACTGCCGTTGCCGGACACGTCGTGGACCGAGTCGTAGAGCCGTTCCCACAGCCGCACGCCGTTCCACTCCACGAACCTGCGGTACGCCGTGGGTACGGCGATACCGAACGTCACCGGTAGCCGGCGCCACGCACAGCCACTGGTGAGCACGTACACCACCGCCACGAACACCGCCCGATCGCCGACCCTGGTCCGTCCGCCGCCCTGCGGCCGAACCTTCGGGGTCGGCATGAGCGGTTGGACGAGTACCCACATGTCATCGGGCACCAACCGACGGGACAGCGGCGAAATCCGATCGTCGAAGTCAACCGAGTGCACCACAATGCCACCTCCCAGCCGGATGCCTCTTTGTTGTAGAGGGATTCCAGCCGGCGGTCAATCGGCCAATGGTGCAAAAGCTGGTAGGCCGTTCGAGCCGTTTCGGCGGTCAATATGCTCGGACCACGTCCCGGGCATGCCACCGTTGCATCGCATGCTGCACCATGGTGATGAGTGCCTGTTTGGTTGATTCCCGCTTCCGTGCGTCACACTTCAGGATCGGCACGTCCGAAGGTATGGCCATGGCTTCCCTTACATCCTCGACGGGATACTGTGGGACACCTTCGAAGCAGTTCATCCCAACAACGTAGGGCAGGCCCCGTTCTTCGAAGTAGTCCACTGGTCCGAAGGAATCAGCGAGCCGCCTGGTGTCCACCAGCACGACGGCGCCGATCGCGCCTCGGACGAGGTCGTCCCACATGAACCAGAAGCGGTGCTGGCCCGGTGTGCCGAACAGGTACAGGATCAGTTCCGAGTCCAGCGTCACCCGGCCGAAGTCCATCGCCACCGTGGTGGTGGTCTTGCCCGGCGTGGCACGCAGGTCGTCAATGCCGGTGCTGGCCTCGGTCATCACCGCCTCGGTGGTCAACGGCATGATCTCCGACACCGAACCGACGAACGTGGTCTTGCCGACGCCGAAACCGCCCGCCACCACGATCTTCGCCGACGTGGCCGTCCTCGCCAGCGGGGTCTTCTTCGACCTCTCAAAGTCGACGGAGTCCACTCAACACCCTTTCCATCAACACGAGATGCGCCGCGATGTCGTCGTCGGCGAATGTCCGGTGAATGCTGATCAGTCCCAGTTCGGCCATATCGGACAGGATCACCCTGGCGACCCCGAGCGGAATGGACAGCTTTGCCGCCACCTCCGCCACCGACAGCGGATAGCGGCACAGCGCGCTGACCTCGCGGTGCTCCAACTGCCGCAGCCGGCTGCCGTCGGCGGCCAACTCCGTGGCGGAGATCAGCGTTTCCAGTTTCAGGTCGTAGTTCGCCCGGGTTCTGCCTCTGGTCCACGCATAGGGACGGACCAGCGCGGCCTCGTCGACGAGTTCGTCGATCCCGGGCTGGGGTTCGGCATTCGGCTCATCGACACTGACCATCGAGCCGAAACCGCTGTCCACGTACTCGGTGACGAACACCGGTTCGTCCGGTGTCGGCCCGACGTCGTCCGGCGATGGCGCCTGGGCGCCGAGTCCGCCGCCGGCCTGCCGGCCGGTCCGTTCGTCGTCCGCTTCGTAAGCTGACATCCCCACCTCACACCGGTTGCCGCAGGAGCATCCGACTCGTGCCCTGTAGTTCCGCCCGAAGCTCCGGGGTGAGCATCTGCCCGACACGTTCCACGAGCAGTGCCATCTCGTACGCGACCTGACCGATGTCGCAGTTGGGTGCCGCCAGGACGGCCAGCGACGACCCGTCGCTGACGGCCATCAGCAACATGACCCCGTGTTCCATCTCCACCACGGTTTCCCGGACCGCGCCCGCCTCGAAGCACCGCGCGGCGCCCTGGGTCAGGCTGGACAGGCCGGAGGCGACGGCCGCCAACTGGTCGGCGCGATCGCCGGGCAGCCGGGCCGACGCGGACAGCAGCAGTCCGTCCGCGGACACCACGATCGCGTGCGCCACACCAGGCACCCGCTCGGTGAAGTCGGTGACCAACCACCCGAAGCGGCCCTGCTGCGTCTGACTCGACGTCATTCGTTCTCCCAGTTCTACCAATGGAATCCGTGCTCCGCGGGGGCCGGTTCGGCGGGCTCGCCGCCGCGTGCGTGGCGGACGCCCCGCTGGAAGCTGGTCAACCGCTCGCGCAACACCCCGGCGTCCAGGTCCGGCGCAGGCGGCCGGCTGTCCGGCGCGACGCTGCCGGGCAGGAGGTGCTCCTTGGGCGTCCGCCGGGGCAGGCCGGCGAGCGTGCGTTCGCCCGGGTTGTCCTGGCCCGCCATGGCCTCCGCGGCCCGCCAGCCGTCGTCGGCCTGCGACGCCCAGCGGTCGGTCGTCGGTGCGGACGGTCCGACCGGTTCGGCCCGGACGGTCTGTTCCGCGTCCGGCACGAACACCGTCGTCGCGTCGTCCTCGGACGGTGCGGCGTGCCTGGCCCGCCGGACGCCGTCCTGGAAGCCGGACAGCCGGTGCCGCAGGCGTTCCGCCGGCACCTCGACCGGCCGCTCCGCCGACTCGTCCAGCCGCACGCTGCCGGGCAGCAGCAACGCCTTCGGCTGCCGCTTGGGCAGGCCGGACGCGGTGAACTCGGCCGGTTCCACGTCGACGACCGCGCCGACCGCCTGCCAGCCCTCGTCCGCGGCGAACTCCCAGCCCGGTGTCCTCGGCCCGCCCTCGGTGTCGTCATCGACGTCACCGGTGGCCGTGGTGTCGGCGAACCACGCGGACAGCGTGTCGAAGATCGGGGTGACCTCCGGTGCGGCGGCTTCCCCACCGCCGTCCGGTTCCACCATCGCGGCCACGCCGCCCTGTTCGTCCTCATCGGACAGTGGCGCGAACAGGCCGACACCGGACGCGATCGCCGACGGCAACTTCGGGATGGTCACCGTCATGGCGCCGGCCAGCGGATCGCTGATCGCGGGCTGCTGGGTGTCCAGCGTGCCGCTCAGCGTTGGCTGCCACGGCCCGTTGGGGCCGTTGGTGGCGCCCGCCGTCCGCTTGGGCAGCGGGCCGCCGAAGCCGCCGCCGGGCGGGGTGTCCACCCCGCCGGGTGCGGGCGGCAGCGGGTCGGCATCGCCGATCACCAGCTCCGCCGGCACGGTGATGGTGACCCGCAGGCCGGGAATGTCCTGCCCGCCGTGCAGGCGGACGCGGACGCCGTGCTGGTCGGCCAGCCGGCTGATCACGAACAGCCCCATGCGCCGGGAGATCCGGCCCTCCACCCCGGCGGGATGGCCGAGCTGTTCGTTGGCCCTGGCCAGTTCGTCGTCGGCCATGCCGATGCCGTGGTCGACGATGTCGATCACCACGGCCTTGCGCCGGGTGCGGTGCGACGCCACCGTCACCGGCGTGTCCGGCGCGGAGAACGCGGTCGCGTTGTCCAGCAGTTCGGCCAGCAGTCGCACCAGGTCGCCCGCCGCGTAGCCGACCACCTGCGCGTCCGGCGGCGGCTGCACCACGATCCGCTCGTAGTGCTCGATTTCCGACACCGCGGCCCGCAGCAGATCGGCCAACGTGATCTGCTGGCCGTTGCTCCTGGCGAGCTCACCGCCGGACAGCACCATCAGGTTCTCGTTGTTGCGCCGCATCCGGGTGGCCAGGTGGTCGAGCTTGAACAGCGCGGCGAGCTGCTCCGGGTCCTCCTCGTCCCGCTCCAGTTGCTCGATCAGCCGCAACTGCCGCTGCACCAGGCTCTGGCTGCGCCGGGAGAGGTTGACGAACAGCTCGCTGTAGTTGGCGCGCATGGTCGCCTGCTCGACGGCCAGCCGCAGCGCCTCGCCGTGCACGGCGTCGAACGCCCTGGCGAGCTGGCCGACCTCGTCACGGGTGCGCACGCCGACCGGTTCCACCGTCGCGGCAACGGTTTCGCCCGCCCGGATGCGTTCCACGGCGTCGGGCAGCTGGCGGGACGCGACGTCCCGCGCGGTGCGCCGCAGCACGCCGATGGACAGCAGCAACTGCCTGGCCACCAGCATCACGAGTGCGATCGTCGCGGCCAGCGCGATGATCAGCACCACGATGGCGGTCGCCGCCGCGCCGCCGGCACCGGACCGCAGCGAGGCGGCGTCGGCCCGCAGCGACTTCGCGAGCCGGCCGGTGATCTGGTCCAGTCCGGCGGTGACGGCGCTGTTCGCGGTGTTCCACGTTCCGGTCGGGATGCCGATCGCCATGCCGGGCATCACCTGTCCGGTCATGCCGCCGGACTGGTCGATGGCCTGGCCCAGCAACTCGTTCTGGCGGCTCATCGCCGTCGGATCGACCGAGGTCGCGTACTGGCGCGCGACATCCTGGCTGGCCACCGCGCGGAAGTCGCTGATCCGGCTGTCCAGCCTGGCCTCGGAGCCGTGCAGCGCGGTCACGTCGGACACCGACAGCGTGCGGGTGCCGATGCCGGCGAGTACCACCGCCTGCTCGTACCGGACCTCTTCACGCGCGGCGAACAGGTCGTAAATGGACAGTGCCTGGCGGGTCAGCCGGGCATCGGCCAGGTCGGTGGTGAGCACCCGGTCGAACGCGAACAGCGTGTCGATCAAGCTGGAGTAACTGGCCGCCTCGGCGGAGCGGTCCGGTTTCGCCGCCGCGCTTGTCTTCCGCAGCCTCGGCAGCTCGCCCAGTTGCCGGTCGGCGGCCGACCACGCGGCACCGGCGACCGGGTCCAGATCGCCCGCGGTCGAGTCGGTGCCGACGGCCTGGCGGGCGGCGGCCAAGGCAACGTCCACCCGGTGCTTGACGGCGCCCGGCCCGTTCGGCGCGACGGCGCCGGTGGCTGCCGCCTTGCCGGGGGGCATGCCGGGCATGGACTTCGGCCGGGCGTCGTGCACCGGAACCACGGCGCCGCCTGCCACCGCGCTCCGCTCGTCCTGCAACGCGGTCACGACGGCCCGCACGGACGTGCTCAGCTGGGTGATCCGGTTGGCCCGCGCGTACTGGCCGGCGTTGGCGAGCTGGCCCTGGACCAACACGGCACCCAG
Organism: Pseudonocardiaceae bacterium; assembly: GCA_036491115.1. Lineage (GTDB taxonomy): Bacteria > Actinomycetota > Actinomycetes > Mycobacteriales > Pseudonocardiaceae > DATEPR01. The sequence goes on from DASXCQ010000083.1 coordinate 41,081, forward strand.
GGTCAGCATCACCACCATCGGCACGAGCGAGACCAGCGCGAGCTTGACCGGCAACCGCAGATCACGCCAGCGGCCCAACCGGGCACCCACCTGTTTCGTCCGTGAAACGGGAGTACTCACACAACCTCCTCGCCGCCGCCCGCCCACGGCGTGCTGGTTCGACCGCGGATCGGGAATATGCCGCGGCCGGTGGAATGGAATGGACCGTCAGCAGTCGATCGCCGGTTCGCGCCGGGTGTTCGGGCGTGAATGGGCGCTGGACGCATCCGTTGTTCACCTCGCTGCCGGTATCGTCGGGCGTGGCAAATCGTTTCTCGGTTCACCTGAAAGTGGCGGGCGTTAATCGCGCCCACCACGGCATGGTTCGACCCGGTTGCCGCTATTCAACGTCGTTCGGGGTATTCGGCCACCGGAATTACGGGGACTTCGAGATCCCGACACTACAACACCGCGACGTTCCGAACGCCTTTCCGCGAGGGCCCCGTTCACCTGGGCTTTCACCCGCCGTCGCCCAACGAAACGGACAAACAGAGCATATCAACTGGCCGAAGATCGGTTGCACGTTGCTCTGCGCGGCACCGATCGGGCGACACAACCGCCGAACGCGCGATCGTGTGCCACTCGGCAGTGTGTAATCGGCGAAAGGTAGTGCTGTCTTGATTGGCCGGACCGTGGGACCGCCTCCCGGACCATCGTGCGGCTGGATCGGCGAACCGACTGCCATCAGCGATTTTCCGGTCCTGCCAGATGATCGACAGCGGATCGACGCCACCCGACTCAAGTCCGCCGGGCAGACACGGTGGGGTGACACGTGACCGCCCGGCGAATGTCCACCCGACTGGGGTAACGGGCCGCCACCAGCCCGCTCAGCAGCGGCGATGCCGGTCCGTCCGCCGAGCCGAGCGGTACGTCACGACGCCTATCGAAACGATCAACAATCGGACATCGATCACCGGCGGTAGCCAGGAAGTTCACACCTATGTGGGAAATCCGGCACGTCCACGAACCGAAACAGGCGGGGCGGCGGAACAACTGTAAACGACCGATGGCCCATCGCGATACGGGTAGATCACGGACAAATCACGGACGGATCTGGTCAGCGGAACGCCGGATACGCCGGCAGGTCCTCCCGGACGCCGAACCGGCGCTCCAGTGCGGCCACCACCTGGTTGGCGTGGGCCACCACGTCCTGCTCGCCGGCGCGGGCCGCGTCCTTGGCCAGTTGCAGCCACCGGGACCGCAGCGCGACGCTGCGCCGGGGCGCCAGCGGCTCCGCGGTCAGCGGCCTGTCCTCCTGGCCGGTGCGCGGCAGGAACCACCACGTGGACACCCACACCCAGAACAGCTGGGCGTCCAGCAGGCCGGGCAGCAGCACGTCGTCGTCGTCCAGGTCGGGCCACACGTCCCGGATCTCGGCCCGCCAGGCAGCCACCATCGCCTCGGTCATGCCGGCCGGCAGCGTGAACGAGCACCAGCAGGACGGGAACGGCACCCGCAGGTAGCCGGCGTCCAGCAGCACGTCCCGCCAGCAGCCGCCCTCGAAGTCGAGGAACCGGACGCCCTTGCTGGTGATCACGTTGTTGTCCGGGCAGGCGTCGGACGGGCTGAACGCCCGGTGGCTGTGCGAGTCCAGCAGCCACGACGAGCCGCTGGCCCTGCGGTGCGCCGCCGACGAGGTGACCACGCCCAGCGCGTCGGCGAGCAGCTCGGGCAGTTCCTCGAACGCCTGGTGGCCCGCGGACGCCAGCGGGTCGATCACCCGCGACACCCCGAGCCGCCGCGACAGCGCGTCGAAGTCGGCCTCCCGGCCCGCGGTGCTGGCGTGCATCCGGCCCAGCGAGCGCGACCAGGACAGCAGCGCCCGTTCCGCGGCCTTCGGGTCGTTGCCGACCAGCTTGTCGGCCAGCGTCGGGGCCCGGCCCAGGTCCTCCAGCACGACAAGACGTTCGGCGCCGTCGTGGGCGAACATCTCCGGGCACATCCGCTCGTCGGCGGAGAGCGCGGTGAAGAGTTGGTAGCTGACCGCTTCCTGCACGAACGCGTCGCCCTGGGCGGGCGGGGTCGGCGGGCCGTAGCGCTTCACCACGAGGGTTCTGGGCAGCGAGAACGGGGTCGACGCCACCCGCACGCGGACCACCGTCGAGGTGCCGCTGCCACCGAGGTCCTCGGGATCGGCCAGTCGGATGGATGCGCCGAAGCGGTGGCTGAGCACCTGCTCAGCCGCTGCGACCGTCCCCGACACCGCCGACTCGACGCTCCCTGCGGCGTCGGATGAGCCGGTGGTGGTGTCCACACTCATCTCCTCCGACCCTACTCGCGGCCAGACCGCACCGGGCACCGTCCCACTCCGTGCGACGCCTAAGAAAACGCCGCTGGTAGCGGATTCCGGCCGCCCACACCAGGTGCGACGCAAGCGACCGTAGTGCCCTGCACCGATGACGGGGAGGCACGCTTTGGTAACGGAACGCTGACCGGACGTGACCCTCCGCACGGCCTGGCTCGTCGGCTCAGTTCTGCGGTGCCGCCGGCTTCGCGTCGATGCCGGCCTCCTTGCGCTGCTCCGCCGTGATCGCCGCGGGTGCGCCGGTCAGCGGATCGTAGCCGCCGCCCGACTTCGGGAAGGCGATGACCTCGCGGATCGACTGCTGACCGGCCAGCAACATCACCATGCGGTCCCAGCCGAACGCGATGCCGCCGTGCGGCGGGGCGCCGAACTTGAAGGCGTCCAGCAGGAAGCCGAACTTCTCCCGCGCCTCGTCCGCGGACAGCCCCATCACCTCGAACACCCGCTGTTGCACGTCGGCCCGGTGGATACGGATGGAGCCGCCGCCGATCTCGTTGCCGTTGCAGACGATGTCGTAGGCGAAGGCCAGGGCGCTGCCCGGGTCGGACTCGAACCGGTCGACCCACTCCGGGGTGGGCGAGGTGAACGCGTGGTGCACCGCGGTCCAGCGGCCACCGCCCACGGCGACGTCACCGCTGGCCACGGCCGCGGCGGCCGGGGTGAACAGCGGCGCGTCCACGACCCACACGAACGACCAGGCGTCCTCGTCGATCAGGCCCAGCCGCCTGCCGATCTCCAGCCGCGCGGCACCCAGCACGCCACGGGCGGTGTCCGGGTCACCGGCGCCGAAGAACACGCAGTCGCCCGGTTCGGCGCCGGCCGCCTTGGCCAGGCCGTCCCGTTCCGCGTCGGACAGGTTCTTGGCGACCGGGCCGGACAGCGTGCCGTCCTCGCCCACCAGGACGTAGGCCAGGCCCTTGGCGCCGCGCTGCTTCGCCCACTCCTGCCAGGCGTCCAGGGTGCGGCGGGGCTGGCCGGCGCCGCCGGCCATCACCACGCAGCCCACGTAGGGCGCCTGGAACACCCGGAACGGCGTCTCGGCGAAGTACTCGGTCAGCTCGGTGAGCTCCAGCTTCAGCCGCAGGTCCGGCTTGTCCGTGCCGTAGCGGGACATCGCGTCGGCGTAGGTCATCCTGGGGATCGGCAGGGTGATCTCGTGGCCTGCCAGGTCGCGCCAGAGCGCGGTGACGATCCGCTCGGCGAGCGCGATCACGTCGTCCTGGTCGACGAAGCTCATCTCGATGTCGAGCTGGGTGAACTCGGGCTGGCGGTCGGCGCGGAAATCCTCGTCCCGGTAGCAGCGGGCGATCTGGTAGTACCGCTCCATCCCGGCCACCATGAGCAGCTGCTTGAACAGCTGGGGCGACTGCGGCAGCGCGTACCAGTTGCCCGGCCGCAGCCGCGCCGGCACCAGGAAGTCCCGCGCGCCCTCGGGCGTCGACCGGGTCATGGTGGGCGTCTCGATCTCGACGAACCGCTCGTCGTGCAGGATCTCCCGCGCGATGCGGTTGGCGTCGCCGCGCAGCCGCAGGGCCGCCGCCGGGCCGGCGCGGCGCAGGTCCAGGTAGCGGTACTTCAGGCGCGCCTCCTCGCCGACCTCGATGTGCTCCTCCAGCGGGAACGGCAGCGGCGCCGCCTCGCTGAGCACCGCGAGCCCGGTGACGGTCACCTCGACCGCGCCGGTGGGGATCTCCGGGTTCTCGTTGCCCTCCGGCCGGATCACCACCTCGCCGACCACCTGGACGCAGAACTCGGCCCGCAGCCGGTGCGCCCGCTGCTCCATCTCACCCTCGCGGAACACCACCTGGGCCGTGCCCGTGGAGTCGCGCAGGTCGATGAAGATGACACCGCCGTGATCGCGCCGGCGCGCCACCCACCCGGCGAGGGTGACGGTCTGACCGGCGTGGGAGGCCCGCAGTGTTCCGGCCTCGTGGGTGCGCATCACGGGGAATGCCTTTCCTGGTGTGGCGGCTGTCCTGATCAGGCTAACCAATGCGTCGGCTGGTGCCGCCACTGCGTATAACCTCGGCGCATGGTCGTGGACGGTTACCTGGCCGGCGCGGAACTGGCGGCCGAACTGCTGCGTAATCCGGCGGTGGGCCACCACTGGGCGGAGCCCAGCGCGCTGCCGGAGTACCGGATCAGCGGCCTGGCCGGACACCTGGGCATCGGCGTGTTCCACGGCCTGAGCGTGCTGGACACCCCGCTGCCGGACGGGGTGGCACCGGAGGACGCCATCCAGTACTACGCGCGGATCAACCCGGACCAACCGCTGGACGCCCCGGTCCAGCGGCGCATCCGTGAGGTCAGCCAGCAGCAGGCCGGCACCGGGCAGGCCGACCTGGTCGGCCGGATCGACGCGACGCTGGCCGCGCTGCGCGTCACCGCGCCGACGGTGCCGCCCGACCGGCTGGTCTGCTTCCGCGACCGGGTGCTCCCCTACGGCGAGTGGCTGGTCACCAGGCTGGTGGAGTTGGCGGTGCACATGGACGACCTGGCGGTGAGCCTCGACGTCGAGACGCCGGCACTGCCGCCCGCGGCGGCCGACATCGTGCTCACCACACTGGTGCGCGTCGCCGCCGTCCACCACGGGGTGGTGCCGGTGCAGCGGGCGTTGTCCCGGCGGGAGCGCGCCGTGCTGACGATCAGCGCGTTCTGATCGCTCAGCCGTAGGTCGGGTGCTGCGGCCAACCGGCCGGCGAGTCCTCCCACACCTCCTGCCGGCCGTACGGGGCCAGGTCGAGGACGTTGCTCACGAACAGCAACCGGTCCACTCCACGGGCCGTGGTGTTGTAGGTCCGGTAGATGTCGTCGCCGTCGCGCAGGAACAGGGTGAGCATGAAGTACCTCGCCCCGCAGTCCGCCGCGAACGTGGTGCCGCGCGAGGACACGAACGGCATCGTCCAGCCCCTGCGCTGCCAGTACGCCTCGATCTGCGCCAGCGGCATGTTGGACACGGTCGCCCAGCTCACGCCGCCGTCGGCCAGTCTGCGTTGCGCCGCCTCCGGGACGTTGTCGGTGAAGGACGTGCAGCCAGGGCAGAACTCGTCGGGGCCGTTGTCCATGAACTGGTACACGGCCAGTTGGGACTGGCCCTCGAACAGGTCGAGCAGGGTGCGCGGTCCGGTGGGCGAGTCGAACCGGTAGTCGTTGCCGAACTTGACCATCGGCAACCGGCGCCGCCGGGCGGCCAGCGCGTCCTGGGCGCGGGTGAGTTCCTTCTCGGCCTTGAGGAGCGAGTCCCGCTCCTCGAGCCACTGTTCAACGGAGACCACAGGTGGAGTGTTCATGCCCGCAGCGTGCCCCCTTCGACTGACAACCGCAGGACGTCGGCGAAGAACGCACGCTCCCATCAGCGGTGGATGCGGTCTGCCTTCACTGCCGCGACCAGAGCGGTGACGTCGCCACTCAGCACAGGACCGGTGCGGTGCTTGGTGTCGCGGACGCGGTCGAGGGTGCGGGCGAGTTCGAGGCAGGCGCCGTTGCCCTGGCTGTAGCTACTGGTCCGCCACACGGTCGTCATGTCAGCTCCGAGGCTGCCTTCGCGATCAACTTCGCGGAACGCGATTCGTTCACTGCGGTCTGCCATAGCTGATTGTAGGCAGCCTGGAACTTGGCGACCTCGTCGATTTCGTCGTCCAGTACGAAGTACGACACGCTCTCGGCGAAGATCACATCCAGGTCATCATCGTCGGGGAAGCTGAGGATGGTGAAGTTCCTGCCCAGCGCCGGCCGCGCTCCCGTGCTGAACGGCAGCACGCGGATGTCGACGTTCGGCACCTCGCGGATCAGGTGCAGCAGATGCTGAAGTTGGTCGCGCAACACCTTCGGCCCACCGACCTGGGTGTGGAGCGCCGCCTCGCCCAAAATCACCCGAAGCCGCAACCCCATCAGCCGCTCCTGCCGCTCCAACCGGATCTCCAGCAGGCGGTCGACCTCGTCGGCCTGGACATGCGGGCTGAAGCCGGCGATCAGAGCCCGGGCGTAGTCGGCCGTCTCGATCAGGCCGGGCACGCACTCGCCTTCGAGCAGTGACAGGGACTCGGCTTCGTCCTCCAGCTCGTAGTACTCGGCGAGTCGTTTGGGCACGAAGTCGTGGTAGGGCTTGCGAACCGTGGACGGCCGCCGTCGACTCTCCTTGGCGATCTGGATCATGTCGGCGATGAACTCGGGCGGCGCGCCGTACAAACTCGAACAGGCCCTTGACCCGGTACGGATCACCGCTGTGGCCGTTCTCCATCCGGGAGATCGTGCCGGCGCCGCAGATCAGCGCCGCCGCTGCCTCGTCTGCGCTCATGCCGGCCCTGTCCCGCCACTGCCGCAGTTCGCGCGCCAGCCTGCGCCGCCGGATGGTCCGTCCCCGCTCACTCATGGCCACGTGGACACATGCGCATCGCTGGGCGACGACACCAAGATCAGCTCGACCAGCAGCGATGAGATGATCACACTGATCCTCGGCAGCGGTCCCAGCAGCGTCGAGGTCTGCTGCACCGGCCCTGCCATCGACCGGTTGATCGAGGTCGCCACGGCGGGCCGCGAACGGATGCGGGCCAGCCGGGCCGATTCCGAAGGTCAGTAGGACTTGGGCAGTTTCAGGGTGTGCTGGGCCACGTAGTTGAGGATCATTTCCCGGCTGACCGGGGCGATGCGGCCGGCTCGGGAGGCGCCCAGCAACGCGGCCAGGCCGTATTCGGCGGACAGGCCGTTGCCGCCGTGGCACTGGATGGCCTGGTCGACCGAGGCGACCGCGACGTCGGCCGCGGCCAGTTTGGCCATGTTGGCCGACTCCCCCGCCTCGCGGTCCAGTCCCGCGTCGTACAGCGCAGCCGCCTTCTGCGTCATCAGGCGGGCCATTTCCAACTGGATCGCGCACTGGGCCAGCGGGTGCGCGATGCCCTGGTGGGAGCCGATCGGCGCGCCCCACACCTCGCGGGTGCGGACGTAGTCGGCGGCCTTGTCCAGGGCGAACCGGGCCATGCCGGTGGACAGCGACGCGGCCATGATGCGTTCCGGATTGAGACCGGCGAACAGCTGGGCCAGGCCGGCGTCCGTGGACCCGACCAGCGCGTCCGCCGGCAGGCGCACGTCGTCGAAGAACAGGGTGAACTGGCGTTCGGGCGAGACGATGTCCATCTCGATCGGCTGGTAGGTGAAGCCGGGCGCGTCGGTCGGCACGATCATCAGGGACGGCAGCAGGCGCTGGCCGGCCGCGTCCACGTGCCGGGCCACCACCAGCACGGCGTCGGACTCGTCGACGCCGGAGATGTAGTACTTGCCGCCGGACAGGATCCAGTCGTCGCCGTCGCGGCGGATCGACGTGGCCAGCCGGTGCGAGTTGGAGCCCGCATCCGGTTCGGTGATGGAGAACGCCATCTTGGTGGTGCCGTCGGCGAGACCGGGCAGCCAGCGTTGTCGCTGCTCGTCGGTGCCGAACCGGCCGATCACGGTGGCGCAGATCGCCGGCGAGACCACCATCATCAGCAAGGGCATGCCGGCGGCCGCGAACTCCTCGCACACCGCCGCCAGGTCGCCGATGCTGCCGCCACCGCCGCCGAACCCCGCCGCCACGTTCACCCCGAGGTAGCCGAGCTTGCCGGCCTCGGCCCACAGTTCGGACGTCTTCTGGCCGCTGCGCGCCTTGGCCACGAAGTACTCGCGGCCGAACCGCCCGGCCAGGTCCCGCACGGCGGCCCGCAGCGCCTGCCGCTCCTCGGACTCGCTGAACGCTGTGGTCACTGCTCCTCCTCGATCACGGCGAGCACGGTGCCCGCGTCCACCTGCTGTCCTGCCGACACCCGCAGTTCGGCCACCACACCGCCGGTCGCCGCCACCACCCGGTGCCGCATCTTCATCGCCTCCAGCACCAACAATTCGGCGCCTGCGGCCACCTTGTCGCCGACCCGCACGGCGAGCGTCGCCACCATGCCCGGCATCGGCGCCACGGTGGCGCCTTCGACCACCCGGTCGGCCGGATCGGCGAACCGCGCTACCGGAGTGAGCGCCACAGAGCCGAGCGCCGAGTCCACCTCGACCCGGCCCGAATACTCGGCCACGGCGAACCGGTGCCGCAGCCCGGCCACCTCCAGCACCACCACATCCGGCGCCTGCGCCACCAGTGTCACGTCCGGCGGGCCGACCAGCCCGTCGGCGGTGAGCCGGTACTCGACGGCGACCTGCTCGTCGCCGGCCAGGTAGCCGACCCGCTGCGGTTGGGACGGCAGGTTGCGCCACCCGCTGGGCACCCCGCGCTGCACGGGCGCGCCCGAGCGCCGAGCGGCAGCCGACGCCAGCGCGGCGGCCAGCGCGGACACCGGCAGCACGTCGGACGGGCGCGCGGCCAGGGTCGCCACGCCGATCCGGTCCAGGAAGCCGGTGTCGGTGGCACCGTCGAGAAAGTCCTGATGCCGCAACACGTTCACCAGCAGGTCGCGGTTGGTGGCCAGGCCGTGCAGCCGAGTGCCGGCCAGCGCCGTCGCCAGCCTGCGGGCCGCGGACGCCCGGTCCGGACCGTAGGCGATCACCTTGGCCAGCATCGGGTCGTAGAACGTGCCCACCTCGACGCCCTCGGCGATCCCGCTGTCGCACCGCAGCCCGAACCCGGCCGGCACGGCGAACTCCGCGTCCACGTCCGGCACCGCGAACCGCCGCACCGTCCCGGACTGCGGCCGCCAGTCCGCCGCCGGGTCCTCGGCGTAGAGGCGGACCTCGATGGCGTGGCCGCGCGGCGCAGGCGGTTCGGCGGGTAGCCGGGCACCCTCGGCGACGGCCAACTGCCAGGCCACCAGATCCACCCCGAACACGCACTCGGTGACCGGGTGTTCCACCTGCAGGCGGGTGTTCACCTCCAGGAAGTGGAACCGGCCGTCCGCGCCGAGCAGGAACTCCACGGTGCCCGCGCCCACGTAGTCGATGGCCCGCGCCGCGGCGACGCCGGCGGCGCACAACTGCGCCCGCAACTCCGGATCAACGGCCGGGCTGGGCGTCTCCTCCACGATCTTCTGGTGCCGCCGCTGGATCGAGCACTCCCGCTCCCCCAACGCCCACACGGTGCCGTGCCGGTCGGCCAGGATCTGCACCTCGACGTGCCGGGCGCCCGCCAGCAGCGGTTCGCAGAACACCGTGCCGTCGCCGAACGCCGACTCGGCCTCCTGGCCGGCCAGCGCCACGGCGTCGGCCAGGTCGGCGACCGACCGCACGATCCGCATGCCCCGGCCGCCACCACCGGCGGCTGCCTTGACCAGCAACGGCAGGTCGGCGTCGTGGACGGTGTCCGGGTCGAGTTCGGGCAGCACCGGCACACCCGCCGCGTGCATCCGCTTCTTCGCCGCGATCTTGTCGCCCATCGCCTCGATCGCGTCCGGGTCGGGGCCGACCCAGGTCAGCCCAGCGGCCAGCACGGCACGGGCGAAGCCGGCGTTCTCGGACAGGAAGCCGTAACCGGGGTGCACGGCGTCGGCGCCGGCCCGCACGGCGGCGGCAACCAGAGCGTCGGCCCGCAGGTAGGTGTCGGCGGGCGTGGCACCGGGCAGTCGCACGGCGACGTCCGCGTCGGCGACGAAGGGGGCGTCGGCGTCCGGGTCGGAGCACACCGCGACGGTCCGGATGCCCAGCGTCCGGCACGTGCGGAACACCCGGCGGGCGATCTCACCCCGATTGGCCACGAGCAGTCGCTGAATCATCGTCATCACATCCGGAAGACGCCGAAGCCCCCGGCGCCGTGGACGGGCGCGGTGTGCGCCACGGACAGGCAGATGCCCAGGACCGTCCTGGTGTCCCTGGGGTCGATCACGCCGTCGTCGTAGAGCCGGCCGGACAGGTAGGTGGCCGCCGACTGCGACTCCACCTGTTCCTCCACGGTTTTCCGCAGCCGCACGTCCGCTTCTTCGTCGTACCGCTGGCCGCGGGCGGTCGCGGCCTGGCGGGCCACGATGGACAGCACGCCGGCCAACTGGGCCGGTCCCATCACCGCGGACTTGGCGTTGGGCCAGCTGAACAGGAACCGGGGGTCGTAGGCGCGGCCGCACATGCCGTAGTTGCCGGCGCCGTAGGACGCGCCCATGACGACGGTGAAGTGCGGGACCGTGCTGTTGGACACGGCGTTGATCATCATCGCGCCGTGCTTGATGATGCCGGCCCGCTCGTAGTCGCGGCCCACCATGTAGCCGGTGGTGTTCTGCAGGAACAGCAGTGGTATGTGCCGCTGGTTGGCCAGCTGGATGAACTGGGCGGCCTTCTGCGACTCCTCGCTGAACAGGACGCCGCGCTCGTTGGCCAGCACGCCGATCCGGTAGCCGTGGATCGACGCCCACCCGGTGACCAGGCTGTTCCCGTAGAGCGGCTTGAACTCGTCGAACACCGAGCCGTCCACGATCCTGGCGATCACCTCGCGCGGGTCGAACGGCGTCCTCGGATCGGTGGGGACCAGGCCGAGCAGCTCGTCCGGGTCGTGCTCCGGCTCGGCGAACGCGGCGGCCGGTGCCGGGCCCTGCTTGTGCCAGTTGAGGTTCGCCACGATCCGGCGGCCGATGCGCAGCGCGTCCAGTTCGTCCTCGGCGAGGTAGTCGGCCAGGCCGGACTCGGTGGCGTGCATGTGCGCGCCGCCCAGCGACTCGTCGTCGGACTCCTCGCCGGTGGCCATCTTCACCAGCGGCGGACCCGCGAGGAAGACCTTCGCCCGGTCGCGGACGAGCACCGAGTAGTCGGACATGCCGGGCAGGTAGGCGCCGCCTGCGGTGGAGTTGCCGAACACCAGGGCGATCGTGGGCACCCGCCGGGCGGACGAGCGGGTCAGGTCGCGGAACATCCGGCCGCCCGGGATGAAGATCTCGCCCTGCGAGTTCAGGTCGGCACCGCCGGACTCGACCAACTGCACCAAGGGCAGCTGGTTGGCGGCGGCGATCTCACTGGCCCGGAAGCTCTTGCGCAGCGTCCACGGGTTGCTCGCGCCGCCACGCACGGTCGGGTCGTTGGCGACGACGAGGCACTCGACCCCCTCGATCACGCCGATCCCGACCACCACACTCGCACCGAGCGGGAACTCGGTGCCCCAGGCGGCCAGCGGCGACAGCTCCAGGAACGCGCTGTCCTGGTCGAGCAGCAGTTCGATCCGTTCCCTGGCCAGCAGTTTGCCACGCTTGTGGTGGCGGTCGACGTACTTCTCGCCGCCACCGGCCAGCGCCTTGGCGTGCTCGGCGGCCAGGTCGCTGAGCCGGTCCAGCATCGCCGACCGGTTGTCCCGGTAGTCGTCGGTCGTCGGGTCGAGCGTGCTGCGCAGTGTCGTCATGCGGTGAACCCCCACCGTCGGGCCGCCAGTTCGGCCAGCACCTCCGTCGTGCCGCCGCCGATGCCGAGGATCCGCGAGTCGCGGTAGTGACGCTCCACTTCGGACTCTCGCATGTAGCCCATGCCGCCGTGCAACTGGACGGCCGCGTCGACCACGAAGTCACAGGCCGCCACGGCCGAGTTCTTCGCGACGCACACCTGGGCCACCACCTCCTCGCCCGCCGCGATCCGCTCGGCGACGGACCGGACATAGGTACGGGCCACGTCGATCCGGCCGGCCATGTCGACCAGCCGGTGCCGGACCAGTTGCCGGGAGATCAGTGGCCTGCCGAACGTCTCCCGCTGCCGCACCCAGGCCAGCGTGAGGTCGAGGCAGCGCTGCGCGGTCGCGTACGCCTGTACCGCCAGGCCGATCCGCTCCACCTGGAACTGGCGCATCAGCAGGGCGAAACCACCGTTCTCGGTGCCGACCAGGTTGGTTGCCGGCACCCTTGCGTCCACGAAGGACAGTTCGGCGGTGTCAGAGCAGTGCCAGCCCATCTTGGCCAGCTTGCGGGTCACGGTGAACCCCGGCGTGTCGCGTGGCACCACCAGCAGGCTGACACCGCGGTGGCCCGGCTCGCCGGTGCGGACCGCCGTGGTCACGAAGTCGGCGCGCCAGCCGGACGTGATGAACGTCTTGGCGCCGTCGACCACGTAGTGGTCGCCGTCCCGCCTGGCCGTGGTGGTCAGCGAGGCCACATCGGATCCGCCGCCCGGTTCGGTGACCGCGAGCGAGCCGATCAGCGTGCCGACCAGTGTCGGCCGCACGAACCGGTCGATCAGGTCCGGCTGGCCCGCGTCCACGATGTGCGGCAGCGCGATGCCGTGGGTCATCAGGCCGGCGACCAGCCCGGACGAGCCGCCCGCCTGGATCAGCTCCTCGGTGACGACGACGGTGTCCAGCAGGTCGCCACCACCACCGCCGACCTCCGTCGGGAAGCCGACACCGAGCAGTCCGATCTTGGCCGCCGTGCGGTGCAGGTCGCGGGGCAGTTCGCCCTCGTCCTCCCACCCGGGCAGATGCGGCGCGACCTCGCGCTCCACGAAGCGCCGCACGGTGGCCCGCAGCACGCGCCGCTCCGGGGTGTCGAACGCGGTCACAGCAGCACCTCCGGTACGTCGGCGATCCGCGAGCGCAGCCACTCCCCCAGCGCCTTGGCCTGCGGGTCGAACCGGGTCGACGCGGCGACGCCCTCGCCGAGCAGGCCGTGCAGGACGAAGTTCACCGCGCGCAGACTGGGCAGCGGATGGCGCTCGATGTCCAGGTCCCTGGCCTCGGGCAGCAGTGTGCGCAGGCGGTCGGTGGTGAGGTAGCCGGCCAACCAGGGATAGGCGGCGTCGGTACGCACCCACACGCCCAGGTTCGCGTCGCCGCCCTTGTCCCCGGACCGGGCGCCCAGCACGGTGCCCAGCGGGACCTGCCGGGTCGGGCCGGTGACCGGTTCGGCGTCGGGTTCGTCGAGTTCGGCCGGCGCGGCGGTCGGCGGGTGGGGTGCGACATCGATGCGGCGGCCGTCGGGCAGCACGGCGACGTGCGGCACCACGGCGGCCGGCACGTACTCCGGGCGGTACACGCCCACCGGGGTGCCGTCTGCCGGTGGCGCGGTGAGCGTGAAGCCCGGATAGGACGCCAGGGCCAGTTCCACGCAGGCACGGGAAAATGCCTTGGCGCGCTTGGAGTCCGGGGTGCGGACAGTGGCGTGCAGGAAGGCGCTGGCCCGCTCCTCGGAGTCCGCGTCGGTGTGGTCGGTGCGGGCCAGTGTCCAGGTCACGTCGGCACCGCCGACCTGGCGGCGGACCAGCGCGGCCTTGGTCTCGATGTCCAGCCCGCACAGGACGAACGTGGCGCTGTTGCGGAAGCCGGCGAGCGTGTTCAGGCAGACCTTGGCGGTGCCCGGCGGCGGTTCGCCGTGCACGCCGGTGATCCGGACGCGATCCGGCCCGTCGGCGGCCAGGTCGATGGTGTCGAACCTCGTGGTGACGTCCGGGCCGAGATAGCGCGGGCCGCCGATCTCGTAGAGCAGTTGGGCCGTCACGGTTTCCACAGTCACGGCGCCGCCGGTGCCGGGGTGTTTGGTGATCACCGCGGTGCCGTCGTCGTGCAGTTCGGCGACGGGGAAGCCGATGTGGTCGGCGTCGAGCAGTTCGGTGAAGAAGCTGAAGTTGCCGCCGGTGGCCTGCGCGCCGCACTCGATGACGTGACCGGCGACGGTGGCACCGGCCAACGCGTCGTAATCGGTGCAAGCCCAGCCGAAATGGGCCGCGGCCGGGCCGGTGACCAGCGACGCGTCGGTGACCCGGCCGGTCACCACCACGTCCGCGCCGGCCGCGAGGCACTCGGCGATACCCCAGCCGCCCAGGTACGCATTCGCGGTCAGCGCGCCGGTCAGACCGAGTTCGTCCGCGCGCGGCAGCAGGTCGTCGCCCTCGACGTGCGCCACCCTGACCGGGATGCCCAGGCGTTCGGCGAGTGCGCGCACGGCATCCGCGAGGCCGGCGGGGTTCAGCCCGCCCGCGTTGCTCACGATCCGCACGCCCCGGTCCACGGCCAGGCCGAGGCAGTCCTCCAGTTGGCGCAGGAAGGTCGTGGCGTAGCCGGCGTTCGGGTCGCGCAGGCGTTGACGGCCCAGGATGAGCATGGTCAGCTCGGCCAGGTAGTCGCCGGTCAGGACGTCCAGCTCGCCGCCGGTGAGCATCTCGCGCATCGCGGCGAAGCGGTCGCCGTAGAAACCGGACATGTTGCCGATCCGCAGCATCACGCGCCTCCCGGCTGCCGGCCGCCGCCGGGCGGACCGGCGAACGCCTGGGCGATCGGCACCCAGCGGGTGGCCCACTCGCCGGTGGCCCGGACGGCCAGGTCGGCGCGGTGGCGGCGCTGGGTGACGAGCAGGCAGAAGTCCAGTGCGGGTGCGGTGACCCGGTCCGGTGCGTCGTCAGGACCCCACGTCCACACTTCGCCGTCCGGGCCGGTCAGTTCCACCCGGAACGGGGCCGGTGGCGCGGTCAGGCCGTGCACGGCGAAGGCGAACGCGACCGTGCGGACGCCGATGTGCGCCACGTTGCGCAGCCGGGTGGTCGGCGTCCGGTGCACGCCAAGCGCGTCGGCGACGTCCTGGCCGTGCGCCCAGGTCTCCATCAGCCGCGCGGTCGCCATGGACGCGGCACTCATCGGCGGGCCGAACCACGGCAGCTTCCGCCCGCCCGGCACCGCTTTCAGCGCGGCCGCGATGTCCTGCCGGCCGGCCCGCCAGTCGGCCAGCAGTTGGTCCGGCGGCAGGGCGGCACCCGTGGCCGCCGCGCCCTCCACCAGTGCGGTGCCCTCGGCCATCGCCGAGCGGATCACCTCGGAGAACGCGTCGACGTCGGTGGCGGCGAGCACGGCGGCATGGTCGGTCCAGGTGAGGTGGGCGATCTGGTGGGCCACGGTCCAGCCGTCGGCCGGTGTCATCGTGCGCCAGGCTCGTTCGTCTATTATGGACACAATGGCGTCCAGATCGGCGCCCTCGGCGGTGAGATCGGCGAGCAGGCCGGCGGTGTCGGTCACGTCACTCTCCCCGGAGTACGCGTTCCAGCATGGTGGACCACTGGCGGACGATGCGGGCCCGCCTGCGGCTGTCGTCAGTGAGCAGGTTGGCCAGGGCGAGGCCCCTGGCCAGGTCGAGCGTGGCCTGGACGGCCTCGCGGACGCCGGGTCTCCGCTCGTCGGCGGTGAGCAGGCCGACCGCGATGCGGTGCATCTCGCGGCCCAGGCGGGTCTCCAGGTCGACGACCTCCCGTCTCAGTTCGGGGTCGGTGCGCGCGGCCACCCAGAGTTCCAGTGCGGCGGTGAACAGCGGGCTGACGTAGAAGTCGATGATGAAGTCGGCCACGGCGGCGGTGCGGTCGCCGGTGTTCGGCAGCGCGGCGGCCTGCTCGATCATGGTGGCGACGCTCTGCGCGCCGACGTACTCGACGGCGGCGGCGACCAGTTCACCCCGCGTGCGGAAGTGGTGCAGTTGAGCGCCCCGGGACACGCCGGCGCGCTCGGCGACCAGCACCGTCGTGGTGCCGGTCCAGCCGCGTTCGACGAGGCACTCGACGGTGGCCTCCATCAGCTTGCGGCGGGTCTCCCGACTCCGGTCGGCCTGGCGCTGCCTGGTTTGCGCGACCACGAGCCCGAGTGTCGTCCCGTACTAACAAACAGTCAAGCCTGATTTTTAGTTACCTGGTCCGTAACGCGACGGCACTCAGCCAATGGCGTGACGCCCTGGCATGATTTCCCGGTGACCGCTTGGGGCACCGGACCTTTCGACAACGACGAGGCCGTGTACTTCGCCGCGTCGCTGGACGACCTCGATCCGGACGACAGACCCGACGCCATCCGGGAAGCGCTGAGCGCGGCCGCCGAGGAATCGGACTACCTGGACCGCGACGCCGGCGGCACGGCCGTGGCCGCGGCGGCGCTGGTGGCGGCGCGACAACCGGATGGCGAACCGATCGACTCGGCCCATGGGCCCAAGCAGGCCATTCCGGAGCTGGTGGCGGACTTGTGCCCGCTGGCCGTGCAGGCGTTGACGCGGGTGCTGGCCGACGACTCGGAGCTGAACGAACTGTGGTCGGAATCGCCCGACGGCGACGCC
Organism: Pseudonocardiaceae bacterium; assembly: GCA_036491115.1. Lineage (GTDB taxonomy): Bacteria > Actinomycetota > Actinomycetes > Mycobacteriales > Pseudonocardiaceae > DATEPR01. The sequence goes on from DASXCQ010000083.1 coordinate 57,368, forward strand.
TGGTTCACCACGATCGCCCAACTAGCCGAAATCCTGGCCGCCACCACGACCGCCTGACCACCGGACCGACCGCTCGCGCCCACACGGCCGACCGTCGACCGGCCCGGCGCCGATCGGGATGAGGACGCCCGCACGAGCCGATGCGTCGCCGCCCCGACGCTGCCATCGGCCGCATCCGGGCACGCCAGCCGCCCGACCCGATGGCCGGCCACGACGACAGCCGCGGGCACCGGCCGAGGCGCCACCGGCCCCGCCATCCACCCGCAGCCCGGTGGTGCGCTGTCCGCTGCGACCGGTCAGGCGGCCCTCACAACAACGTCAGCTGGCCCTGGTCCACCTCGCCGGGCGGCGCGCCGGGAGGCAGGGCACCGGCAGGCCAGACGGCCCGGTCCGGGTCGGACTCACCGGCGCCACCACCCAACGGCTCGGCCGAGTCCTCAGCTCGCCCCACCCCACTGGCCAACCCGTGCCGCCGCAGCAACGGCCCGACCCGCTCCCCCAGCGACCGCCGGTACCGACGATCGGCATAGCTACCCTTGCCGTAGATCTGCCGATACGTCGGCACCAGGTCCGGATGCTCCCGTCGTAACCACTCGGCGAACCACTCCCGCGCCCCCGGCCGCAGATGCAGCGGCAACACCGTCACCCCGGTCGCCCCGGCATCGGCAATGGCGGCCAGCAACTGGTCCAACTGCTCAACGGAATCGGTCAGCGCAGGCAGCACCGGCGCCACGAACACCCCGCACGGCAGCCCCGCCGCACGCACCCGCCGCACCAACTCCAACCGCGCCTGCGGACTCGGCGTGCCGGGCTCCAGCACCCGCTGGATCTCCCGGTCGACCAACGCGATCGACACCCCGAGACCCACCGGCACGTCCGTCGCCGCCGACGCCAGCAGCGGAATGTCGCGCGACAGCACCGTGCCCTTGGTCAGGATCGATATCGGTGTGCCCGACGACGCGAGCGCGCCGATGATGCCGGGCATCAGGCGGTACCGGCCCTCGGCCCGCTGGTACGGGTCGGTGTTGGTGCCCATCGCCACGTGGTCACGTTGCCATTTCGGCGGGCGCAGTTGCGCCTTCAGCACCTCGACCGCATTGACCTTCACGATCACCTGACTGTCGAAGTCGTGGCCGGAGTCCAGGTCCAGGTAGGTGTGGGTGTTGCGGGCGAAGCAGTTGTGGCTGACCACACCGTTGGCGATGAAGTCGCCGGTACCGGTCGTGATGTCGAACATCGGCAGCGTGGTGTCCAAGGGCTGCACCGCGACCACGCCGAGCGCGGCGCCGGATTTGATCGCCAGGCCGTCGATCGAGCGCTTGCCGCTGTCCGCCGGGTCGACCGTGTGGAAGAACCGCAGGTGCTCGCCCAGGCCGCCGTTCAACCGCACCACCTGCGGCCCGACACCGGACGCCGACTCCTCCACCGTGTGTGCAAACCGGAACCGCTCGAACCCGGCCAGCACCGTGCGCACCACGTCCGGGTCGGCGTTGCGGATCCGCAGCACCCGGCTGGACCGGCCGCCGCGCGCGTCGAACACGCCGGCCAGGAAACCCTTGTGCCAACTGTCGTTCGGCACGTCCGGCCACGCCAGCAGATCGGCCGCCGTGTCCACATCCAGGCCGAAGTCGGCCAGGTAACCCACGGCCCGGCGGGACACCTCGTCCGGTGCGGACGTCAGTCGGAACCGGGACACCCGGTCGCGGTAGCCGGCGCCGGCACCGCCGCGCAGCAGGCCGGACAGGTAGCCACGCCGATAGTCCGCGTCGGGCTCCGGCGGCGTGCCGAACCCGCCGGTGCCCATCAACTTGTTGCCACTGGTCAGATGCGGCCGCCGGTGTGCGCCGGTGGTGGTGCCGGTGACGTGCTTCCAGCCGCGCTCGGTGAGGAACCGGTGGTCGGCGCTGGTGACCAGCTCGGTGCCGTCGGCGAGGGTGACTCGATAGGCCCGCTTCTCCGTGGACCAGTGGGCCAGCACCTCGGTGCGGACATACCGCCGGTAGCGGCCGAACAGCCGTGTGCCGTAGATGCGGTCGCCCACCACGAGATCCGCGATCGGCCTGGTCCGGCCGTCGGCCATCAGTACCGGCGTCTCGCCGGCCAGGCAGTAGACGCAGCCGTGCGAGCAGCCCCGGTACGGATTCACCGTCCAGCTGAACGGCATCGTGGACCCACCCGCCACCCGGTTGAGCACCGACCGCGCCAGCACCTCGTGGAACACGAGGCCCTCGAACTCGGGCGTGCGGACGCTGCGCACCAGACCCCCGATCCCCGGGAGAGCCTGCTGCGCCTGCTCACTCACGCGTTGCCGGTCCCATCTCACCCATCGATTCGAACACATGTTCGAACAGGCGTCAAATGAGATTCGCCCGAACGGTATGGTCCGTTCATGGCCGAAGCGGTGATTCGTCCCTACCAGCCGACCGACCGCGATGCGGTGTACGACGTCTGCCTGCGCACCGCTGCCGCAGGCCAGGACGCCACGGGACTGCACGACGACCCGGACGTGGTGGCCGACGTGTTCGCCGGCCCCTACGTCCACCTGGAGCCGGACTTCGCCTTCGTCCTGGACGACGGCGGCCGGGCCGTCGGCTACGTGCTGGGCGCGCCCGACACCGCCCGGTTCGCCGCCGACATGCGGGAGAAGTGGCTGCCGCTGGTCGGTGCGCAGCACCCCGATCCGGTCGGCCGCCCGGCCGGTCCGGACCAGGAGTACGCCTACCTGCTGCACCACCCGGAACGCATGGTGCTGCCGGCGCTCGCCGACTTCCCGGCCCACCTGCACATCGACCTGCTCGCCGACTACCGCCGGTCCGGCAACGGCCGCAGGCTGATCGTCACCCTGCTCACCGCGCTGCACGACGCGGGCGTGCCCAGGGTGCACCTGGGCATGATCAACACCAACACCAGGGCGCGGGCCTTCTACGACCGCCTCGGTTTCACCGAACTCGCCGTGCCGGACGCCGGTGTCATCACCTACCTGGGCAGGTCAACCGATGTCGGCCGACTGTCCGGGGATGCCGCTAGGGTCCCGCCATGAGTGTTCGCTGGTACACCGTCGTGATCGACTGCCACGACATCCGGGCGCAGGCCCGCTGGTGGGCCGAGGTGCTCGACTGGGTCGTTGCCTACGAGGCAGCCGACGAGATGGTGATCGTGCCGCGCAGGGCGATGAGCGGCCAGGACATCCCGCTGGACGAGCAGGGCCCGGGTCTGGTCTTCATACCCGTTCCCGAAGGCAAGACGGTCAAGAACCGCCTGCACATCGACCTGGCGCCGGCCCCGGACGACGACCATGCCGCCGAGGTGGCCCGGCTGGAGCGGTTGGGCGCCAAGCGGGTCGACGTCGGCCAGGGCGAGAGGCGGTGGGTGGTGCTGGCCGACCCGGAGGGCAACGAGTTCTGCGTGCTGACGCCGAGGGACTAGTCCAGCGTCGCGACGAACCGGCCGACGGCCTCCGCGCGGATCCGGTGCGCCAGCCGGCCCGCGGGCGCCGTGGCCGCGATCCGGAACAGCGGCCGCCCGGCCGCCGGCAGGTCCTGGGCTTCGGCCCGCAACTGCGCCACCAGCAACTCGGCGAACACCAGGCCATCGGTCCCGGAACCGGCGGCCAGCGCGTCGGCCAGCCGGCGCAAGGCGAGAATGTCCAGTTCGGCGCCACCACCACCGGAGTAGGCGGCGACGGCGATGTTCAGCGTGCGGCCCTTGGGTGGACCGCTGACCAGGACGCCCACCGCCCGCATGCCGCGCGTCTCGCTGACCAGCAGCTCGATCGCGGTGGCGTGGCGCAGGTCGACCGACCGGGTGCCGATGGCGCGCACCGACACCACGCCGTCGCGTAGCCAGCTGCGCCGCCGGGCCTCGGCCGTGGCCAGCACCAGCAGCGGCACGCCGAGCACGACGCCCACCACCAGTCCGTACGGCCGTCCGACGAACACGCCCACCACGGCACCCGCGACGGCACCGACCGCGACCGCCGCGGCCGACACCGCCAGCGCCCGCCGGCGCAGCACGGCGACGGGCAGCAGGTCCAGCGGCGTGTGCTGGGCGCCCGGCTCAGTCACGGTGCAGTGCGTCCCGCACCGCGGTCACCAGGTCGGGCAGCGGCACGGACCGCTGGTCACCGGACACCAGTTCCTTCACCTGGACGACACCCTCGGCGAGGTCCCGCTCGCCCAGCACCAGCGCCAGGCGCGCGCCGGACCGGTCGGCGGCCTTCATCGCGCCCTTGAGGCCCCTGCCGCCGTAGGCCAGGTCCACCCGCACCCCGGCGGCCCGCAGCGCACCGGCGGCGGCGACCAGCCGGTCCTTGGCGGCATCGCCCAGCGGCACGCAGAACACGTCGCAGCGGGACTGGTCGCCGACGGTCAGGCCCTCGGCCTGGCTGGCCAGCACGATGCGGTCGACGCCCAGCCCGAAACCGATGCCGGGCAGCGCCTGCCCGCCCAGTTCGGCCATCAGGCCGTCGTAACGGCCGCCGCCGCCGATGCCGGACTGCGAACCGAGCCCGTCGTGCACGAACTCGAACGTGGTCCGCGTGTAGTAGTCCAGGCCGCGGACCATCCTGGGGTTCTCGGTGAACTTCACGCCCAGCTCGGTGAGATAGCCCTTGACCCGGTCGTAGTGCTCGCGGCAGGCGTCGCACAGGTGGTCCACCATGAGCGGCGCGTCGGCCAGCAGCGTGCGCATCTCCGGCCGCTTGTCGTCCAGCACCCGCAACGGGTTCAGGTCGGCCCGCCGCCGGGTCTCCTCGTCCAGCGGCAGGTCACGCAGGTACGCCTGGAGCAGTTCGCGGTAGGCGGGCCGGCAGGCGGTGTCGCCCAGGGAGGTGAGCTCCAGCCGGTAGCCGGTCAGGCCGATGTCCCGGTAGCCGGCGTCGGCGATGGCGATCACCTCGGCGTCCACCGCCGGGTCGTCCGTGCCGATCGCCTCGACGCCGAACTGCTGGAACTGGCGGTACCGGCCGGCCTGCGGCCGCTCGTAGCGGAAGAACGGGCCGGTGTAGGAGAGCTTCACCGGCAGCTGGCCGCGGTCCAGGCCGTGTTCGATGACCGCCCGCACGACACCGGCGGTGCCCTCCGGGCGGAGCGTGATGGACCGGCCGCCACGATCCTGGAAGGTGTACATCTCCTTGGTCACCACGTCCGTGGATTCACCGACACCGCGCGCGTACAGCGCGGTGTCCTCGAACACCGGCAGTTCGACGTAGCCGTAGCCGGCCAGGGAGGCCGAGCGCAGCATCGTGTCCCGGACGGCCAGGAACGTCGCGCTCAGCGGTGGGAAGTACTCGGGAACGCCCTTGGGGGCGGCGAACATCGACATGATCTGAAGTCACAGTCCTCGCTGCGGTGCGGCCGGCCGGCTCATGCCGGCGAGGAACGGGTTGGTCGCGCGTTCCCGGCCGATGGTCGTCTTGGGCCCGTGGCCCGGCAGCACCACCGTGTCGTCGGCGAGGGTGAGCACCTTGTCCCGCAAGGATTTCATCAGCCTACGGTGACTGCCGCCAGGCAGGTCGGAACGTCCGATCGAACCGGCGAAGAGAGTGTCTCCGGACAGCAGCAGTCCGCTGTCGGGTCCGGAGGGGCCGGTTCGGAACGTCACCGACCCGCTGGTATGGCCCGGAGTGTGGTCGACCGCGAACTGGAGCCCTGCGATGTCCAGGACCGCGCCGTCGGCCAGTTCCCGCACGTCGGAGGGCTCGCGCATCTCCAGGCGACCGCCGAAGAACGCCACCGTGTCCGCGCTGATGCCGCGCATCGGGTCGTTGAGCATGGCCCGGTCGGACGGGTGGATCCAGGCCGGGATGCCGTCGCCGTCGCAGACCGGCGCGACCGAGAAGGTGTGGTCGAAGTGGCCGTGGGTGAGCAGCACGGCGACCGGTGACAGCCGGTGCTGGCGGACCGCGTCCATGATCGGCTCCACCGCGTCCTGCCCGGGATCGACGATCACGCAGGGTTCACCCGCACCACCGGCCAACAGGTAGCAGTTGGCCTGTAGGGCTCCTGCGGGGAACCCGACGACCAGCACGACATGCCCTCCCGATCACTGAAACTTGCGCGTCACCGCCCGACACATCGACCCCGGGTCGGCGGCCAGGGCCGTTGCCAGGCGATTGACAGCGTACGGGACCGGCCCACCACACGGTGCTCATATCCGCTCGCCCTAGACTTCGCTGTCACACGGTCGGATGAGGAACCCGGGAGGGGCAGGTGCCCAGCAACGAGCAGCGCCGCCAGGCCGCCAAGCGCAAGCTGGAGCGGCAGCTGACACGGCGCGCCGAGCGAGCCCGACGTCGCAGGCTGACAGCGGTGATCGTGACCGTGGTCGGCGTGGTCGTGGTCGTCGGTGGCATCTACTTCATCGCGACCGCGGGTAGCGGCACGTCGTCGGCCGCGTCGTCGTCGACCAGCCCGACCCCACCGGCCCCGCCGGCCGTCACGTCGAAGGGCCCGTGCAAGTACACGACGACGCCCACCCAGCCGGCACCCACCGGCAAGGATGTCGGCCTGCCCGCCGACCCGGCCGCCACGCCGAAGGCCGGCACCGCGCAGGTGCTGTTCAAGACCACCCAGGGCAACATCCCGATGGCACTGAACAAGGCCGAGGCGCCGTGCACCGTGCAGAGCATCCTGCACCTGGTCACGTCGAAGTTCTTCGACAACACCCCGTGCCACCGGTTGACCGACTATCCCAACCCGAACCCGCTGTTCGTGCTGCAGTGCGGTGACCCGACGGGCAGCGGCAGCGGCGGCCCCGGCTACACCATCCCGGACGAGAAGCCGAGCGGCCTCAGGCCCGCGCCGACCACCACGCCGCAGCCGGCCGGTTCGCCGGTCCCGGTGGTCTACCCGGCCGGCACGCTGGCGATGGCCAACACCGGTCAGCCGCACTCCGGCGGTAGCCAGTTCTTCCTGGTGTACAAGGACTCCCAGCTACCGGCGAACTACACCGTCTTCGGCACGGTGAGCCCGGCGGGGATGGACGTGCTGACCCGGATCGCGGCAGCCGGCATCACCCCGGGCACCGACCCGACCAGCGGCCAGGCCACGCCGAACGACGGCAAGCCGAAGAAGGCCGTGACCATCACCCAGGCCGTCGTCACCACCAGCTGATCACGCCGACTTCGAAAGGGGCGGCATGACCGCCAGCCACCGGCGGGTCGCGCTCGCGGCCGCCGCCACTGTCCTGCTCGGCCTGCTCGCCGGGTGCGGCAACGCGACCGGTGGCAGCGCGGTCGCCGCCAACAGCGTGGCGCCGCCGCCGCCCAGCAGTGCCCAGTCGGCGCCCACCGGGTCGGCAGCGCCGTCGACCGGTTCGGCGAACTGCGACTTCACCGCGACCCCGGACCAGCCGGCACCCGCGGGGCATGCCGAAGGTCTGCCGCCGAAGTCGGCGGACCGTGCCGGCACCGTGACCATCACGCTGCACACCACGGCCGGCGACGTCCCGATCGCCATGCCGAGGTCGGCGGCGCCGTGCACGGTGGCGAGCTTCGCGTTCCTGGCCGGCAAGGGGTTCTTCGACAAGACGCCCTGCCACCGACTGACGGACTACCCGGAGCCGAACGCGTTGTTCGTGCTGCAGTGCGGTGACCCGACCGGCAGCGGCACCGGTGGCCCCGGCTACACCATCCCGGACGAGAACCCGGCCGGCCTCAAGCCGGCACCGGGCGGCCAGAACGCCGACGTGTACCCGAGGGGCACGGTCGCGATGGCCAACACCGGCCAGCCGCACACCGGTGGGAGCCAGTTCTTCCTGGTGTACCGGGACTCCAACCTGCCGCCCAACTACGCGACGTTCGGCACGGTGGCGCAGGCCGGTCTGGCCGTCCTGGACAAGATCGCGGCCGGTGGCATCACGCCGGGCGCCGACCCGAACAGCGGCCAGTCCACCCCGAACGACGGCAAGCCCACGACGCCGGTGGTGATCAACTCCGCGACCGTCGGGAGCTGAGCTCAGCTCGCCGAGACCACCCGGTACACGTCGTAGACGCCTTCGACGCTGCGGACGGCCTTCAGCACGTGGCCGAGGTGGGTCGGGTCGCCCATCTCGAAGGAGAAGCGGCTCACCGCCACCCGGTCCCGGGACGTGGCGACCGACGCGGACAGGATGTTGACCTTCTCGTCGGCCAACACCTTGGTCACGTCGGACAGCAGCCGATGCCGGTCCAGCGCCTCCACCTGGATGGCGACCAGGAACACCGAGGACGATGACGGCGCCCACGACACCTCGACCAGGCGTTCCGGCGACTCCAGCAGTTCGGCGGCGTTGGTGCAGTCGGTGCGGTGCACGCTCACGCCACCGCCCCGGGTGACGAACCCGAGGATCTCGTCGCCCGGCACCGGGGTGCAGCAGCGGGCCAGCTTGACCCACACGTCGGACGCACCGACCACGACCACCCCGGCGTCGCCGGAGCCGCGCCGCCGCGTCACGGTGGACGGCGTGGACCGCTCGGCCAGCTCGTCCTCGGCGTGCTCCACACCGCCGAGCAGGGCCACCAGCCGCTGCACGACGTGCCGGCCGGACAGCTGGCCCTCGCCGATCGCCGCGTACAGCGCGGTCACGTCCGGGTAGCGCAGCTCGCGGGACAGGGCGCCCATCGAGTCGGCGGACACCAGGCGCTGCAACGGCAGCCCGACCCGGCGGACCTCCTTGTTGATCGTGTCCTTGCCGGCCTCGATGGCCTCCTCGCGGCGCTCCTTGGCGAACCACTGCTTGATCTTGGTCTTCGCCCTCGGCGACGCGACGAACGACAGCCAGTCCCGGCTCGGCCCGGCGCCCTCGGCCTTCGAGGTGAAGATCTCGACGACCTCGCCGTTCTCCAGCTTGCGCTCCAACGCGACCAGTCGGCCGTTCACCCGAGCCCCGATGCACCGGTGGCCCACCTCGGTGTGCACCGCGTACGCGAAGTCGACCGGCGTCGACCCGCCGGGCAGCGTCTCCAGGTCGCCCTTGGGGGTGAACACGAAGATCTCGCGGGTGCCCAGGTCGTAGCGCAACGACTCGAGGAACTCACCGGGGTCGGCGGCCTCCCGTTGCCAGTCCAGCAGCTGCCGCATCCAGGCCATCTCGTCGATGTCGCCGGAGCGGCCGTTGTGCGAGCCCTTGGTCTCCTTGTACCGCCAGTGCGCCGCGATGCCGTACTCCGCGGTCTGGTGCATCTCCTGGTTGCGGATCTGCACCTCAAGCGGTTTGCCGTCCGGCCCGATCACCGTGGTGTGCAACGACTTGTAGACACCGAAGCGGGGTTGCGCGATGTAGTCCTTGAACCGGCCGGGCATCGGCTGCCACAGGGCGTGCACCACGCCCATCGCCGCGTAGCAGTCGCGCACGTCGTCCACCAGGATGCGCACTCCGACCAGGTCGTGGATGTCGTCGAAGTCGCGGCCGCGGACGATCATCTTCTGGTGGATCGAGTAGTAGTGCTTGGGCCTGCCCTGCACCTCGGCCTGGAGGCGGGCGTCGGCCAGTTGCGCGGTCAGCTCCTCCTTGACCGTGCGCAGGTAGGTGTCGCGGGAGGGCGCCCGGTTGGCCACCAGCCGGACGATCTCGTCGTACTTCTTCGGCTGGAGGATCGCGAAGGCGAGATCCTCCAGCTCCCACTTGACGGTGGCCATGCCCAGCCGGTGCGCCAGCGGGGCCAGCACCTCCAGCGTCTCGCGCGCCTTGCGGGCCTGCTTCTCCGGCGGCAGGAACCGCATGGTCCGCATGTTGTGCAACCGGTCGGCCAGCTTGATCACCAGCACCCGGGGGTCGCGGGCCATCGCGATGACCATCTTGCGGATGGTCTCGGCCTCCGCCGCCGCGCCCAGCTGGACCTTGTCCAGCTTGGTGACGCCGTCCACCAGGTGTTCGACCACCTCGCCGAAGTCGGCGCGCAGCCGCTCCAGCGAGTAGTCGGTGTCCTCCACGGTGTCGTGCAGCAGCGCGGCCACCAGCGTGGTGGTGTCCATGCCGAGTTCGGCGAGAATCGTGGCGACGGCCAGCGGGTGGGTGATGTACGGGTCGCCGGACTTGCGCCGCTGCTCGCGGTGCTTCTCCTCCGCGACGTCGTAGGCGCGCTGCAACAGGCCCAGATCGGCGTTCGGGTGCAGGTCGCGGTGCACCGTCGCGAGCGGCTCCAGCACCTGCTTGACCGAGGAGGGTCGCTGCGCCGTGATCCGCCGTGCCAGCCTGGCTCTGACCCTGCGGGTGGCCGACGGCTGGCGCGCGGCCAGCTCAGCTCCCGCCGTGGCGGTGGCGTCGACGTCCTGGCTCACCCAAGCTCCCGTCATCTCGGATCACGGGACCGACCCGATATCGAATGGTAGCTCGGGCCGGACACGCCCAGGCGACGGCGGTCCATCCCGGACCCGGCTTTCCCGCCGGCCGGTGACGGAACTCACCCGATCAACAGTGCGCTGACCTCGTAGTCCGGCAGTCGATCGCGGCCGCCGAGCGCGGCCAGTTCGACCACGACCGACACGCCGGTGACGGCCGCGCCCGCCGACTCGACCAGCCGGCCGGTGGCCGCCACGGTGCCGCCGGTGGCCAGCACGTCGTCCACCACGGCGGCCCGCTGGCCGGCCCGCAGCAGGCCCGCGGGCAGCTCCAGGGTGGCGGTGCCGTACTCGAGCCGGTACTCGACCCGCTCGGCCACCAGCGGGGTCTTACCGGGCTTGCGCACCGGCACCACGCCCAGGCCGACCGCGTAGCCGACGGCGGCACCGAGCAGGAAGCCGCGGGCCTCGACGGCCACCAGCACGTCGGTGGCCGGGTCGAGGGTGGCGGCCAGGCCGTCCACCATCGCCCGGAACGCCGCGGGGTCGGCGAACACCGGTCCGAGGTCGCGGAACAGCACACCCGGTTCCGGGAAGTCCGGTATCTCCCGGATCAGCGCGAGCGCGTCGGCCACGGCCGTCGTGTCGGTGCCGCCCACCGGACTCAGTGCCTCCGCTTGCCGGACGGCCGGCCCGACTTGCCGGAGGGCCGGTTGCCCCGATGCTGGGCACCGCCCTTGGCCTGACCGGGCTTCTGCTGGGACGACTTCGGGGTACGGTGCGGCACGCTGGACGCCGCCGCGTAGGCGGCCTCCTTGCGCAGCTCCGCGGCCACCGTGTCGTCGTCCTCCGCGACCACCACGGCGTCCTCGCCCCGCTGGCCCGCCTGCTCGGCGGCGGCCTGCCGGGCGGCCAGCGTCGCGCGCCGGTTGGCCACCCGCTTGGCCTGCTGGATGTAGGGCGCCTGCCGCATCTTGAAGTCCACCAGCAGCGGCGTGGCGAGACCGATCGACGACGCGGCACCGACGAGCATGCCGACGAGCTGCACCAGCGCCAGGTCGGTCAGGGTGCCGACACCCAGGATGCCGACGCCGACCACGAGCAGGCCGAGCACCGGCAGCAGGGCGATCAACGACGTGTTGATCGACCGCATCAGGGTCTGGTTCAACGCGAGGTTGGCCTCCTCGCCGAACGTGCGCCGAGTGAGTCCGAGGATGCCTCGGGTGTTCTCCCTGACCTTGTCGAACACCACCACCGCGTCGTACAGGGAGAAACCGAGGATGGTGAGCAGGCCGATCACCGTCGCCGGGCTGACCTCGAAGCCGACGATCGAGTAGACACCCGCCGTCACGATCAGGTCGTTGCCCAGCGCGATCAGTGCGGCCAGCGCCATCCAGCGTTCGAAGTAGATGCTCAGGAAGACGCTGACCAGGATCAGGAACACGATCAGGCCGATCAGCGCCTGCCGGGAGATCTGCGACCCCCACGAACCGCTCACCGCGGAGTCGCTGATCGCGTTCTGGTTGGGCTTGCCGGTCGAGTCCAGCGGCTGGACCTGGTTGAACAGCGTGGTTTCCAGCTTGCTGACCTGCGTGTCGTTCAGCGTCTCCGAGCGGATCTGGATGCTCGCCGAACTGCCGTTGCCGACCGACTGGACCGACGAGGGCTGCTGGCCCAGCGCGTCCGCGTAGGCGTTGGTCGCCTGCTGCGTGGTGATGACGCCGTGCGCGCCGTTGGCCGGCAGCTGGATCTGCGTGCCGCCCTCGAAGTCGATGCTGAAGCTGAAGCCCCGCACGATGATCGAGACCAGGCAGACGACCACGATGGTGCCGAAGAACACGTAGAACCGCTTGCGCTTGCCGACGATGTCGAACGCACCGGTCCCGGTGTACAGGCGGTGGAACACACTGGGCCGAGCGGCCTTGGTGGTGGCCATCTCATGCCTCCTTCACGGTGGGACCGGGACCCGCTGCCTTGGCCGCGGCCCGCGCGGCGGCACCGGCCCGCTGCACGGCGCCCAGGCCGGAGACGCCGGGCCGGGACAGCACCTTCGACCGCGACGCGAGTGCGACCAGCGGGTGCGTCACCAGGAACACGATCAACAGGTCGAGCACGGTGGACAGGCCCAGGGTGAACGCGAAGCCCTGCACGTCCTGCACCGCGAACACGTACAGCACGACGGCGGCCAGGAAGCTGACCGCGTCCGACGCGAGGATCGTGCGCCGGGCCCGCACCCAGGCCCTGGGCACCGCGGACCGGAACGTCCTGCCTTCCCGGACCTCGTCCTTGAGACGTTCGAAGAAGACGACGAACGAGTCCGCCGTGATGCCGATGGAGATGATGAAACCGGCCACGCCGGCCAGGTCCAGGCTGTAGCCGATCCATCGGCCCAGCAGCACCAGCACCGCGTAGATGGTCAGGCCGGACAGGCCCAGCGAGAGCACGGTCAGCACGCCCAGGGCCCGGTAGTAGAACAGGCAGTAGACGACGACCAGCGCGAGGCCGATGCCGCCGGCGATCAGGCCGGCCTTCAGCGAGGCGAGGCCGAGCGTCGCGGACACGGTCTCGGCGTTGGACGAGTCGAACGCCAGCGGCAGCGAGCCGTACTTCAGCACGTTGGCCAGGTCGGACGCCTGCTGCTGGGTGAACTGCCCGGAGATCTGCGTGTTGCCGCCGAGAATGGCCTGCTGGATCGTCGGTGCCGACACCACCTGGCTGTCCAGCACGAACGCGGCCTGCTTGCCGACGTTCTTCGACGTGTAGCTGGCCCAGGTGTTCGAGCCCGCGCTCTTGAAGGTCAGGTTGACCACGTAGCCGGCGCCGTTCGGGTCCAGCCCGGAGGTGGCGTCACTGATCTGGGTGCCGTCCAGGAACGACGGCCCGAGCACGTACTTGGCCGCGCCCTGCTGGTCGCACGCGACCAGTGGCTTGGTGGTGTCGTCGTTGCCCAGCAGCGGATCGGAGAAGTTCGGACCGCAGTTCAGCTTGGACAGCGCGGTGTTCTGCGCGGTGGGGTCGTTGCTCTGGCGCAGCGCCCGGCATTCGTTGATCAGCTCGGACTGCTGCGCCCGGGTGAGAGTCGGTTCCTTGGCGGCCTGTGCCCTGGTGACGCCCCAGCAGTCATTGGGGTTGATGCCCGCGGGTGCCGGCGGGGCCGCGGCCGACGCCGGAGCGGCGGGCGTGGCGGTCGGCGTCGCCGGTGGCGTCGTGGTGGCGGGCGCCTCCGCCTGCGGGAGGGTGCGCTGGTGGTCACCGGCGGCCGGCAGACCCTGCGCGGTCGGCGTCGAGGACGCGGGCGGCTTGGCGGTGGCGCTGCCCGACGGGGTCGCGGCACCGCTGGTCGGCGTCGCCGAACCGCTGGGGGTGGGCGTCGGGGTGGCGGGCGGTGCGGTGGCGCCCGCGGCGACCTGCTGCACCACCGGGCGGAACACCAGGTGCGCGGTCTGGCCGAGGCTCTTGGCCTCCTGGCCCTGGTCGCCGGGCACGGTGATCACGATGTTCGCGCCGTTGCGGACCACCTGGGCGCCCGAGACGCCCAGACCGTTGACGCGCCGCTCGATGTCCTGCTGCGCCTCGTCGAGCTGCTGCTGGGTGGGCGGCTGGCCGTTGAGGGTGCGGGCGGTCAGGGTGACCGTGGTGCCGCCCTTCAGGTCGATGCCCAGCCGCGGCGACGCCTTGTGGTCACCGGTCAGGAAGACCAGCGCGTAGAGCAGGACCACGATGACGGCGAACACCCAGAGATAGCGGGCGGGGCGAATCTGCCCTGCGGGTGGTGGCACGGTGTTCCGTCTCCTCGAAGTCTGGCGTCCGTCCGGCGGCGCTCGGTGTGCTGGCCACGTCGTAGCGCCCCACCCGCTGTCTATCGGGTGGGGCGCAGGCGGAGCCTACCCCGCTGCCCGTGAGACACGCGTCACGCGGCACCGGTCCGTGACCTGGGGACCGGTGACGAATCCGCATACCCGGGGCGCGTGCCCGACCCGGGCTCAGCGGAATTTCTTGCTGGTCTCCTCGAGCGGCGGCGCGAGCTGCGCTCCGGACTCGCTCGGCTTCGCGTCCTCGACGTGACCGTTCGTGCTGGCAGTCGCGCCGTTCACGCTCTCGGTCGAGGCGTCGTCCGCGGTGTAGCTTCCGTCGTCCGCCTCGTCGATGTCGCTCTCGGGGGCGTCGACCGTCGAGTCGGCGACCTTCTCCCGTACGGCGGCCCGCAGCCAACTGGTGACCAGTCCCGGCGCGATCTCCAGGTCGATGCTGTCGTCCGACGTGGAGACCACGGTGCCGAACAGGCCCGAGGTGGTCATGACGCGGTCACCGTAACTGAGCGAGCTCTGCAGGTTCTGCTGCTGCTGCGCCGCGCGCTTCTGCTTGCGGGTGCCCAGGAACAGGGGCACCGCGAACAGCACGATGATCAGCGGGAGCAAAAGGGACGAAAAGTTCATTATTCTCCGATCGGTGTGACGCCGGTCATCCGCCTGTCTTCCAGTATGCGGTCACAGCGTCATACCGAGTGTGCCAGGTGCCGGTTCGATTTGGTTGACCCTACTCGATCACCAGTGGTAACACCGTCTCACCCACCGCGTTCTGCGGCGGCGTGAGCCCGAGATGTGTCCAGGCCGAGGCGGTTGCCACCCGACCCCTCGGGGTGCGGGCGAGCATGCCGGCACGCACCAGGTAGGGCTCGCACACCTCCTCGACCGTCGTGGTCTCCTCACCCACCGCGACGGCCAGCGTCGCCACGCCGACCGGTCCCCCGCCGAACAACTTGACCAGCGCGGACAGCACCGCGCGGTCCAGCCGGTCCAGGCCCAGCTCGTCCACGTCGTAGACCTCCAGCGCGGCCCTGGCCACGTTCCGGTCCACCGCCCCGTCGGCCCGCACCTCGGCGAAGTCGCGGACCCGGCGCAGCAGCCGGTTCGCGATCCTGGGTGTGCCCCGGGACCGCCCGGCGATCTCCGCGGCACCGTCCCGGCGCATGTCGATGCCCAGGATCGTGGCTGACCGGCGCAGCACCAGCTCCAGTTCGGTCGCGCTGTAGAACTCCATGTGCGCGGTGAAACCGAACCGGTCGCGCAGCGGGCCGGTCAGCGAGCCGGACCTCGTGGTGGCGCCGACCAGGGTGAACGGCGCGATCTCCAGCGGGATGCTGGTGGCGCCCGGCCCCTTGCCGACCACCACGTCCACCCGGAAGTCCTCCATCGCCAGGTACAGCATCTCCTCGGCGGGCCGGGCGATGCGGTGGATCTCGTCGATGAACAGGACGTCGCCCTCGACCAGGTTGGACAGCATCGCGGCCAGGTCACCCGCCCGCTCCAGCGCCGGACCGGACGTCACCCGCACGGCGGCGCCCAGCTCGGCACCGATGATCATGGCGAGGCTGGTCTTGCCCAGGCCGGGCGGCCCGGACAGCAGCACGTGGTCCGGTGGCAGGCCGCGCCGCTTCGCGCCCTCCAACACCAGCGAAAGCTGCTCGCGCACCCTGGCCTGGCCGATGAACTCGGCCAGGTCGTGCGGCCGCAGCGTCTGCTCGACCTCGCCGTCGGACGGGCGGGCCACCGGGGACAGCGGCTCTTCGTCATCCATCAGCGATCCCTCAGCGCTTGCGGCCGAGTGTGGTCAGGGCTTTGCGCAGCACACCGGCAGTATCCGACACCCCGTTCTCGGCCAGCACGGCGTCCACCGTCTGCTCTGCCTGCCGGACCGGGAAACCCAACCCCAGCAACGCCTCGACCACCGACGACCGCACGTCGCCGGGCACCGTGTCGGCGTGGTGGGCGGCGCCGGGCAGCGTGCCCACCTTGTCCCGCAGCTCGATCACCAGCCGCTCGGCGCCCTTGCGGCCGATGCCGGGCACCTGGGTCAGCGCGGTGAGATTGCCGTCGGCCAGCGCGGCCCGCAGCGCGTCCGGCTCCAGCACGGCCAGCGTGGCCAGGGCCAGCCTCGGCCCGATGCCGGACACGGTGAGCAGCAGGCCGAACAGCTGCCGGGCCTGGTGGTCGGCGAAGCCGAACAGGGTCAGCGAATCCTCGCGCACCACCAGCGTGGTGGCCAGTTTCGCCTCGTCGCCTCGGCGCAGCGCGGCCAGCGTGCCGGGCGTGGTGCGGACCTCCAGGCCCACTCCACCGACCTCGATGACGGCGTGGTCCAACCCGATCTCGGTCACCGTGCCCCGTACCGACGCGATCACCGGCCGGCCCCTTCCGCCTGCCGGGCGGCCTCGGCCAGCCGGGCCTTGTGGTGTCTGGCCAGTTCCTTGGCCCGCGCCTCGGCGTCGGCCAGCCTGCCGCGCATCGGCGCCCGCCACAGGTGGCAGATGGCCAGCGCGAGCGCGTCGGCCGCGTCCGCCGGAGTGGGTGCCCGCTCCAGGTGCAGCAGGCGGGTCACCATGGTGGTGACCTGGGCCTTGTCCGCACGGCCGGAGCCGGTCACGGCGGCCTTCACCTCACTGGGCGTGTGGAACGTCACCGGCAGGTTCCGCCGGGCCGCGGCCAGCGCGACCACGCCACCGGCCTGGGCGGTGCCCATCGCGGTGCGCACGTTGTACTGGCTGAACACCCGCTCCACCGCCACCACGTCCGGCGAGTACCGGTCCAGCCAGCGCTCCACCTCGTCGGACAGCTGCAGCAACCGGGTCGCCAGGTCCTCGTCCACCGGCGTACGCACCACGCCGACGTCGACGCAGTGCACCGTCCGCCCGGTACCGCCGTCCACCACACCGAGACCGCAGCGGGTCAGCCCAGGGTCGACGCCCAGCACCCGCACCAGCACTCCTTCCACGAACACCCGTTCGAAACCCTAGGGGTTCGCGGTGGCCCTCACCGGCAGCGACACGGCTCTACGGCCCGTCGACGCCCGGCGTCCAGCTCTCCGGGCGGCCGCTGCGGGTCAGCACCGGCTGCCAGGCGCGGAAGCCGGCCGGCGCGTCCGCGTCCCACGGCCAGTTGCCCTGCGGGGTGGGCACGACGATCTGCAGCGCGGCGAAGTCGCCCTTGGCGTAGAGCAGGAAGGCGCTGCCCAGGTACTCCGGGTACCAGGCCCGGTCGACCTGCTCGAACGCCACCGGCACACCCTCGAAGAAGCCGTCGTAGACGAGGCCGGCGCGGAACCGCTCGCCCAGGCCGGCCCGGTGCACGTAGGCGTTGAGCAGCACGGTGGACATCTCGGCGGGCAACCCGACGACGACGGCCTCGGCCACGCCGTAGCGGCGCCACGCGCCCACGGTGAAGGCGTAGGGCGCGTAGTCGTCGCCGTGCTCGCCGCCGCCCGCGACCTGCACGATCGCGTTGCCGTGCTGCTCGGCCTGCTCCAGCAGCCAGCGGCGGAACTGCTCGTCCTGGGCGGTGAGTCCTCGGGGCTGCGGTCGCACCCGGCCATTCTGCACCGGCTCAGCGGATCGGGGGCGGTCCCCAGGCAGGCTGTCGGGTGACGGGTCGGGCCGCGTTGTCGGCGATCGCGCCCGTGAGCTTTCCGATGCCGTACACCAGGAATCCGAACGCGAGGACGGCGGCCAGGAAGGCCAGCACGATGCCGAAGAAGTCACCGGCGCTCGGGTCGAGGAACGGGTAGATGGGCTCCCCGCCGCCCACGTAGGCTATGTAGAACAGCAGGTAGGCCAACGGAAACGCGAGCCAGGTGATCGGGAACCACCAGCGGGCCGCCCGCTGGTCGCGGCCCACCACCAGCCAGTCGGCCAGCACGACCAGCGGCGTGAGCAGGTGCTCGAACAGCGACCACGTCTCGTCCAGCCCGCCGCCCAGCAGCGTCAGGAACGTGACGCTGACCAGCGCCAGCAGCACCACCAGGGCGCCGCGCAGCCACGGCGTCACCGGCTCGTGCCGCCTGCCACCGGTGAAGGCCGGGTACAGCAGCAGGATCAGGTAGCAGATCGCGGTGACCAGGCTGGCCTGCTGGGACAGCGCGGGCAGTGCGGACGACGCGTTGCCGCTGGCGCTCAGCGCCAGGCCGAAGCCGGTGACGGCGAACACGACGATCAGCAGCCGCCACACCGACACCCCGACCAGCACCGCCGGGCTGACCTTCGCCGGCGCCCCGGCCTGCCCGTACGGCGCCTGCGGATAGCCGGATGGAGCCGGTTGCCCGTACGGCGTCGGCTGCTGCCCGGCCGGCATGGGCTGCCCGGCCGCCAGCTGGGGATGCGCGGTCGGCATCGGCGGTTGGCCGTACGGCAGCTGCTGCGGGAACGGCTGCTGCGGTCCCCATGGCTGCCGCCCGGGCGGTGGAGCGCTGTGGGGCTGCTGTCCGTAGGGCGGCGGCGGTGCGCCCCAGTTGGTCATCGCAGGCTCCCCGGTCCCGACCGACGCGGCTACGCGTCGATCGCCGCCATGATCTCGTCGCTCACGTCGAAGTTGCCGTAGACGTTCTGCACGTCGTCGCAGTCCTCCAGCGCGTCGACGAGGCGGAACACCTTGCGCGCGCCGTCCACGTCCAGCGGCACGGTCATCGACGGCAGCATGCTGGCCTCGGCCGACTCGTAGTCGTAGCCCGCGTCCTGCAGTGACTTCCGCACCCCGACCAGGTCGGTGGCCTCGGAGACGATCTCGAAACTGTCGCCGAGATCGTTGACCTCGTCCGCGCCAGCGTCCAGCACCGCGAGCAGGACGTCGTCCTCGGACAGCTCGTCCGCCTTCGGCACGATCACGACACCCTTGCGGTTGAACATGTACGCCACCGAGCCGGGGTCGGCCATGTTGCCGCCGTTGCGGGTCATCGCGGTGCGCACCTCGCCTGCCGCGCGGTTGCGGTTGTCGGTGAGGCATTCGATCAGCAGCGCGACGCCGTTGGGGCCGTAGCCCTCGTACGTGATGTTCTGGTACTCGGCGCCGCCGGCTTCCTCGCCCGCGCCCCGCTTGCGCGCCCGCTCCACGTTGTCCGCCGGCACGGAGTTCTTGCGTGCCTTCTGCATCGCGTCGTAGAGCGTGGGGTTGCCGTCCGGGTCACCGCCGCCCGTCCGCGCGGCGACCTCGATGTTCTTGATCAGCTTCGCGAACAGCTTGCCGCGCTTGGCATCGACGACGGCCTTCTTGTGCTTCGTGGTCGCCCACTTGGAGTGGCCGCTCATCCGTAGTGTCCTCCGTACTTCAACTGCTGTGCCGGACCATCCGCACGAACAACTCGTGCACCCGGCCGTCGCCGGTCAGTTCCGGGTGGAACGCGGTCGCCAGGACCCTCCCCTGCCGAACCGCGACGATCTTACCTGCGGCGATGCCCGCCGATTCCGCGTCGGGCACCGTGGCCAGGACCTCGACGTGGTCGGCCGAGGACTCCACCCACGGCGCCCTGATGAACACCGCGTGCACCGGTCCCCCCGGCACGTCGGCGAAGTCCAGGTCGGCCTCGAACGAGTCGACCTGCCGGCCGAACGCGTTGCGCCGCACCACCACGTCCAGGGCGCCGAGCTGGTGCTGGTCGGGCCGGCCGTCCCTGACCTCCTTGGCCAGCAGGATCATGCCGGCGCACGAACCGTAGGCCGGCATGCCCTCGACCAGCCGGTCCCGCAGCGGGGCCAGCAGCTCGAAGGTCTCCAGCAGGCGGCTCATCGTGGTGGACTCGCCACCGGGCAGCACGAGGCCGTCGACCTCGGCCAGTTCGGCAGGGCGCCGTACCGCCCGGGCGTCGGCGCCCGCCGCCCGCAGCGCGGCGAGGTGTTCCCGCACGTCGCCCTGCAGGGCCAGCACGCCGACCACCGGCTCGACCACGGCTAGCTCCCCTCGCGCCTCCTACAGGTGAACATTACGCAATGTGCCCCCGTCGGCGCTGGTCGGGTCAGCTGTTCGCGACCGCGCCGACCCGCCGTCGAACGGCGAACCAACCGAGCACCAACAGCGCCGCGACGCCGGGCGAACCGTAGATCATGATCCGGCCGGCGGGCACGTCGAACCAGCTCAACACGAACACCACCACCAGGAACCCGATCGTGACGTAGTTCGAGTACGGCGCGAACGGCAGCCGGTAGGCCGGCCTGGTCACCCGGCCCCGCCGGGCCGCCCGCTGCAGTGCCAGGTTGCAGACCATGATCATGGTCCACATGCAGATGATGCCCAGCGCGGAGAAGTTGACCGCGATCTCGAACGCGTTCGACGGCAGGAACACGTTCAGCACGACGCCGACGACGTAGACGCACGCCGTGAGTAGGACGCCGCCGTAGGGCACGCCATTCCGCCCGATCACGCCGGTGAACTTCGGGGCCGACCCGTTGACCGACAGCGAGCGCAGGATGCGGCCGGTGGAGTACAGCCCGGAGTTCACGCTGGACAGCGCCGCGGTGAGCACGACGAGGTCCATGATCCCGCCGGCGCCGGGCACGCCGAGGCGGGACAGGAACGTGACGAACGGGCTCTCCGTGCCGGAGTACGCCGTCCACGGCAGCAGCATCACCAGCAGCAGCACCGATCCCACGTAGAAGATCGCGATGCGCCAGCCCACCGCGTTGACCGCCTTGGGGATCACCGTGCGCGGTTCGGCCGCCTCGCCCGCGGTGACGCCGACCATCTCGATGCCGGCGTAGGCGAACACGACGCCCTGCAGGATCAGGATGGCGGCGGTGAAGCCGTGCGGGAAGAAGCCGCCGTTGGCGAAGATCAGCTGCGGGCCGGTGGCGTGCCCGGCGACCGGGTGGCGGGTGACCAGCACGCCGATGCCGATCGCCATGAAGATCAGCAACGCCGCGATCTTGATGGCGGCGAACCAGAACTCCAGTTCGCCGAACAGCGCGACCGACACCAGGTTGACCGACAGGACGACCACCAGCGCGACCAGCGCCGGGATCCACTGCGGCACGTTCGGGGCGAAGAACTTCACGTAGATCGCGGCGGCGGTGACGTCGCCGATCCCGGACATCGCCCAGTTGAGGAAGTACATCCAGCCGGCGAAGAACGCGGCCTTCTCGCCGAGGAACTCCCGCGAGTAGGACACGAACGAGCCGCTGGACGGCCGGTACATCACCAGTTCACCCATGGCGCGCACGACGAGGAACGCGAACACGCCGGAGATCGCGTAGACGACGGCCAGCGACGGGCCCGCGCTGTGCAGGCGGGAGCCCGCGCCGAGGAACAGGCCGGTGCCGATGGCGCCGCCCATGGCGATCATCTGCACCTGGCGGTTGCCCAGGCTCTGCTTGTACCCCGCGTCCTCGACGGCCACCAGGTCGGTGCGCGACACGTACGTGGCTTCGGTGTGCGCCATCGGGCTCCTCGCGAAAAGTGACGACTCGAACGCGGATGGTAGCCAGCGGGCGGTATGTCCGCTCAGTGGACGCCGAGCAGCCGCAGGCCGGCTGTGGTGGCGACGGCGGCCACCACCACGACCAGGAAGGGCAGCTTGCGCCCGGCCAGCACGGCCCCGACCAGCACACCGGCCGGTCGCGACCAGCCGGCCAGGTCGTGACCCCGGGTCAGGCCGGAGGTGACGGCGAGGGCGACCAGCAGCACGCTCGCCGCCACGGCCAGCAGCCGGGTGACCCTCGGTCCGGGCCGGAAGCGGTCCCGCAGCAGCGGCCCGGTGATGCGGAAGGCATAGGTGCCGGCGGCCAGCACCAGGATCGCGACGATGGTCATGCCCGACCCGCCACCAGCAGCCCGACCAGGGCCAGTGCGACGGGCACGCCGGGCGGCAGCACCGGTGTGGTGGCCAGCGCGACGGCAGCGCCGACGGCGGCGGCGCGCAGCGTGCCCCGGTCGCGCAGCGCGGGCAGGACGAGCGCGATGAGTACGACGGGCGACGCGGCGTCCAGGCCGAACGCGTTCGGGTCGCCGATCAGCCGGCCGGCGAACACCCCCGCGACCACGCCGACGTTCCAGATGACGAACAGCGCCAGGCTGCACGTCCAGTAGGCGGCCCTGGCCTGCTCGCGGTCGCGCTGGGCGAGCGCGAACGCGACGGACTCGTCGATCATCACGTGCGCGCCCACCGCGGTGGGGCGGACCACGTCGGCGACGGCGAAGCCGAACGGCAGGTACCGGGCGTTGAGCACCAGCCCGGCCAGTGCGGCGGCGATCGGGCTGCCGCCGGCCAGGACGATGCCCAGCGCGGCGAACTGCGCACCACCCGCGAACACCAGCAGCGACATGGCCACCGGCACCCAGCCCGGCTGCCCGCCGGACACCGCGATCGCGCCGAAACTGGCACCGACCACGCAGTCGGCGACACAGACCAGCAGGATGTCGGCCAGCACCGTTCGCTCCAATGAACGCACGTCCATTAGACTGAACGCTGACCGTGTCGTTCGTCAAGGCGAACGACTAGACTGTTGGAGCGAACACATGACGCAGAGCGGTGCGCCGCTGGCGGTCATCGCGGCCGCCATCCGCCGGGAGCGGGAACGGGCCGGCATCTCCCTGTCCGAACTGGCGAAACGGGCCGGCCTGGCCAAGTCGACGCTGTCCCAGCTGGAGTCCGGCACCGGCAATCCGAGCGTGGAGACGCTGTGGTCGATCGGAGTGGCACTGGGCGTGCCGTTCAGCAGGCTGGTCGACCCGCCCCGGCCGACGGTGACCGTGATCCGGTCCGGTGAGGGCCCGGTGATCGCGTCCCAACAGGCCACCTACACGGCGACCCTGGTGGCGGCCTGCCCGCCGGGCGCGCGCCGGGACCTGTACGTCATCCATGCCGAACCCGGTGCGGCCCGCGCCTCGGAACCGCACCAGGTCGGCATGGTCGAACACGTCTGGCTGGGCACGGGCTCGGCCCTGGCCGGCCCGACCGGCGCCGCGGTGGAACTGGCCGCCGGGGACTACGTGAGCTACCCCGCCGACGTACCGCACACCTTCGAGGCACGCACTCCCGGAACGTCGGCGATGATCGTCCAGGAGTATGCATAGTGGGTGCAGTGGCGCTAAACTGCATGCATGGGCAAGACGATCCAAATTCGTGACGTCGACGACAGGACGTACACCGTCCTGCGCACCAGGGCGGCGTCGGAGCACCTGTCGCTCACGGCCTACCTCAAACGGCAGCTCGAACGCTGGGCAGGCGCACCGACCATGGCTGAGCTGCTCGAACGGGCGGACCGGCGCAGCCACGCCGGAGACCAGGTGACGGGCGCGGACGTCGTCTCGGCGATCCGGGAGCTGCGCGACGAGGATGACGACTGACCATGCCCGACGCCGTCATCGACTCGTCCGCCCTGATCGAGACCTTCGTCGCCGGCGCGAACGCACACCCCGGGCTGCGCAGGCGGATCCTGGGCTGCGAACTGGCCGCTCCCGAACTGATCGACGTCGAGACTCTCGGCGCACTGCGCAGGCTGACCAGGGCCGGTCACCTGACCGAAGCCAGCGCATCAGCCGCCGTGTGCGACATCGGGAACGCACCGATCGCCCGCGCGCCACACCGGCCGCTGATGGCACGCATCTGGGAGTTGAGGCACAGCGTGTCGGCATACGACGCGGCCTACATCGCGCTCGCCGAGGAGCTCGACGTGCCGCTCGTGACCTGCGACGCGCGGCTGGCCGGCAGCAACGGGCACGAGGCCGCCGTCGAGCTGTACGACGTCTCCTGACTCACCAGCCGCGTTCGGCCAGGCGGTGCGGCTGCGGGATGTCGTCCACGTTGATGCCGACCATGGCCTCGCCCAGGCCGCGGGACACCTTGGCCAGCATGTCCGGGTCGTCGTAGAACGTGGTGGCCTTCACGATCGCGGCGGCACGGCCGGCCGGGTCGCCGGACTTGAAGATGCCGGAGCCGACGAACACGCCCTCAGCACCCAGCTGCATCATCATCGCCGCGTCCGCCGGCGTGGCGATGCCGCCCGCGGTGAACAGCACCACCGGCAGCTTGCCGGCCTCGGCGACCTCGCGGACCAGCTCGTAGGGCGCCTGGAGCTCCTTGGCCGCCACGAACAGCTCGTCGGCCGACATCGACGTGAGCTTGCGGATCTCGCCCCGGATCTGGCGCATGTGGGTGGTGGCGTTGGAGACGTCACCGGTGCCGGCCTCGCCCTTGGACCGGATCATCGCGGCGCCCTCGGTGATCCGGCGCAGCGCCTCGCCCAGGTTGGTGGCGCCGCACACGAACGGCACGGTGAACTTCCACTTGTCGACGTGGTGCGCCTCGTCGGCCGGGGTGAGCACCTCCGACTCGTCGATGTAGTCGACCCCGATGGCCTGCAGCACCTGGGCCTCGACAAAATGGCCGATCCGAGCCTTGGCCATGACCGGGATCGACACAGTGGCGATGATGCCGTCGATCATGTCTGGGTCGCTCATCCGCGACACGCCGCCCTGAGCGCGAATATCCGCGGGCACCCGCTCGAGGGCCATCACCGCCACGGCGCCGGCGTCCTCGGCTATCTTGGCCTGCTCGGCGGTGACGACGTCCATGATGACGCCGCCCTTGAGCATCTCGGCCATGCCGCGCTTGACGCGCGAGGTACCCGTGGCGTGTTCGGACGTAGACTCGGCCATACCCCGAGTCTACGAGCCGCAGGGACGGCTGCGGTCCACAGCGGCCCGTCCGGTGCCGATCCAGTGGCCTGGTCGGGCGTCACCACGTCCATGATCACGCCGCCCTTGAGCATCTCCGCCATGCCGCGCTTGACGCGGCTGGTG
>DASXCQ010000084.1:0-4021 GCA_036491115.1 Pseudonocardiaceae bacterium
TCACTGTTCCAGTCCGGGATCATCCCGCAGGTACAACTCAGTGACGTGCTGCTGTTCGCGGCGCCGTGGCTGCTGGCGATCGCGATCGTGGTGTCCGCGCTCACCGGCTACCTCACGCTGCGCATGTACGTCCGGCTCTGACCTGCGGAAATTCGTTCGCCTGCGAAACGTAGAATCGAAGTATGCCCAAAGAAGTCGGTCGCAAGGTGATCGCGTCCAACCGCAGGGCTCGGCACGACTACACCATCCTGGACACCTACGAGGCCGGGGTGGTGTTGGTCGGTACCGAGGTCAAGAGCCTGCGGTTGGGTCGCGCGTCGCTGGCCGACGCGTTCGCCACTGTGGACGACGGCGAGGTCTGGCTGCGCGGGCTGCACATCCCGGAGTACGACCGGGGCACCTGGACCAACCACGAGCCGCGCCGCACCCGCAAGCTCCTGCTGCACCGCAAGGAGATCGTGCGGCTGATCGGCAAGACCAAGGAGTCCGGGCTGTCGCTGGTGCCGCTGGCGATGTACTTCAAGGACGGCAAGGTCAAGGTCGAACTCGGGCTGGGCAAGGGCAAGAAGGCGTACGACAAGCGGCAGGCCATGGCCAAGCGGGACGCCGACCGGGAGATCGCCAGGGTGGTCGGCCGCGCGGCCAAGGGCCGCTACGTCCGCCGTTGACCGGGCCGGACGGCGACGCCGACGTCGCGGAGTGGGCACGGGGCCTCGGCGTGCCCGGCATCGTCGACCTGCACCTGCACTTCCTGCCCGAGTCGGTGCTGCGCAAGGTGTGGGACTACTTCGACCACGGCATGGAGCACTACGGCATGGCGTGGCCGGTGCACTACCGGCAGTCCGAGGCCGAGCGCGTCGTCACGCTGCGCGGCCTGGGCGTGCGGACGTTCGCGCCGCTGGTGTACGCGCACAAGCCGGGCATGGCGGAGTGGCTGACCACCTGGATCACCGAGTTCGCCGCCGGCGTGCCCGAGGCCGTGCCCACCGCGACGGTGTTCCCCGAGCCGTCGGTCACCGAGTACCTGGAGCAGGCGCTGCGCGGGGGAGCGCGGTGCGTCAAGGCGCACGTGCAGGTCGGCGGGTACGACCCGAACGATCCACTGCTGGAACCGGCGTGGGGCATGATCGCCGACGCCGGGGTGCCGGTGGTGGTGCACTGCGGGCACGGTCCCCGGCGCGGCGCGCACACCGGTGTGGAGGTGTTCGGGCGGGTGCTGGAGCGGCATCCGGGTCTGGTGGCGGTGCTGGCGCACGCCGGGATGCCGCAGTTCGACGAGTCGATCGCGCTGGTGCGCCGCCATCCCGGGGTGTTCCTGGACACCACGATGGTCGGCGTGCCGTTCACCGAACGGTTCAGCCCGGTGCCGCCGGACTGGCCGGCCCGGCTGGCCGGCATCGCCGACCGGGTGGTGCTGGGCACCGACTTCCCGAACATCCCGTACGACTACGCCACCCAACTGCGGGCCATCGCCGGCTGGGCGGCTGCCGACGACCGGCTCGGCGACGCGTTCCTGCGGAGTGTGGTGCACGACACCCCGGCCCGGCTGCTCGGACTCACCTGAAGATCGCGTCCATCGCGGCGGCCAGCCAGCGCACGGTGACCCCGGCCGGCCGTGCCAGGCACAGCCCCACCACGACTGCCGCCGACCACAGCACAGCGACACCGACGTCGGCGAAGCCGAACACGGCGATCCCGGCGCAGCCCGCGCACAGCAGCGGCACGGCCACCGCGAGCCTGCGGGCGGACGGCGCGCCCGACACGGGTGCGACCGTCTCGAACCGGCCGAAGATCCGCACCAACACCGACAGCGTGGCCGTGAGCGCGGCGATCCACAGTGGCGTCACGACCAGCCACATCGGGCTGCCCGGCGGCGGGGTGGCGTAGCCGAAGCCGAGCACGGCGACACCGGCCACGACCACCAGTGCCGGCATGTGCCATAGGTAGACCGTCATGCAGCGCCTGCCCACCGCGGTCAGCAGCCGCGCCTGCCCAGGCCGGACCGCCCAGCGCAGGATCGGTTCGCGCAGCGCGAGCAGGACGCCGATCTGGCCGATGCCCAGGGTCAGCAGGCACGTGGTGGCCGGCGCCATGTTCGACACGGCCTGGCCGGGCAGGCCGACCATGCTGTCCGGATAGTGTCCGAAAAGGATCAACAGTGCGGTACCGGCGAATCCGGCGACCCCCATGGCCACCGCCCTGGACGGCCGCAACTGGTTGCTCGCGTAGGCGGCGCCGAGTCGGCTGATCGCGAGCCACACCAGCAGCTCGTTGACGTAACCGACCAGCGGCAGACCGTCGAACCGCAACGCGTCCACACCCAGCGCGGCGACGCCGAGCACCGCCACCATCGGCAGGCCCCAGCGGTGGGTCAGCGGCACGGCCACGACCGTGAGGACGTACACCGCGAGGAACCACAGCAACTGGCCGACGATCCCCGAGGCGAGCGCCACCGGCTGGGCCGGCAGCCCTAGACCGTGCAGCACCTCCGGCAGCACCAGCCACACCGCGAGCAGCGGTAGCACCGGCACCGCCAGCCGGCCCAGCCGCTGCGCCAGCCACCGCCGGGGATCGCCACCGGCCGCGTACGAGTGGTGATTGGCGGCGCCACCCGCGAAGAAGAACACCGGCATCACCTGCAGCGGCCAGGTGAGCAGCCACCAACCCGGTGTGGCCAGGGCATTGCTCGCGGTGAGCGTGGCACCGTGCCTGGCGAGCACCGGCATGATCCAGTGACCGCAGGCGACCACCAGGATCGCGCAGGTCCGCAACACGTCGACGAACGGATCCCTGGTCCGACCGACCACAGTAGACATACCGTTCACCCCTGCTCCAGGCTCCCGTGCCGGGGAGCCGGACACAGCGGTGCGAGCCGGTGTCCTGGTGGTGGGGTGGCCACCTGCCCGGGGTGGTGGTGGCCCTACGCCCGATCGGTGGCCCGCGCCCGGCCCGTTGGACACCGTGAGTGACAATCGGGCGGTGCCCGCACTGGTCCTCTCGCTGATCGCCGCGCTCAGCTACGGAGTCGGCGACTTCGTCGGCGGGCTCGCGGCCCGCCGGACCGCCGTGCTCAGCGTGCTGCTGTTGTCCTACCCGGTCGGGTGCCTCGGCCTGCTCGCGATCGCACCGTTCGTCGGTGGCGAGCTCACCCTGCGGGCTGTGCTGGTCGGCACGGCGGCCGGCCTGGTCAGCGGGCTGGCCATCATCTGGTTCTACGCGGCACTGGCCACCGGCCCGATGAGCGTGGTGTCGCCGCTCACGTCACTGCTGGTCGCCGGCCTGCCGCTGGGTGTGGGCATCCTGTGGGGTGAACGGCCGGGTCCACTGGCGCTGGTCGGCGCCGGGTTGGCCGTGGTCGCGGTGGTGCTGGTCAGCCGGCAGGAGAACACCGCGGTCGACGAGGCCGCCCCGGTCCGGTTCACGCCGAAGGTCGCATGGCTCACCGCGGGCGCGGGTGTCGCGTTCGCGGTGTACTTCGTGCTGCTGGACAAGGTCGGCGCGAACACCGGGCTGTGGCCGCTGGTGATGTCGCGGGCATCCGCGACCGTGCTGGTGGTGGTGGCCGCGCTGGTCGCCAAGCGGCGACCACCCGTTGGTGTACCGCTGCGGCTGGCCATCGCCGCCGCCGCGCTGGACATGGTCGCCAACACGGCGTTCCTGTACGCGCTGCACAGCGGAATGCTGTCCATCGTCAGCGTGTTGACATCGCTGTATCCCGCTGGCACGGTCCTGCTGGCCAGGCTCGTGCTCAAGGAACGGACCGGCCGGGTGCAGCAGATCGGCCTGGTCCTGGCGGTGGCGGCGTTCGCGCTGATCGCCGGCTAACCGGATGATCGGCGGGAGCCGAGCATCTATACTCACGGGATAACCATCCAGACCAGGGGGTGAACGGTTTCGACTCTGGACGTTGAGTCAGGAGAAGCGTGCAGGTGCAGGCGAGAGACCACCTCAAGCGTCATCGCAAACCAATAAGCGCCACGACTAATAGTCAGCGCGACTTCGCCCTCGCCGCCTGAGCGAG
>DASXCQ010000085.1:0-72276 GCA_036491115.1 Pseudonocardiaceae bacterium
GCCAGCAGCTTCCTGTTCGCCGTTCCCGCGGTGACGACCATCGCCGCCTGGCCGATCCTCGGCACCCCGCCAGGCCCGCTCACCGTCGCAGGACTGGCCATCGTCGCGACAGCACTATGGCTGGCCCGGGCGCGGGCTGACTGCCCGGACGGCACGGCTGGAGACCACGGCCGGATTCGGCACACTCCGCCCGGTGACCACGACATGGTCGACATCGCCGGGCGGACCGCCGCACGCGGTTAGGTCAGGCTCACCCACCGCCAGCTCGACGAGCTCCGCGGGGTCGCTGAGCCGACACGGCTGCAGCGACGCCATCTCGCCTCCCGCAGCACGCACCAGTTCGACGGTCTCCTGTGCCGGGTCGACGGTCACGTCGCAGCCGACCACCGACGCACCTTCCCGGGCGAACGCCAGGGCGGTGGCGCGTCCCATGCTGCCGCCGGTACCCGTGACGACACACACCTTTCCCGCCAGCCGCCCGGACATGTCAGTGTCCTTCCCTGGCTGCTGCCGCGGCGACCTTCTCCGCTTCCGCGACGCCCACCTGGTCGGTGTGCGTCGGGACCTCGGTGAAGTACCAGTAGATGACATCGCGAGCTGGGCCGGCCAGCGGTGACGCCCAGTCGCGGAACAGTTCGGTGACGACCGCGAGCGCCGTGGTCGGCACCGCCCCTGCGTGTGCCAGCCGCTCGATGGCGGTGCGGTGTGCCGCCTGCGAGCGGCCACCGACGGCGTCGGCGACGTACAACACTTCGTATCCGTCCTGGAGCGCCTGGACGGTGGCGAACGTCAGGCAGATCTCCGTGTGGAGCCCACCGACGATCAGTCGCGTGCGTCCGGTTGCCTGCACCGCCGCGCGAAAGGCCGGATCCTCGAACGCGTTCATCGACGTCCGGTCGATCGGCTCGACACCGTCGAGTTCGGACAGCACCGACGGGAGCGTCGGCCCGTTGATTCCGACCCCGACACCCACCGTCGACAGTACGATCGGCACGCCCATCGCCTTGGCGGCCTTGGCCAGCAGCCGGACGTGTAACTCGACCAGGTCGGCATCGGTCTCCGACCGGATGACCTCGAACATCTCGTTCTGGTAGTCGATCAACACGAGGGCACAGTCCTCGGCTTTCCAGACACCCAGGTCGCTCGTCATCGTCCCGTCTCCTTGTTTCCGCCACTCACGGGTGGACCTGCGAGCCGGCGCCGAGATCCAGGCGCATCGACTGCAGGATCATGAAAGTCGTGCTGTAGGTGAATACCTCGACGTCGGCCGAGGCGAGCACGTTGGTGTACTTGGCGATGACGGGTGCCGTGGCCAGAGCGGTGACCGCGTCCAGGTAGCCCTTGACCCCGGCCCAGACGTTCTCGCCGTACTTCTGGAAGTACGGGGTCGGGTCGACCGAGCCGAGCGCGGCCTGCGCGCTCTCCACGATGTCGGCGATGTACTGCTTGTGGAGCTTGATGTCCGGGCGGGTACCCAGCCGGCCGAGATGGCCACCGATGTAGTGCTGCCACGGATAGGACAGCGCGATGTCAGGCGCGTCGATGTAGCCGGGCACGTCCTCGCTGAGGTTGAGGTTGTAGATGGGCACCCAACCGGAGTTGACGATGTCGACGAGCATGAGTGCGTCGTGGTCGGGAAAGTCGATGAAGATGTTGTCCGGTGAGTGATTCGGCCCGTGGAACGTGAGCTCGACGCGTTCGCCGCCCACCCGGAGCGTGTGGCCCTCGCCGAACGTGACGTCCGGAGCGGGTCGGGTCGGGTCGTTGTCGCGCAGCAGCAACCGGCGCGTCTGTTCGTGCCCGATCCGCACCACGTCGTCACCGAACAGGTTCGCCGCGCCGGCGTGGTCCGCATGGTGGTGCGAATACACCAGATGCGTCACCTTGTTCGGGGTGCCCTCCGCCTCGGCGATCTCGTCCACCGCCCGGCGCAGGTTGTGCCCGATGGTGGGAGGGGCATCGAACAGGACGACACCGTCGCCGGTGGCCAGGAACGCCGACTGATAGGTGCCGTCGGTCACCCAGAACAGGTTCCGCTCCACGCGGCCGACGTGATAGCCCTGCTCGTTCAGCGGGGGCCCCAAGGCGGACTGCGGTACCGGCGCGTAGTCGGGCAGCGAACCCACGGTTTCATTGGCAGTCATGCGACTCTCCTCCGCACTCGGCACGACCGCTGAAGACCGCGCCGTCCATGAGCGATGGGGTGACGCTACAGGTCATTACTTGCTTTTGCAAGCAAATGCGCAGGGCGTCTACCCCTCAACCTGCTGTGCCGACGCGGTGTCGAGCCAGGCGCTCGACCGATCAGCGAGTGGCCTCGAGACGGGTGGCGATCTCCGACAGCGCCTGCGCCGCCTTCGCCAGGGTGGTGGGATCGACGTGATCGAACGCCCGGTCCCGGACGCTGGCGAGGTGAGCCGGCCACGCCGTCCTGAGCTTCGCCAGTCCCGCCTGGGTCAACTTCGCGACATTGCCTCGCCCGTCGTCGGAACTGGTGCGCTTGGTCACCCACCCACGAGACTGCAGTTCGTCGACCAAGCGGGTCATCCGGCTGGCCGAGAGTGCTGCGGCGTTCGCCAGATCCGCCATCCGCAGCTCACGACCCGATGCCTCGGACAGGCACATCAGGGTGGTGTACTCGTTCGCCGTGATTCCGACAGCGCGCACCAGATCACTGTCGAGTCGACGTGGCAACGACATCACGACGCGCATCAGCGCACGCCAGAAGGCTTCCTCCGTCGCGTTCAGCGGATGGGGCTTGGTCATCTGGTCAGGCTACTTGTTTGGGCAAGCATTCATCGGCTCCGGCCCAGCGTGTCGCGTCAGACTGCGTGACGGTTCGGTAGGGTAGCACAAACTTGCTTGCGCAAGCAGGTATGATGGCTGTCTGGCGCATGTGTGAATGGGCCTTATCCTCACCTTCGAATAGCACCGAGACCCACACGGAGGTCCGGCCAGTGATACCAGAGACCGGGGCGGGGTGAGCCCGGCGGGCCCCTCCGGCCCGCGCGAACTGCTCCGCTATCGCTCCGCGCAGGGTCGGTGGGTGGTGGCGGCGATGATCCTGGGGTCGTCGGTGGCGGGGATCGATTCCACAGTGGTCGCCGTCGCGTTGCCGGCGATCGGCCGGAGCCTGCATGCCGGCTTCCAGGCCCTCCAATGGACCGTCACCGGCTACACGCTGACTCTGGCATCGCTGATTCTGCTCGCCGGCTCACTCAGCGACCGCTGGGGCCGGCGACGGGTGTTCCTGGTCGGGCTGAGCTGGTTCACCGTGGCGTCGGTCCTGTGCGCGGCCGCTCCCGGCACCGGATGGCTCATCGCCGCGCGAGCTGTGCAGGGTATCGGAGGCGCGCTGATGACGCCGGCCAGCCTGGCGATCATCGAGGCGACCTTCCAGCCCGGTGACCGCACCCGCGCGATCGGGACATGGGCCGGCTTCAGCGGGGTGTCCGCCGCGATCGCGCCCTTCCTCGGCGGGTGGTTGCTGGAAGTCGGTAGCTGGCGGTGGATCTTCCTGATCAATGTCCCGGTCGCCGCGGTGGTCGCCTGGATGACGCGGCGCCATGTCCCCGAATCGCGGGACACGTCGACGTCCGGCAGCGCCGACTGGCTCGGCGCGCTGGCCGGCGTCGCCGCGTTGGCCACGATCACCTACGCGATCATCGTGCTGCCGGACGGGGGCATCAGGTCACCGGGGTTCGTCGTCGCCGCGGCACTGGCCCTGCTGTCGGCTGCCACCTTCGTCGTCACCGAACGGCGCCGGAGCCATCCCATGGTCCCGCCCGTGATCTTCCGGCCGGCGCGGTTCCGCGCCGCGAACGCCGTCACCTTCGTCGTCAACGGCGCCCTGGGCGGCTTCGCGTTCGTCTTCATCCCCGCCCTCGAGATCGTCGCCGGCTACAGCCCGGTGAGCGCGGGCTCGGCGCTGGTGCCGATCACGGTCGTGACCCTGCTGCTGTCCGGAACCAGCGGCCGGGTGGCTGAGCGGATCGGCCCCCGGCCGCCGCTGGTGGTGGGCTGCGTGTTGTGCGCGATCGGGTCCGTACTCGCCGTGCGCCTCGGTCCCCAAGTCAGCTACTGGACGGTGGTACTGCCCGTGGCCGTGCTGTTCGGCCTTGGCCTGGCGTCCCTCCTGCCGCCCTTGACCGCCAGCGCGATGAGCTCCGCGCCTGACTCCCTGGCCGGTCTGGCCTCCGGGGTGAACAACGCCGTGGCGCGAGTGGCGGGCCTGCTCTGGATCGCCGCGCTGCCCGCTGTCACCGGTCTCACCGGTGACGTCTACACCGACCCGACGCGGTTCCGGTTCAGCTTCGCCCAGATCGCCTGGATCTGTGCGGCGGCATTCGCCTGCGCCGCGGTACTCGCCGCAGTCTTCATCACCAGATCCGACCGGCCCACCCCGGCACGACGACCGGCGCTCGTGCAGACTCCGGTCCCCCACCTCGCGTGCCCCGTCGCCGTCGGCCCCACACCGGGACAAACCCGCTGACCGTGACCTGGCCGGCACCACCGACCCGCATGGCGGGAACGCCATCAATCATGTCGTTTCGGCAGCTGACGTGACCGCAGGCCGCCACCGTAGGTTCATCGTGACGCCGAGAGACCAGCCGTACTCGCGCGCCCGGTCCAGGAATCACGCTAGGAGATCGACATGGTCGACATGCATCTTGAGGTCAACATCATTCCCGTATCCGACGCCGAGCGATCCAAACAGTTCTACCAGCGCCTGGGTTGGCGCCTCGATGATGACGTCGCCCCCACGGACAGCGTTCGCCTCATCCAGTTCACGCCTCCCGGCTCAGCCTGCTCGATCACCTTCGGCCGCGGAATCACGGCGGCATCGCCGGGCTCGGTCCAAGGCGGACTGGTTGTCTCCGACATCGAGGTGGCCCGAGGCGAACTCACCAACCATGGCATCGACGCCGGTGAGATCTTTCACGGTGCGCCTTTCCCCAGGGAGGGACGGCTACGCGGTCCTCACCCGGAGCGGCAAACCTACGGATCGTTCGTCTCGTTCAGCGACCCCGATGACAACGAGTGGCTGGTCCAGGAGGTCACGACGCGGCTCCCCGGCCGAGACTGACACTCCATTCGAGATCGACAGTCGTGAAGACCCCCCGCGCATGCGGGGGTCTTCGGCACAGCCGGGTCTACGCGCTCGGCGGAGCGCTCTCGTTCAGCCGGCAGGTGGAGGGGCCAGGTAGGGGAAGTAGTCGAGCACCGGCCCCGGTTCGAGCCCCGACGAGAAGTCCTGGTTCACGATCATCTTGATGATGTTGGACGCGATGTCCTCGACGATGCCCTTGCCGTTCTGGATGTCGAACCATGGGTCCCAGAGGGCGACGGTGCCAGGAGTGAACGTGATGACGTTCGGGAGCAGCCGGTCCGCCGCCCACGCGCCGTAGGCCCGTGCGGTGGAGAACCTGTGGGGAGGTTTGCGGTACGTTCCGCCGGCCTCGACGACCGCCGCGACGTTGTCCCGCACCTGGCCCCAGATTCCTGAGGCGGGATCGGCCGCGGGGTGGGCGGGCCTGCCGATGAGGTCGATCGTGGGCGTGGTGGAGTTGTAGTTGGCGACCTTGGCCGAGCCGTCGGCGAAGTCGAAGAAGGTGGTCATGTTGGGCTTCGCGGCGCGCTGAACCTGGACCCAGGTGTTGTGCCCCGTGTCGAAGTAGGCCGTGGTGGCCCAGAAGTTCACCGGGCCATGGCCCGTGATCCGCACCGGCAGCTCCAGCACGAAGGACCTGACGCTGGTGTTCCCGAACGAGTCGGTGGCGGGACGCAGCGCGTCGAAGTCGGGGAAAGTCCCCTTCATCAGCGCGGTGGTCGTCGCGACGGGAAAGGGGATGAAATTGTAGAACGGGTCGAGGCGCGGCCCAGCGAAGAGCGTGATGCCGTTGAGGCACTTGACGACGTCACCGACGGGCGCGTTGGGTGGGGTGATGACAGTGCCCGAGATAGTGCGGTCGGTGGCCGCGGCGCCGGTGAGCTGCTCCACTCGCACGTACTGCGTGCCGTCGGTGTCGATCGGGAAGGTAGCCCGGAACGTGATGTCTTCGACGTAGTCGCCGTTGGTGTCGATCTTGAGCTCGTAGTGGCCCGCGGCGTTCCAGGTCGGGGCACCGAACGGCGAAGTGTTCATCCCGAACACCGTGCGCGGGCCGTGCGGGTCACCGGGCCCGGCGAAGCAGTAGGCGTCGCTGATGTCCAGCGTTTCGTCTGTCGGGTAGTCAAAATGGTGGGACATGACACTCCTACTCGGCCATGGTGTCGCGGGAATACGCATTGCGGGAAAGCGGCTGCAGCGCGAGCGTGTAGAACCGGTTGTGGTACGGAGTCTCGCTCGTGGCGCCGAACTCGCCGTAGAACCACAGGAACGGCAACGTGCGGGCATCCCACGTCACCCGGTCCGCCCTGCCGCTGGCATGGCTGAGCTCGTACCAGCCCTCGGCGAACCCGCTCAGGATCGCGATGCGGGTGGGAGCGCCACGTTCGGGAATGATCGACGCGTCGACGGTGGTGCCGTCGGTTGCCGTCAGGCGCGGCCATGCGGACCGGGCCGACCCGAGGTGCGGATGACGGTAGTAGTCCTGGATGGGTACGGCCTTGATGCCCGCCGGCAGCACCAGACGGGTTCCGGGACCGAGGAGCGGGGCGTTGTACCTCCGTTCCACCCCGCGCACCAGGTCACTGCCCGGCCGTGCCGCCGTGGCGGCCAGAGGTGGGGTGGCTGATCCGATGCCGGCCAGGATCGGGAGGGTGGCGACACCGCCAAGACCGCCAAGGACCCTGCGCCGGCTCAGGGTTGCACCACCTCCGCCGTCGGCGCGCTCGGCGTCCGCATGCTCTCGCTTGCCAGGGATGTCCACTCATGTTCCTCTCGTGCGGTCGTTCCGCGCGGGACTGACGGGACTCCAGGCCGCGATCAGCGACGAGATCAGTCGTGGAAGCGACAACGTCGCCAGCGATTCCGACTCGCGTCGACAGCATGCGAAATGTCCGTGTACCCCGGTCGAACGCGGAGGCTTTCACCTGCTGCGCAAGGCTGAGGTGGTCTTGCCGGTTCGGTCGCGCAGGAGCAGGTGCGCGGCGCGCTCGACTCTCAGGTCCTGGACGAATCGGATCGGCGAGGTCCCCATGATGCGCTGCACGCAACGCTGCAGGGTCCGTTCACTGACGCCGATGGCCTTGGCCGCGTCGGGCAGACTGATGGTTTCGGCCAGATGCTCCCGGACCCAGCGTTCGAACGCCGACACGGTCGGATCGTTCTGCGCCAGGGCGCTGGGGATGGTGTACGCGGCCTGCGACGGGCGTTCATCGATCACGAGGTAGTGGGCCACCAGGTCGGCCAGCGCCGGACTGCGTGCCCGGACGATCGACAGTGCGAG
This sequence comes from Pseudonocardiaceae bacterium, assembly GCA_036491115.1. Classification (GTDB taxonomy): domain Bacteria; phylum Actinomycetota; class Actinomycetes; order Mycobacteriales; family Pseudonocardiaceae; genus DATEPR01. The sequence goes on from DASXCQ010000085.1 coordinate 7,392, forward strand.
GTCGACGTGCCCGAAAGCCGCGCCGGCGGTGGTGATGCCATCGGAGGCGATGACCATCTGGCTGTGATCCAGGTCGACCTTGGGATACCTCTCCCGGAAGCTCGGTGACAGCCACCAGGTGGTCGTGGCGCGCACTCCGTCCAGGATCCCCGTCTCGGCCAGGAAGAAAGTACCCGCGCACGCTGACGCGATGGCCGTGCCGCGATCACGAGTGCGCGCGATGAGGTCGCGGACGGAAAGGGATACGTCGCCGGCGACATGGTCGATCAGAGCCTCCGGACTGCTTCCGGCAAGCGCCGGAACGACCAGCAGATCCGCTGTCCGCGCATGCTCAAGCGGCTCCGGCGCCACGACGAGCCCCCCCCCCGGTCCGCACCTGTGGTGCGGAGCCGACCATCGTCACGTTCCAGGTGGGCGGTTCGTGGATCTGCCCGCCCAGCGCGTTGGCGTTGTCCAGCACGTCCAGGATGGACGCCAGCCCGGAGTCGAACACCCCGTCGTAGACGACGACCGCTACCTGCATGTGTCCATCGTCGCCCTGCCGGGAGCACGCCCGCCACGACCGGCTTCCTCCCTGGTGAGAGGCGATGCCTCCCAGCGCCCGCGCGGCTGATGCTGCCGCGCCGGCCGACGTCGACGGGGCTGTGTTCGGCCAGGACAGTCCCTGCGCCTACGGCCGGTTCGGCAGCGCCGATCTGATGACTCGGTGCGGATCGTCGGCGGGCAGCCACACGTCGTTCGCGTCGAGACCCAGCGATCCGATGTCGTGGGTGAGAGCGTCGACGGCGGCGCGCACCGCGGACCGTGTGTCGTCACGCCGCCACACCAGCGACCACGTCCAGTACGGCGAGGGGCACACCACGGGCCGCTGCGCCAGATCGGGCGGTATCGGGGCCGTCTGGCCCTTCGGCGAGTTGATCACTGGCTTGCGCAGTCTGCGAACGTGGTCGAAGAAGGCCCGGCCGGTGACGCCGCCGTCGTCGATCCGGACCACGGTGGCACCGGTGGCCGCGGCGAACTCCTCGGCGTACCGGTTCCACGACGCCCAGCTGACCGTGTCGGAGTCGACCAGCACCATCGTGTCCCGCGCACGCACGTCCGAGGTGTCGTCGCCGGTGCTCAGCGCGTAGAGCCGGTCGGCCCCGATCAGCCGAGCCTGGAGATCGTGTTCGGCGAGGTCCGTGGTCCGGACCCAGCAGATCCCGAGGTCGATACCGTGGTCGGCGACCCTGGCGGTCTGTGTGTGGGATGGCATGACCCACGCGTCGACGTGCACCCGCGCGACTCGTGAGACACGGCTGACCAGATCCGCCGGACGCCAGTTGACGTAGCCCAGCCGCAGCGGCTCGTTCGCCGCCATGCCGACCGCGATCCGGCGTAGTTCGTCGGCCTGGTCGAGCAGGGCACGCGCCCTGGGTAGCAGTTCCTCACCGCACGCGGTCAGCGACACCGAACGCCGGTCGCGGTCGAACAGTTGGACACCGAGGTCCCGTTCCAGCGCCTTGATCTGTTGGGACAGCGACGGACCCGCGATGAGTAGCCGTTCTGCCGCCCTGCCGAAATTCAGCTCCTCGGCGACGGCGACGAAGTATCGCAGCTGACGCAGCTCCATGCACCGATTTTACCGGCTCGGCGGACACCTCTCCTGCCCACCATCAGTCCAATCGGGAGACCTGGTAGTGGCTGATCCGCCACGCGTCACCATCCTGCCGCACGATCACGCTCAGGTAGACGGTGAGCGTCGGGCGATCGGTGAAGGCGAAGTCCACGGTCAGGTAGCCCAGCACGAGGTCGGCGGCGAGGCGCCGGGTTTCCCGGACCGTGTAGCGCGCGGTCATGCCGATCGGCTGGCTGTCGTAGTAGCCGGCCACTCCGGCCGGGCCGACGGTGTACGGGTGCAGGCCCTGGAAGATCGCGTCGTCCGTGAAGTACGTCGCGACGCGCGTCGAGTCGTGTGCGTCGACAGCGGACTTCCACTGGTCGAGGACCTCGCGGAGGATCCCCGCCTCGGTGGTGTGCATGGTGGCGTCCTCTGCTGTTGGCACGCGTGGTCAGTGCCCTGCGCTCTGGCCGCCGTCGACGTGCAGGATCTCTCCTGTGACGAAGGGTGAGTTCTCCAGGTACACGATGGCGTCCACGATGTCGCTGATCTCGCCCATGCGCCCGATCGGGTGCAGAGTCGCGAGGGTGTCATGGGTCTCCTCCGGATGCATCGACGTCCGGACCACGCCCGGTGCCACGGTGTTGACGCGGATGCCCCGGCTCGCGTACTCGATCGCCAGCGACCGGGTCACCGCGTTCAGACCGCCCTTGGTCAGCGACGCCAGGGCTGCTGGCACGTTCGCGTTGGCGTGGTCCACCAGGCTGGTGGAGATGTTCACGATGTGGCCACCGTCGCCGTCCAGCATCGCCCGCACCGCCCGCTGCGTGACGCCGAAGAAACCGCGCAGATTGACATCGGTCACGAGGTCGTAGTCGTCGTCGGTGTACTCGGTGAACGGCTTGGCGACGAAGACACCGGCGTTGTTGACGAGAGTGTCGACCCTACCGAACTTCGCCAGTGCCTGGTCCACGATGCGCGCGCCAGTGGCCGGGTCGGCGATGTCACCGGCGACGGTCAGCACCTGCTGGTCATCGGACGGCTCGATGGAGCGCGAGTTGGCCACCACGGCGAACCCGAGCTTGCGGTACGCCGTCACCAGACCGGCGCCGATGCCCTGCGACGCCCCGGTGACGATGGCTACCTTCTGTGCGCTCAGCTCCGCCACCGGGCCGGCTGTGACGTGCCGCGTTGGTCCTGTCATGCCCCCACGATCGCCCTGGGGCTGGTACGCGCGCCACGACCAGCTTGCTCCCTGGTGGGAGGACCGTCCTCCTAGCGGGGTTCAGACCGTCCCCGACTTGATGTTCTGCTTCAGCAGCATTGGCGGCGACGCAGGGACGCTGGCAGGACGGTCCGGACACATCCGTGGCCGTGAATTCCACATGGAGATCCTGCGTATCGCTGACCGCCACATCGGCGGCCCAGTCCCGTTGTTCGACAGTCTCATCGTGTGGAACACCTACGCCGTGTACGTCGTCGACGCGCCGGACTGTGCCTTCTGATGGGAGCCGCGCTACGACTTGAGCTCGTCGGCCAGACGATCGGCCGCGACCTGTACTCCGCGCTCGGCCAGTAGTCGTTCCCGCACGGTGCCGGCGGCGGCGCGGTAGCTTGCGGCGGAGTCGCCGGTCAGGTCGGTGATCAGCGCGGCCAGCCGTTCGCCGGTCAGCGACGCGCGCCGTACCGGCAGTGGTCCCGCACCGAGTTCGTGCACCCGACGGCCGAAGAACGGCTGGTCGGCACCGATCGAGACGGCGGCGTTGGGCACTCCGGCCAACAGCGACTCGGTGGTGGTACCCGCCCCGCCGTGGTGGATCACCGCGGCCATGCGGGGCAGCAGCCACCGGTAAGGTGCGTCGGCCAGCACGTGCACGTCCGGCGGGAGAGCCGGCATGTCGGGCGAGCCGGACCCGAGGATGACCCGCCGCCCGGCCAGGGTGGCCGCGCGCACGATGAGATCGACATCGGGATCGGTGCCCGGCACGCTGCCGAAGCTGATGAACACCGGCGGCGGGCCGCCGGCCAGGAACGCGGCCAGCTCAGCCGGTGGCTGCCACGTGGATTCCGGCTCCGGGTCCAGCCAGGCGCCGGTCTGGCAGACGTGCTCCGGCCAGTCCGGCGCCGGCGGCACCAGGACAGGACTGAACGCCAACAGGGTCGGTGTGCCACACACCAGCTTGACGAACCGGCCCGCCGAGGTGCGGGGCAGGCCGCGGCTGGCGCGCAGCACCTTGCCGGTCGACGTGCACATACCCGTCGCGGCGGCGACGCCGACGGTGCCGGCCAACCGGTTGATGCGGCTGGCCGTGCGGTGGCGCGGGCCGAGCACGCTGCTCCCCCCGGCCACCGTGGGCAGCATTGGCGCGAACAGGACATTGACCACGCGGCAGCCGGTGATCTCCCGTAGTGCCGCCCCGTCGTCGATGTTCAGCAACCCGGCCACGACCAGGTCGCCGGGTTCCACCGCCGCCACTTCGGCTGCCATGACCTGCGGCGCGATCCCCGCCAGCCAGCGGGACGCGCCACGGATGTAGGAGATCGGATTGCTCGAAACCCGGCCGTCCGGCCCGGCGGCCGCCAGAACGGACTCTCTCATCGAACGGTCGATCGGCGCGAAGTCCAGACCGGCCCCGCCGACCAGGCCGGCGTAGTCGCGCATCGCCACGGCCGTCACCGGGAGACCGCGGCCGGCCAACTCTCGGCCGAGCGCGACCATGGGCTGCACATCACCCCGGGAACCTAAGGCCAGCAACACAACCTTCATGATCGGCTCCAATCGCTCGCGGCGGATTGTAGCGGAGCCGCGATCGGCGTGATGAGCGGGTACGGTGGGCTTCTCGCGGCGGGTCCGTGACCGGTCAAGTCCGTCCACAGTGGACAGACTCGCCGGCGCCGTGCCTGCACCGTGGCCACTCCGGGTGGCAGCGCTGCCGTTCGGCCACGGTGCAGGCACTGAGGTGTGGTCTACCTACGAGGACGCGTGCCGCGTTATCCAGGTCTGCGAGGCCGCGAACCACTGTTCCGCGTTAGGTGCGTAGTTCAGGTCGTGGCCCGCGCCGGGAAGGATGAAGCCGTCGACCTCAGGTACTCGGCTGCCGAGGTGCGGCTTCTCGGAGCGAACCAGCGACGACGCGGAGGTGCAGTCGGCTCCGCCGAGACCGCAGAACAGCGGGTCACCGGAACCGTTGGCGAGCAGCACGGGCACACGGATATCCAGCGGGTGAACCAGGATCAGCGGGAAGTCGTCGACTTCACCGACGGTGACGGTCGATTTGTGCGCTTCGTCAAAGGCAACCAGGGACGGATCCACGCGTTCCGGACTGTGGAACATCTCGTCCCGCAGACCCGGCGGGGTGGTGAGATAGGTGGGGTCCGGGTAGCGGCTGTGCAACTCGGGGTCGAGCGTGGCGGGATGCAGCAAGATGGGCGCCAGCCGGACGGTCGCGGTGACGTTGACGCCATGACTGACGCCGGAGAGGACCGCCGCGTCGACGTCGTGGTAACGGCTGGCCTCGTACCAGGTGGTCCAGGAGCCGTAGCTGTGCCCGACGAGAACCACCTTGCGGAAGCCGTCGTGCCGCATGGCCTGGATCGCCTGGTGAGTGGTGGCGGCATCGGAATCGATCGTCACCAGGAGCCCGTTCGGATGGGAGCTGCGGCCGATGCCGATCCGGTCAAGGGCGAGCGTGGCGAAGCCTGCCGCGTTGGCATGTGCGACATAGCTGTAGCGGGCGGGGTCTGTGGCCGGTCCAGGTAGATCCCAGTAGGTGTGGTCATAGGTGATTCCGCTCAACAGCACTTGCAGAGTGGTGGCTCCCGGCGGCGTGCACAGCCTGCCGTAGAGCTGCTCGGTGGTGGGCCCGGTGCCGTTGAGGCTGACCGGGATCGTCACGTCGCTGCACGCCGCTGGGGCGGCGCTGGCAGCTTCGTGCGATTCGGCACTACCTGGAGCCGCCGTGGCAACCACGACCGCGAAGGATGCGGTCAGAGCTACCAGGAGTCGTCGAGGCACGATTCTCCTCCAAGAATGTCAGCATTTATATGCTTACGCATGGAGTGAATCACCCAGGTAAGAGTGGATTGTCCCCAGCGTCGGGCATGGCGGCGGAGCCTAGCAGCAGTACCGAACCGTGGAAATCGGGGATTTACCAACCCGTCTGGCGTCCGACCAGCAGGTTTCCGCCGGCGCAGCCGATCACGTCCCTCGTTGTCCCTATTGCGCGGTGAACCCCCCTATCCCGCGCAATAGGGGCTCCGTTACTCCGATGCGCGGAACAGGTTCAGCCGAAACAGATTCTTGCCCACCGGGTGGAGCACCGGGAGGGCGATCCGGAGGCCGACGGGCAACCGGCGGCGCACCTCCCGTGGTGGCTTGGTGATCGAGGTTGAGCTGACGAGTGTGATGCCGAGCGACTCGAACTCGCGCGGGTCCTCGCAGGACCACGCCAGGCGCGCGTCCATCTTGCCCTCGTCGGCCAAGCTGTTCATCTTCCGGTGCGTTCTGCGGTTGTAGCTGTCGAAGATGATCGTGGCACCGGGGAAGCGGCCCGCGATCTTGGCCAGCGCCCGGTCGACGTCCTCGCGCGGCAGGTAGGCCAGCACCCCTTCGCTGACGAACAGATACGGCCCCGGCAACCCGGCCACGGTCTCGTGCCAGCCATCGTCCAGCGCCGAGCCGGCGATCATCCGGCGCCGGTCGGTGTCGGTGAAGAACTTGCGGCGCACCTCGATCGAGTCGGGCAGGTCCAGGTCGATCCAGTGGACCCGGCCGTTGTCCACCCGTTCGAACCGGGTGTTCAGGCCGCTGCCGATCTCCACCACGGTCCCAGCCGGATGAAGGTCCAGGAAGCCACGCAGGAGTGAGTCGTAGATCGCGGTTCGCGTCACCGTCCCCTGGTGGAGCCCGCCGGACCGGGCCAGGGGATGGTCGATCGACTCGAGGATCTCGACAGCCTTCGCGTCCCGCAGGATCGACCGCTTCTTGCGGGCGTCGACCGCCCGGTCGGCCAGCGTGAGCAGCATCGTTTCCTGGATCGTGCCCAGCTCGACCCTATGTGTGTCGGTCATGCCGGCATTCTTGCGTACGCCGCAAGTACCAGTGGGACTGCCACCATAGGGCGAATCGTCGACCGTGTGCCGTCATCCGAATAGGACGGTTGGCCACCCGCCCTCGGGACGGATACGGGCGCCGCCAGTAGTTGTATGCACGCGCCTACATGAGACGATCGTGCCACAGTACCTGCCGATGTCGTACGTTCCGTAACACGGCCGCTGCCAGCACCAACGCGGGATATTGCCTGATGAAACGGCTGCCCGTCATGACCGACTCGTCGTGACAATGGGGGAACATACCGCTGATTGGGGGTACCGACCGGTTACCGTCTCGGTATCAAATGGCGGTTCCTGGCCAGAAACGGAAAAAGGTGGCGGTGACGGGTGCCTGTCGACACCACACGTAGCAGGTCCGGCGTCGATCTGCTGTTGTGGAGCCGCAGCCTGGTGGTACCGGCGTTGCGCGCGGCGGTGGACCGCCTGTCGGACCCGGTGCGACACGTCGCGCTCTACCATTTCGGATGGTGCGACGCCCAGGGGCAGCCGATTGAGACGGCCGACCTGGGTGGCGGCCGGGCGATCCGCCCGGCGCTGGTGCTGCTGTCCGCGCAGGCGGTCGGCGGCGACGCCGACCAGGCGGTTCCCGGCGCATGCGCGGTGGAGCTGGTGCACAACTTCAGCCTGCTGCACGACGACCTGATGGACCGCGACCCGACTCGTCGGCGGCGCGCTGCCTGCTGGTCGGAGTTCGGTGCGAGCGCGGCGATCCTCGCCGGGGACGCGCTGCTGGCACTGGCCTTCGACGTACTCGGCCGGTCCGGGCGGCCGGTCACCACCGAGAACGGGCTGCTCGCCGACGTACTCCTGAAGATGGTCGACGGCCAGGGCGCGGACATTTCCTTCGAGGAACGGATCGACGTCGATCTGGCCGAGTGCCTACGCATGGCGGCGGGCAAGACCGGAGCGCTGCTGGCCGGGGCGTGCGCGCTCGGCGCGTCAACCGGCGGCGGCACCCCCGACCAAGTGGAATACCTGCGCGGTTTCGGCGAACACCTCGGCCTCGCCTACCAGTGTCTGGATGACGTGCACGGCATCTGGGGCGATCCGCTGGCCACCGGAAAGGTGGCCCGGTCCGATCTGGTCAATCGGAAGAAGACGCTGCCCGTGGTGGCCACACTGTGCTCCGGCACGGCGGCGGGACGCGAACTGGCCCTGCTCTATCACGGCGAGGGTCCGCTGCCGGCCGCGGATGTGGCCCGTGCCGCGACGCTGATCGAGATCGCGGGCGGCCGTGACTGGACCGAGGCGCGGGCCGTCGAGCACCAGGACCAGGCGATGGAGTGCCTGCGGTCAGCCGGCCTGACGGCGGCGGCCGAGGCCGAACTGGCGGAGCTGGCGCGGCTGGTGACGGCGCTGGACGATCGGCCACCATCGAACGGGGAGTGGTAGTGGTCGACGCCACTGAGCGGGTGAACCGGCTGCTGGCCGGCCTCGGGCAGCGCCCGGTGGCCGCCATGGCCTATGCCACCGCATGGGCCGCCCGCCTGACGGCCGGCGGCGGGCAACCGGTGTTTCCGCGGGCCCGGCAGTGGCTGCGGGAACACCAGCACGCCGACGGCTCCTGGGGCGGTGTGGTGCCCAACCCGTACGACCGGCTGGTCTCCACCCTGGCCGCGGTGCTCGCCCTGCACCGGGCCGACGATCACTGGACAGCCGACGCGGTCCGTTCCGGCGTGGACTACCTGCGTGGACACGCGACCGACTGGCGGGGCGCGGTCGGCGAGCCGATCGGCTTCGAAGTGGTGGCGCCACACCTGGTGGAGCGGGCCGGCGCGGCGGGCCTGCTGTCCCTGGGCGGGCTCGGCGACCTGGCCGCACTCCGTGACGACAAGCTCGCCCGCATCCCGCCCGGCGCGCTGACCACCCGGCCCACTGCCCTGCTGTACTCGTTGGAGGTCCTGGGCGAGCTGGCGCCACCACGCGAGGTGGCCGCCTTCGCCGCGGTGAACGGCTCGATGGCCAACAACCCCGCCGCGACCGCCGCGCTGTGGTCGGCGACCGGCGAGCCGACCGCACTGGACTACCTGCACGCCGCCGAACGGTCCACGGGGGACGGTGGGATGCCGGAGATCTACCCGATCTCGGTGTTCGAGCCGGGCTGGGTCGTCTACCTGTTGCAGCGCGCCGGCCTGGCAGGCGTCGAGGCGAAACGGCACGTCGAGCGGTTGGTGGAACTGGCAGGCGGCGCCCGGCTCGGACTCGGGGTGAGCGCGGAGTTCCCGGTACCGGACTCCGACGACACCGCCATGGTCGCGAACGTGGCACACGCCTTCGGCCACGACAATGCCGCGCTGCTGGAGTCGTTGCTGTGTTTCGAAGCGGACGACCACTTCGTCGGATTCGAGCACGAACGCGGCGTCCCGGTCAGCGCGAACGCGCGGGTGCTCGAGGCACTGGGTCAGCAGCCGGACCGGTTCGCCGTCCAGGTGGCCAAGGCCACGACGTTCCTGCTGGACAGCCGCCAGGACGACGCATGGTGGTACGACAAGTGGCACCTCTCGCCGCACTACGCCACCGCACAGGCCGTCTTCGCCCTGGCCGCCATCACCGCACCGGGCACCCTGTCCGGCACCAGGCGGTGGCTGCTGGACGGTCAGCACCCGGACGGCTCCTGGGGGATGGCGGGCGGCCTGCCCGAGGAGACCGCCTACGCGGTGCTGTCGCTGGACGCCCTGGGCGACCGGCACGGGTCGGTGCCCGCCGACAGCATGCGGCGTGCCGGCGACTATCTCGGCGAGCACGTCGACGACACGGACTTCGCCGAGTTGTGGATCGGCAAGGGCCTCTACACCCCACCCGCCGTCGTGCGGGCGGCGGTGCTCGCGGCCCACGTGGCGAGCCGGGCGCCGCGGCCGTGATGGACACCCGCTACCCACCGGCGGCCCAGTGCCCGGCGATCGGCATGCTGACCCTGCGGGTGCTCGGCGACCTACAGCGCTGGACCGCGGCCGAACTGCCTGGCCACCCGGACCTGCCGCTGACGTTCGTGGCCCTCGGCGAAGCTGTGATCCATCCCTGGGCGACCGCCGATCAGCTGCGCCTGTCCGGGCGGATGGCAGCGTGGGTGTGCGCCGCGGACGACCACGTCGAGCGGGAGATCACCGAACTGGACGAACTGGACGAGTTCATCGATCGGTGCGACACCGTGGTGCGGACCGGCCGGCGGGACGACAGCCGGCCGCTGCTGGCGAGCCTGTCCCGCTGGCAGCGGGAACTGGTCGATGAGCCCCTGTACCCGAAGCTCGCCGAACTGTGGGAACGCAAGTTCGCCGCCTGCCTGCGGGCCATGCGCTACGACTGGCTGGTCGGCTCGGCGCGGGCCGACGGCACGGGAACGGCGGCCACGGTGGACGAGTACCTCGACAACGCGGACAGCATTTCCGTGTGGCAGGTCCACCTGCCCCGGTGGGTCAGCTCCGGCAGCGACGACCTGGTGGACCACCTGGACGTCCTGGTACCGGCGCTGGACGACATCGCCGTGGTGGGCAGGCTGGCCAACGACCTCGCCGGCTACTCCCGTGAGCGGAGCGAGCCACGGGAGAACAACGTGCTGATGTACGGCGTCTCGCCCGAGTGGGTCCACACGGAGATCGACAGCCGCCTCGGTGCGGTCCGCAGGCGGCTGACCGAGCTGGTGGTCCTGGACTACCCGCCCGCGGTCGGCCTCGTGCGGCTCGCCGAGTGGACCGTGGGCATCTACGCGCACACCGACCCCCGGATCTCGCCGACCGGACCGCCATACGAGTTGAGTGGAGCGTGAGTTCACGATGAGCACGGCGGACCCAGACCTCGGCGTCCCGGTCCGAAACTTCAACCACCACACGGATCCCGCGCTGCGCGTCGACCCGTTCACCGCGTTCGACCGCTTCCGCGACGAGCCGATCTTCTGGACCCCTGAGCTGGACGGGTTCTGGGTGCTCACCCGCTACGCCGACATCCGCGAGGTACTGCGCGACGGGGAGACCTTCTCCAGCCGGCACACCCTGATTCCGCCCATCGACTGGCCCCGCGACCGGGCGAACCGCGGGCAACGGGCGTCGGCCGACTGGGCCGGTTACCGCAAGCTGTTGGTGCACAGCGTGACCGGCCCGGCGGGCGCGGCGGTCGCCATGGCCGTCGAACGCGCCTGCGTCCGGCTGGTCACCCGCCTCGCCCCGCTCGGGCGGTGTGATCTCGTCGCCGACTTCGCCCAGCCGCTGCGCGACGCGCTGTTCGCAGCGCTGTTCGACGTGCCGGAGGCGGAGACCGAACGGTGCGCGCGCTGGGCGTCGGACCTGCTCCAGGACGTCGACCCGGACCGCAGGGTGCGGGCCGCCCAGGATTTCAGAGCCTATGTCGGACAAGGGATCGCCGCCTGCGCGAGCGGCAGGCGCACGGGCACGGGACTCCTGCGCGCGCTCGCCACGGCAGACGTCGACGGCCGGCCGCTGCGCGAGGACGAGGCAGTCGATCTCGCGTTCAAGATGGGCATCGGCAGCGTGGACACCATCACCAACTCGATCGGCTTCAGCTTTCGTTACCTCGCAACGCATCCCGACCTGCAACGGCGCCTCGCGACGGAGAGCGCGGCGGCCGGGCTCGCAGCGGACGAGTTGCTCCGGTTGCACTCCGTGGCCTGCGTGGCCAGGGTCGCCACCCGCGACACCGAGATCGCCGGCACCCGGGTCCGGGCCGGTGAGCGCATCCTGCTCAGCCTCGCGCTCGCCGACCGCGACCCGTGCCAGTACCCGGACCCCGCCTCGGCGGACTTCGACCGGTCGGACCGGACGAGCCACCTGGCCTTCGGCTCCGGTGCGCACCGCTGCGTCGGCGCCCGCATCGCCGTCCAGGCACTCACCGTGGCACTGCGCGAGTGGCATCACGCGATCCAGGACTACGCCCTCGCGGAGGACGCCGACCCGCGCACCGCGGGCGGTGCCGTGTGGTCGCTGGGCACGTTGCCACTGACCTGGCCGGTGCACAACGTGCATGCACGACAACGATATGATCTTGATGAGGTTCAGCCACAAGGAGGCCCGTTGTGAGGCGCCCGAAAGCAGCGGGCCGCGTGCGTAGGAGCATCAGGGCGCGGATGCTCGCCATCGTGCTCATCCCCAGCGTGGCATTGCTGATCATCGGTGTGGGTGGCGCAGGCTACCTGGTTCGGCAGGGATACGACGCACAGTCGTGGGCCACCACGACCGGTGAGTCGTCCGTCGTCGACGTCGGCACCGTGTTCACCCAGCAACTCGGCGAGGAGCGCAGGCTGAGCCTGCAGCGGCTGGGTGACGCCTCCGTCGCCAACCAGCTGAAGAACCAGCGCAATCAGGTCAACGCATCGCTGCTCAAACTCCAGACGCTCGGCGCCGGCCTGGTCAAGTCGAACCCGGGCGCCCTCAAGCAGGCCAACGCGGTCCTGGAGAAGCTCCTGGGCCAGTTGCAGCAGATCCGGCAGGGTGTCGACACGGGCAGAACGAGCCTGCAGGTCGTCTACACCTTCTACAACCAGCTGATCGACATCATCTCGTTGAGCTTGCAGGGGGTCGCGAAGACGGCGCCGGATCCGATCACCGCGGTGGAGGAGACGGCGGCCGCGGACCTGTTCAACGTGGCGGAGGCGATGTCCCGGAGCAATGCGCTCGCCGACGGCGGGGTCACCAGCGGCGCGCTGAACAAGCAGAACTACCAGGAGCTCTCCAACGAGGTCGGCTATTACCACACCGAGCTGACGTCGTTGATCCCCACGCTGAACCCGGCGGAGCAGGCCACGTACGGCAAGCTCGTCGCCAGCCCGGACTGGCGCGCGCTGAACACCATGGAATCCTTCGTGCTGCTGCGCGGGCCGCAGCCGTCCCCGAACGGCGGACGCGGTGGCCCGCTGCCGATGACCGTGCAGGACTGGCAGCACACGGCGTCCCAGGTGCACACCCAGTTGCTGGGCCTCTACGCCGGCCAGCACCAGTACGCGTCCGGATTCGCCAAGGACACCGGTCACCGGACCTTCGTCAACTCGCTGATCGGCGGCGGGCTCATCCTGCTGCTCACGATCATCGCCGCGTTCGTCGCCACCCGGCTGTCCAACCGGTTGGTCAACCGCCTCAAGGACCTGCGCGAGAAGACCCTGGAACTGGCCGACACCCGGCTGCCCCAGGCGGTCGGCCGGTTGCGTGGCGGTGAGCCGATCGACATCGAGCGCGAGGTTCCCCCGCTGCGGTTCGGCGACGACGAGATCGGTCAGGTGGCCGACGCGTTCAACAAGGCGCAGCACACCGCGGTCGCGGCCGCCGCTCAGGAGGCCAGGACCCGCGAAGGTGTCCACGCGGTGTTCCTCAACATCGCCCACCGCAGCCAGGTGGTCGTGCACCGCCAACTCGAGGTGCTGGACCGCGCCGAACGCAGGCAGGAGGACCCGGACGAACTGGAGTTGCTGTTCCAACTCGACCACCTGGCGACCAGGGCGCGACGCAACGCCGAGAACCTGATCATCCTCGGCGGTGAGCGGCCGGGGCGGAAGTGGCGCAACCCGGTGCCGCTCACGGAGATCGTGCGCAGCGCGGTCCAGGAGACGGAGCAGTACAAGCGGGTCAACACCGGGCGGCTGCCGGAGGTGTCCGTCGCGGGAGCCGGGGTGGCCGACCTCGTGCACCTGCTGGCCGAGCTGATCGACAACGCGACGTCGTTCTCCCCGCAGGACTCCCGGGTCGAGATCCGCGGCAACATGGTCGGCAAGGGTGTCGTGGTCGAGGTCGAGGACCAGGGTCTCGGCCTGGCCGACAAGGACCGCGAACTGATCAACGGCCTGCTGCACGAGCCCCCCGACTTCGGGGTGATGGCGCTGAGCAAGGACTCGCGGCTCGGCCTGTTCGTGGTGTCCCAGTTGGCCGCACGGCACGACATCACCGTGACGTTGGTGGAGTCGGTCTACGGCGGTGTGCGGGCGATCGTGCTGGTTCGCGCGTCGCTGCTCACGCGGGACTCGACCGGCGGCACACCGGAGAACGGTTCCGGTGATCCGAGCGCCACCGCGGAGTTGCCCCGGCAGCGGCACAATCCGATACGACCGCGGATCCCGGACCCGGTCCCGACGGCAGGGCCGGTGCACAGGAACGGTGAACTGACCATTCGGTGGCCGACCAGCGACCATGCGAACGACACGCCGCCCCCGCACGGCAACGGAAACGGTGACGGCGCGCTGCTGAAGGGACTCCAACCGCAGACGGGCAGGCACGGCCGGCAACCGGACGGCACGGTGCCGCCACTGCCCCGGCGCAGGCGGCAGGCGAACCTCTCGCCCCAACTGGTGGGCGACGCCGAGCCGGACCCGAGGGACAACGTGTCGTCGGACGCGGACTCGGTCCGGATGGCCGAACAGGCGCGGGACACGATGGCCGCGTTCCAGCACGGCACCCGGCAGGCTCGGGACGTTCGGTAGTCAACAGCGATTTCGAACTAGTGGGGTAGGCATGGATCGACCGGACGTGAGTGAGCTGAACTGGTTGCTCGATGATCTGGTGGCACGGGTGACCGGAGCCGAACGCGTGGTGGTGTTGTCCTCGGACGGACTGGTCGTCGGCCGGTCCAGCGGTCTGTCCAGGGAGGACAGTGAACATCTGGCGGCGATGGCGTCCGCGTTCCAGAGCCTCGCCAGGGGGGTGGGCAGGCATTTCGCCAGGGGTGGGGTTCGGCAGACCGTCGTCGAACTCGAACGGGCCTACTTCGTCGTCACAGCGGCCGGCTCGGGCACCTGCCTCGCCTTGCTGGCCTCGGAGAACGCCGACATGGGGATGATCGCGTATGAGATGACCCTGATGGTCAAGCAGGTCGGCAACCACCTCGTAGCGGCACCCCGCAACCCGAGCGGTGCGCCGGGTACACCGCACCCGTAATGAGTGACCGTCGGGAGTCCTGGTACGACGACAAGGCCGGCCCCATGGTCCGGCCTTATGCGGTCACTCGCGGTCGTACCCGGTCGAACCGGCCTGACCTGGACATGATCACGTTGGTGATCGCCATGCACCCCGACAACGGTGTGCTGGATCGCGAGTACGCCGAGATCCTGCGACTGTGCCAGCGCCCGCTGTCGGTCGCCGAGATCAGCGCACAACTGGATATGGCGCTCGCCGTCGTGAAGATTCTGATCGGCGACCTGATCGAGCAGGGCTACCTCCTCTTCCGTGCTCCGCCGACTGCTGTGGACAACCCGGACTTGGACATACTTCAGGCGGTACTTGATGGCATCCGTAGGCTTTGACAGTTCCGACCAGCCGGCCTTCGGCACGTCAGCGGTGAAGCTGCTGATCGCCGGTGGTTTCGGCGTCGGCAAGACCACCTTGGTCGGCTCGGTCAGCGAGATCGCGCCGCTGCGCACCGAAGAGGTGATCAGTGAGATCAGCGGCGACATCGACGACCTCGCGGGCGTCGAGGGCAAGACGACGACCACGGTGGCCCTGGACTTCGGACGCATCACCATCAATCCGTCGCTGATCTGCTACCTGTTCGGCACGCCGGGGCAGCACCGGTTCTGGTTCATGTGGGACGAACTCGCACTGGGCGCCCTCGGCGCGGTGGTGCTCGCCGACACCCGCCGGCTGGACGCGTGCTTTCCCTCGGTGGACTTCTTCGAGCGCCGCCAAGTGCCGTTCGTGGTGGCCGTCAACTGCTTCAACGGTGTCCAGCCCTACACCGTGGACCAGGTCCGCGATGCGATGGACCTCGATTCCTTCGTGCCCACCGTGCTGTGTGACGTACGCCAGCGCGAGTCCAGCAAGCAGGTCCTGGTCACCTTGCTGGAACATCTGATCTCGTTGCGGAGCCTGACCCGGAGCTGATCACCCGGCCACCCGGCTCGGATCGCGGATGACGAGGTAGCCGTCGAGTTCGGTCAGCAGATCGGACTTCGGTCGGTCCGGCAGCGCCTGGCCGAGGTCGCCGGAGCGGACTTCGCTGATCCACTGGTCGTGCTGGTATTCGTGGTTGATCACGGCGATGAGCAATGTTCGCGCGACGATCGCGAGCTGGTGCGGAGCGCCGACCCTCCCCTCCCGGATGGCGCCGATGCGGGCATGGACGCTGCCGGCCACATCGTCACGAAACGTGGCGAGACGCCGCAGATCCGGCAGCGTGCCCCGCCCGGGCTCCGGGTTGGCCGAATCCATGACCGGATCCAGCTCCGGGTCCGGGCTGGGTTCGGCCGCGGTCAGGTTGCGGATCATGAAGTGGGCGACGTGGGCCTGGTGGCCGAGGTGCCAGCCGATGGCGCTGGAATTCTCGTGGGGGCGCCAGTGCACTTCCTCGGTGCCGAGGTCGGTCCACAGTCGGTCGGTGTAGGCGCGTGCGCGGTCGTATTCGCCCAGCAGTTCAGGGATGTCGAACATGACGGTCATCCGATCGTCGAACGCCCTTGGTGTCGTTACCAGGCGTAGTGCTCCGGTGCTGTGCGGTAGCCGGGGAAGATCTCGTCCAGCCTGGTCAGCGCCTTCTCGTCCAGCCGCAGGTCCAGGGCCCGGACGGCGTCGTCGAGGTGCTGCTGGATGCGCGGGCCGATGATCGGGGCCGTGACGGCGGGTTGGTGCAGCAGCCAAGCCAGTGCGACGTCACCGGGCTCATGACCCAACTCGTCGGCGAAGTCCTCGTAGGCCTCGATCTGCGCACGCCTGGCCTCTACCGCCTCGGCGGCACGACCCTCCAACCGACGCCTGCCGTCCCGGTCCTTGCGCAGCACGCCCCCCAGCAACCCACCCTGCAGCGGCGACCACGGGATGATCCCCAGCCCGTAGTGCCGCGCGGCCGGAATGACCTCCAGCTCGACATCGCGGACGAGCAGGTTGTAGATCGACTGCTCGCTGGACAGACCGATCATGTTGCGCCGTGCCGCGGCGGCCTGCGCCTGGGCGATGTGCCAGCCCGCGAAATTGCTGCTCCCCACGTAGAGGATCTTGCCCGCGGTGATCGCGACGTCGATGGCCTGCCAGATCTCCTCCCACGGCGTGGCCCGGTCGATGTGGTGGAACTGGTACAAGTCGATGTAGTCGGTCTGCAGACGCCTCAGGCTCGCGTCCAGCGCGCGCCGGATGTTCAGCGCGGACAACTTGCCCTCGTTGGGCCAGTCCCCCATGTCGCCGTACAACTTCGTGGCCAGCACCGTGCGCTCCCGGCGGCCCCCGCCCTGCGCGAACCACCGCCCGACGATCTGTTCGGTCGATCCCCTGCCCTCCCCCAGCCCGGAGACGCCGGCGGAGCGCAGCCCGTAGGCGTTGGCGGTGTCGAAGAAGTTGATGCCGTACTCGTGCGCCGAATCCATGATCGCGTGCGAGTCGGCCTCGCTGGTGAGCGGGCCGAAATTCATCGTGCCCAGGCACAGCCGGCTGACCGACAAGCCACTACCGCCCAGGTGTGTGTACTGCATGGCCACAGCGATCCCTTCTGGTCACATCCTCGTTCGCGCCGACCAGGACAACCCTCGTACCGCCACCCACCGGTGCGCAACCTGGAGCACGCTCCAGCACCCGGTAAATCGGGTGCGACGCGGGCAACGCCCGGCCTAGCCTCCGCTGGTGGACCCGACCTGGCGCCCGCTGACCATCGCCGACGCGACCGAACTCGCCCGGCTGCACGCGGCCGCCGAACAGGCCGACCGGACAGGCGAGCATCTCGGCGCCGATGACCTGACCGACGTGCTGACCGAGCCGAACGTCGACCTGCCACGGGCGACGACCGCGGCCTGGGCCGGAGGCCGGATGGTGGCGTACGGCATCGTCCACCGCAGGGACGAGGCCAATCCGGTGCACCTGGTCTATCTGGAATCGATCGTGCGCCCCGAGTACCGCGACGACGCCATCGCCGCTCACCTGATCGAATGGTTCACCGAGACCGGCAGGGACGTGCACGCCCGGTCCTTCCCGGATGCGCCGCTCGAACTGCGGCACGACGCCCACCAGAACCAGCACTGGATCGCGGGCGTGCTGACCCGGGCCGGGTACACACACCGGCGGACGATCGTGACCATGCGGGTCAGCCTCACCGACCTGCCCACCCAACCGCCGCTGCCCACGGGCGTCCAACCGGTTCCGTTCGCGCCCGAATACGATCAGGCCACGCTCGGCGCCCGCAACGACACCTTCGCCGATCACTGGGGCGCCACGGACTTCACACTCGAGGCCTGGCGGCACAAGGTCACCGGGTCGAAGGACTTCCGGCCGGAGCTGTCGTTCCTGGTGCTCTCACCGCACGGTGAGGTGCTGGCGTTCGTGCTGAGCCACTTCTTCGCCGCGGACGAGGCCGCGACCGGGGTGCGCGAGCAGTACGTCAGCTGGATCGGCACGCGGAAATCGTTGCGCGGCAAGGGAATCGCCTCGGGTATGCTCGGGCACACGCTCCAGGCGGGTCGGGCGGCCGGGTACGAGCGGGCACTGCTCAGTGTCGACCTCGACAACGCGACCGGCGCACTGGGAGCGTACGAGCGGTGCGGCTTCCGCGTCGCCGACGAGTGGCACGCCTACCTCCGGCCCGCCTGACCGCAGTCACCTCGGACGGCCACACAGGGGCCGGTCGACGTCGCTCCACACCCTCAACCCGCGGCCGACCAGGTCTGGCCCCCGAGGCCGGGTCGCCGACCTCGCTACCAGCGCATACGCTGAGTTCGACCTTCGGTGGCAGACATCCGACGCCACCGACCGTGCAGCACCCGGAGGATTCGCCATGCCCTATGCCGTGGACTTCGACACCGTATCGACCGCCGGCCTGGAGTCCTCGCCGGCCGCGGCCGCGCTCGCCGGTCTGCGGGCCAACGAGGCACGGTATTTCAAGAACAAATATGACCACGTCTTCACCGTCGAGCCCGCGAGCGACGCCCGGTCGACCGTCGACTGGGTGAGCCGGATCCTTGAGGAGGAACGCGGTATCGTCATCGCCTCTCCCCCGCTTGAGGCGACCGCATTCCAGGTCGAGAACATCCGGATCGCATACGTGTTCTACGAGAACGGCCTGTCGATCAACGTGATGTACACCGTCGACGACTCCGGGAAACGCGCGGTCGGGTTCAAGCTCTCCGACGGGATGGAGGTCCCGGCGGAACTCGCCTCGTTCAAGTTCGCTCGACAAAGGTCGAAGCTGGCCGGAACCATACGCGGCTCCTACTTCGTCATCAAGAACGAGTACTGACCGAGGACCGGGCTCTGCCAGTCAGCCATCTCCTGCCCGTCTTTCGTCGCCGCAGGCTGGTTCGAGGGTCCACTCGGAACGCTCTGCGGGATCCTCGCCGGCCCTCTCGTAGGCTGGCGGGGTGCAGCTTGCTGACGTGTCCCGGATCGCGCTGGCGATGAACGGGGTACGCGAGTCGTCGGTGAAAGGGCGACTGCGATGGTCGCTGGGTGGCCGCCTGGTCGCCCGTGAGCTGGACAACTCCTCGATCGTGATCCGCAGCGGCTTCGCCGAACGGGAGAAGCTGCTGGCCGCACACCCGGCAACGTTCTTCGTGCCGCCCAGATATGACGCCCACATGATGGTCGTCGCCCGCCTGTCGGAGGGTGACCCCGCCGCGATAGCCGCCGCGATCCACGCCGCCTGGACGCTGCAAGCCTCGGCGGGGTGACCGGCCCCGACCGGGACCGCCACTCCCCTGTCTCCCGACCACGGGTAGCCATCGCATCGGATGCCCGTCATCATCGTGGCCATGATCGGACGGTTGCATCACGTCGTCCTGGACTGCCCCGACCCTGCTGTGCTCGCCGCGTTCTACTCCGCGCTACTGGGCCAGCCGGTCACCTACGAAAGCCCCGACTGGGTCGTCGTCGCGGCCAACGACACCTCCTCGGGTCTGGCATTCCAACTTGCTCCCGATCACACGCCCCCGACCTGGCCGGACTCATCGGTGCCGCAACAATTCCACCTCGACATCATGGTCGAGGACCCCGCTGCCGCCGGGCCCCGCGCGCTCGCACTCGGAGCACAACGCCTGGACGGCCAGGATGTCTACGCCGATCCCGCCGGGCATCCCTTCTGCCTCATCCGCCGCCCCACCTGGGCACCGCCCGTCCCAGCCGACGAACCGACTCCCCCAACCGGCTCGTCACAGCCCTGATCTGGCTCCGGCACAGCGACTCCCGGGTGCGCCAACGGGGGCAAACCCAATCCGCCGAGCCGGACCACCACGGCCGCCCTTGCGTTTGCTATCGACATTCGATAGATTCCCATCGCAACTCGATCGAAGGACGGGCGATGTGGGAAAGCTGACCGTGCAGGCACTGCGCGCCGTGCTCGCGGTGGTGCTCGCCGGCACCGTGTTCATCCAGGCATTGATGGTGTGGACGTTGGTGAGCGGGAACGACCCGGAGGACGGGACGCTCCCGCTCACCGCGCTGCGCCTGATCACGATCCTGGGCATGGTGTCGGTGCAGGTCGCCGTGGTCTGCGTATGGCGGCTGGTGACCATGGTGCGCCGTGGAACCGTGTTCTCCCACGCCGCCTTCCGGTACGTGGACGGCGTGATCGGCGCGATCGTGGCAGCCGCCCTCGTGTGGTTCGCGGTCACGGCCGTCAACGCGCCGGGCCAGCGGGACGACCCGGGCGTCACCCTCATCATGGGCGGGATCGGCCTGGCCATCCTCGGGGTCGCGCTCATCGTGCTCGTGCTGCGGATGCTGCTCGCCCAGGCCGTCGCGCGAGAAGTCGAAGCGACGCGGCTGCGGGCCGAGCTGGACGAGGTGATCTGATGCCGATCGCCGTCGGCATCGACGTGATGCTGGCCCGGCGGAAGATGTCCGTGGGCGAACTCGCGGACCGCGTCGGGATCACGCCCGCCAACCTGGCGGTACTCAAGAACGGCCGCGCCAAGGCGGTGCGCTTCGCCACCCTCGCCGCACTCTGCGAGGTGCTCAACTGCCAGCCGGGCGACCTGCTGCGCTGGGAGGCCGAGGACGCCACCGGCGGATGACGCGCCCCAGGTCGGGCGGGCCACGCCGGGCACCCATGCTCACGTCAACTGGATCCACGTCGACCTGGCGACGGCGACCGGAGTGCCGTCCGCCGCGTAGATCGCCGATCCCGCGAACAGCGTGCGCCCGGTTCCGCCCTCGCGCCGGCCGACGACGGCATACCGCACGCCAGGATGCACCGGAGCGAGCCGCCACACCGCCATCCTGCCCAGCAGATAGGGCGCCGACGTCGACTCCTGCCCGATGGCGCCAAGTCCACCGGAACAGTCCAACGCCGTCCAGACGAACTCGGGTCGCACCCCGTCCGAATCGGCCAGTGTCGCGTCGGGTATCCAGACGTCGGCTGCCAGGTCCCGACCCGGCACCGGGCCGACCATGATCCGCAGCCCACCGTCGTTCTCCGGCCCGCACCCGAAACAGCCGGGGAACGGGTGTGTCTCCGGACGCTGCCGCAGCGCTGACCGCTCCCCCGCCGCCTCGGCGTCGGCCAGGGAAACAGGGCTCGGTGTCGCCAGCGGCTCGTCGTGGATCGGGGCCGCCGTCGCGATCACCGTGTCGCCGTTGCGCATGCGCACCCCGCCCGCATGCCGTTCGACGGTCAACTCCACATCCAGCGGTGTCGGCTTGCGGAGCGTGACCTCGGCGTTGCCATCGACATGGGCGGCGATCATTCCGCCGACATAACCGCCGTTGCCACAGTCAGGCGGACCGCTGTAGCGCCGCTCGATGATGATCACGACAGTAGCTTCCGAACGGCAGCCACCCCGGCCAGCGCTTCATCGTCGTGCGGCGCCTGCGGAATCAGGTTGAACTCGGTGCAGCCGGCCGTGACGTAACGCGCCAGGAATTCGACGACGTCCTCCGGTGTCCCATACGGACAGTAGCGCTCGAATCGCTCGAACGGTACGCCGTAGACCCGCTGCATCGCCTGCGCCAGACACGATCGCGCGGCAGCGGCGCCGGTGTCCGCGAACCCGCACCACACCTGCATGGCGTGCCGGCCCGGACCGGCCATGTCGACCGCTGCCGCGAACCGGTCCGGCGAGTTCCAGATCCCCAGCCAGCCCTCCCCGAGCCTGGCCGCACGCCGGATCGCCGCGTCCGACCGGCCACCGATCACGATCGGAATCGGAATCGACGGCGCGGGCAGCACGACCGCGTCGGTCAGGTCGAAGAACTCGCCGTGCAGGGTCACCGGGCTCCCGGTCAACAGCCCACGCAACACGGTCAGACTCTCGTCCATCCGCCTGCCACGCGTTGCCGGGTCGACCCCGCAGACCGCGATCTCGTGCCGGTCCTCGCCGCCGACTCCCACGCCGAACACCAACCGCCCGGGCGCCAGCCGTGCCAGGTCGGTCAACTGCCGGGCGACCGGTACCGGATGCCGCAACGGCAACAGGTAGACCCCGGTATGCACCGGCAACGTCGGATGCAGCATCGACAGGGCCGTCGCCTGCACCAGCCCGTCGCTGCCGTGGCCGCCACCGAAGCTCACGTGGTCGCCACAGCACACATGATCAATACCTGCCTCGCCGACCCGCGCCAGGTACTCCCTCGCCGCGTCGACTCCCCGGTTCAGCGGTCCCCACGGCGGGAACATCCCCACCCGCAGACCATCACTCTCCGCCATGGGCCAACCGTAGATCGCCACCGGTCCGGCGGACATCGGGCGAAATACCCAGTGGCGGCGCGGCGGCGGCGCGGTGTTCGGCGACGGTGTCCGTCGAACTACCTACCGCACCGCCGCCCACGCCGCGATCTGGGCTCGCGACCGCACATCGAGCTTCCGGCGGATGTGCTCGACATGAGCCTCCGCCGTACGCGGTGCGATCCCCAGCCTGCTCGCGATCGCCCTGTTGGTGAGACCGGTGGCGACCAGGTGGGCCACCTCCATCTCGCGTTCGGTCAGCGGCTCCGACCCCGCCACGTCATCGAGGAAGTCCAGGGTCGCGTCCAGCACCGGCTCCCACTCGCCCTGGTAGTAGAGGTGTCCCCGGCCCGGTAGCGGCACGAGCACGGCACCGGGTACCAGGGACGCCACCTCGCGCCCCAACGCGAACGCCGTCGCGGTGTCCTGTTCCCGGTGCAGCACCGCGGTGCGGGCACGGATCGCGGGCAACAGGTCGCGGATGTCGGTTCGGTAGTAGACGTCCAGCAGTTCACCCGCCACCTCGGCGGTCGCACCGGCGCGCTGCAGACGCGTGAACGTCTCGACCTCGGCCGTGCCGGGATCGGCGACGAACATCCCGGTCATCAGCTTCGACCCGATGCCCCAGTGTGCCCGCACCAGCGCCACTATCGACGCGCGGACATCCGGCGGTGCCAACTCGGCGCCGTCCGCACAGGTGCCGTACAGCACCAGCGACTCGACCCGATCCGGGTGGCGGGCGGCGACCGCGGCAGCCAACTGGCCACCCTGCGATGCGCCGAACAGCCGGAACCGTCCCGCACCGACGGCGTCGGCCACCGCGACCGCGGTCGCCACCTGAGCGTCGAACGACAGGGCGACTGCCGTGCGGTCGGACAACCCACAGCCCGGCTTGTCGTAGCGGATCACGGTGTACCGCTTCGCCAGCCGCGCCAGGAAGTCGCCGAACGCGAACAACTCGAGTTGGTCACGCAGGTGCGTCACCCACCCCGACTCGCACAGCAGGGGTGGGCCGGTGCCGCTGGCCGCGTAGGCGACGCGACCAGCAGGGGTGTCGCAGTACCTGACCCGCATGTCGACAGCCTCGCACCCGGATCAACCGTGTTCAACACGTCAGGGCAGGTCACCAGCGGGGACAGCGGATCGAGACGGTGGCCGCGACGGGTGTTCCGCCGCGACCACCGCGCGTCGGTCAGTAGCCCACGGCGACGATCAGGTACTGCGGGTTGGCCACCGAGATGTCCGAGGACTGCCCGGCGTCGTCGTCGTAGGGAAAGCCGTACTGCTTGGCGTTGATGGAGTTGTCGTGCCAGAACTTCGCGTAGTAGTTGGCCGGAGCCGCGAGGTAGAACTGGCTCGGGTCGTTCTGCTGCGCCGCCGGTAGCTGGGCGACGTGCCGGTTGAGGCCCGCGCAGAGCGGCGGATTGTTCGCGAGCGTCCCGGCGCAGCCGAAGATCTGCGCCGTCGAGTCGGTGGTGTCGCCGACCGACGCCGCATACGCGCTGAAGTAGTTCGCGAACTGCCCGCCCGGCCGGAACGCCGGGTCGTTGCCCGGCGACGGGATGCCGAAGGGCGCGTCGTCGGTGGCCAGTTCCTTGAACTCGGCCGGCACCGAGTCCTCGAACCTCGCGAATGTGGCCGCCCTGGACTCGGAGAACGTCGCGAAGTTCTCGCCGACCTCCTGCTCTGCGCCGCTGTGGCTGTGCGCCAGCAGGGCCAGTTTCAGCCCGAACCGGTCCACCCGGGTGGTGTCCACGTTGATCGACGTCGCGCCGACCGTGAACTCGATGAAGTCGGAGAACTGGCCGTTGGGTGTGCCCACGAAGAAGGTCATCCGACCCGCCGAGTTGGCCGGCATGTCGATGAACGGCTGCTGCGCGATCGACTCGGTCTGCCCGTTGAAGCTCCAGAACACCTGGCTGTCCGGGAACTGGCCGTTGGTGTGGTTCTCGACCTTCACCTCCAGCACGTTGCGCGCGGCCGGGATCGTGCTCGGGTCACCCCAGAACGACGCGGGCGGCGCGCCGGAGCCTGCTGGCGGCGGCGTGCTGGTCGGCGGCGGTGGTGCGGTGCCGCCCGCGGTGAAGATGCCGAACTCGAACAGCGAATAGCCGAACGCGGTGCCCCGGGCGGTGCCGTTCATCCTGACGAACCGGCCGGTGCCGTTCACGTTCAGCGTCTGGATGCCGCCGGCGCCCGTAGTGGTGCTGAAGATCGTGGTCCACGTGGCGCCGTCGGGCGATGTCTGGATCTGGAACGCCTTCGCGAACGCGGCCTCCCAGTTCAGGCTGACCTGGCAGACCGTCAGGCTGGTGCCCAGGTCGACCTGGATCCACTGCGGGTCGGCGAACCCGCTGGACCAGCGGGTGCCGGTGTCGCCGTCGGTGGCGTTGCTCGCCGGGAAGCTCGCGTTCTCCGTGGACGACGCCGTGGTCGGCCTGCCCACGGCCGTGTTCGTGGTGCCGCAGGCCGCGGCGGTGAACGTGCCGAAGACCTGGAACTCCCACAGCGAGTAGCCGAATGCCGTGCCCCGGGCGGTGCCGTTCATCCGGACGAAGCGGCCGGTGCCGTTCACGTTCAGCGTCTGGATGCCGCCGGCACCCGTGGTGGTGCTGAAGATCGTGGTCCACGTGGTGCCGTCGGGCGATGTCTGGATCTGGAACGCCGTGCCGAACGCGGCCTCCCAGTTGAGCACGACCTGGCTGACGGACGCGGTCGCGCCGAGGTCGACCTGGATCCACTGCGGGTCGGCGAACCCGCTGGACCAGCGGGTGCCGGTGTTGCCGTCGGTGGCGTTGCTCGCCGGGAAGGTGGCGTTCTCCAGGGAGGACGCCGTGGTCGGCTTGCCTTGGGACAGCAGGGCGGGGGCGGCGTGCGCGGTCGGACCCGCGACGACGATCAGGTATGCCGCGGCGCACAGCGCCACCACGACGGCGGCGATCGCGGGCAGCCCGCGGGACTGTCTCCGGCGCGGCAGTGCGCCGGAGGAGGGGGCCTTCATGGGTTGTCTCCCAGCTTCGTCGGTTGTTCCGGACGCCCCCTGGTTTGTCGAGCCGGCCGTGCTAAGAGCGCTCTCAGTCGGTCACTGTCTCGTCACCGAAATACCCTGTCAAGGCCCGCGACCAGTGCCGTTGCCCGCCGCATCGGACTGGCGCAACCGATTCAGCGCAGGCTGCCGGCGGTACCGCAACTCGGACGGATAACACTAAATTCGAGGACGTGCGGATCGGCATCGGTGTGACGCAGGCCGTCGCGGCGCAAGCCGGCGGCTGTGTCGCTTGGTAGGCTTCCCCGGTACCAAGGGAGTGACCGATGCCCGAGTACGAGGATGTGCCGTCCTGGATACTCGAGGGTCTGCGGCCGATCTGCGCCGGCCTGCCCGAGACCTATGAGGAGCTCGCGTGGGTCGGTGTCCGCTGGCGGATCCGCAAACGCACCTTCGCCCACGTGCGGCCCGTTCCCGCCGAGTCGAACGTGACCACCCTGATCCAGTTCCGGGCCGCGGGCGAGGAATTCCACGTCCTCACCTCGATGGGCTTTCCGTTCTCCCGCGCAGGCTGGGGTACCGACGTGGTGAACATGGTGTTCACGCCGACAGTCGACTGGTCCGAGGTCCGCGAGCTGCTCACCGACAGCTATCGCGTTCTGGCACCCGCCAACCTGGTCCGGCTCATCGTGTCATGCTGACGACGTGCAATCGATTGCGATACTGGATCAGGAGTACCCCCGCTTCTCCGACGCCGAACTGGCCACCCGCCACCAGCGGATAGCGGACGTGCTGGCCGAGGCCGGCAGGCAGCACCTGGTGGTCTGGGGTGCCAACCGTGCCGGCTCCGGCGTGCAGTGGCTGACCCGCTGGCCGGTCACCGCCGAAGCAGCCGCGATCGTCAGCCCGGGTCGGATCGACGCGCTGTTCGTCCAGCACCACAACCACCTGCCGCTGGCCCGCCGGCTGGCCACCGAAGCCGACGTGGGCTGGCAGCCCTCCACCATCCACGCCACCCTGGAAGAACTGGACCGACGCGGCGCCCAGCCCGGCAGCGTCGCTTACCTCGGGCCACTGGGTGTGTCGCCATGGCAAGCCCTGACCGAGCGGTTCGGCGAACCACTCAACCTCAACCGTGAATACACCCAGCTGCGCCAGATCAAGTCGCCCGAGGAAATCGCCTGGCTGCGGCTGGGCGCACACTTCACCGACCTGGGCATGAGCGCCCTACGCGATGGCCTACGGCCCGGACTGACCGAACGCGAGCTGGGAGACCTCGTCGAACGGGCCTACGTGGCCCACGGTGCGATCAACGGCCTGCACTACTTCGGCGTCACCCCGATGGACGCGCCCTCGGTCGGCGTGCCCCGTCAGTTCCCCTCCACCCGGCGGGTGCGGTCGCGGGACGTCGTGTTCGCCGAGATCACCGCGATCTTCTGGGACTACCCCGGACAGGTACTGCGGACCTTCACCCTCGGTGAACCCACGGCCCTCTACCGCGAGTTGCACACGGTCGCCGACGCCGCCTTCGACGCGATCCGGTCGGTCCTGCGCGACGGCGTGACCCCGGCCGAGATCATCGCCGCCGCCGGTGTCATCGAAGACGCCGGCTTCACCACCATCGACGACCTGCTGCACGGCTACGGCGGCGGCTATCTCCCACCGGTACTCGGCTCGGCGAGCCGCCCGGCAGGCCCTCTCCCCGTCGAACCGTTGCGGGCGGGCATGACCGTCGTGGTCCAGCCCAATGTCACGACCCCCGACGGCACCGCCGGGGTCCAGACCGGCGAACTGGTCATGATCACCGAAACCGGCGCCGAAAGCCTGCACCGCCAGCCCCGCGGCCTGACCGTGCTCGGCTGAGCCAATCCGGCGTGCCCACAAGGCCCTCGTCCGCGGCGCCCGGCCGATCAGCGGCCACCCGTCCAGCTCGGCCCGTGCGGACCGGTCGGCGGACGATGGGACGATGGCGGTCATGAGTGGTTCGCCGGCCGGGCTGGATGAGTTCGCACGAGCCGTGATCGAGCGCACTGACCAACGCGGCGAGCACGCCCGCGAGGACCGGGCGATGAGCCAGGCGGGGCGGAGCTCCGGCTGATTTGCGCTGCGGCGGCTGCCATCCGACGCCGTCGGTCACCACCGGTCGCGTGGCCGGTGGTGACCGACCGACGGTCAGGCGCCGCTGGGAATCGGTGCCTGCTGGGCTCCGAACAGCGCGTCCGCCACGTCGTCCTGGGTCAGGAACCCTTGCCTGGCCAGGCCGAGCGTGGCGGCGGTGAACGCACGTACGTAGTCGGCGTGCGTCGGGTAGAGACGGGCCAGCGTGGCCGCGTCGAATGGCACCGCCGTGCCGAACAGCACGCAGAACCCGGACACCGGGTTGGTGTCGGCAGGCCGGTTGCCCACGCCGGTCAGGGTGGCGATCGGCGCGACCAGTTGCGGCAGCCGGATGCCGCCGATGCCGTTGCCGAACGCATCCCTGGCCACGTCGGTGCCGGCGGCGTTGATCTGCATCCGTGGTGCCTTCGGTGGCTGCTGCCCGGTGCGCACCCACGTGCGAAGGTCGCGGTACGCCGTGTCGAACAGGTAGCTCTCCGGCGCAGTGTTGAACGCCGCCGTGCAGGTCGGGTCGATGTCCTGCGGTGTCTGCCGGTGGTCCTGGTAGCCGAACAGGATGAGGTCGTCGTTGTCCACGTGCGCGGTGCCCGCCGCCTCCCACAGCCGATGGTCACGGTCATCGGGCTGGCGCGCCGGCAGATGGGCGAGCACGTCGGTCTCGGTCTCCAGGTTGAGCACCGGTCGGTCCAGGTCGGTGCGCAGCAGCGTGGGTGTCGGTGCCTTCACCGTGCTCGACAGGGGTGCACCGGTGGCACCGTTGCTGTGGATCAGGAAACCGTCGTAGACCTTCGCGACCGGTGCGACGGCATCGACGTAGGTGGTCATCCGGCCCGCCGACTGGGATTCGCCATCCGCGATGACGTTCCGCACGCGCAACCCGCGCAGCGGACTGTGCGCGCCGGTCGAGCGCACAGCCGCGCCCGCCTGGCTGAAGATGTCGTAGGAGAAGTCGTCCGACGGGATGGACAGCGAGCCGTACCTGGCCGGATCCCATGCGGTGAGCGCGTGCACGCCGACGGCCTGGGCGGTGACCCCGACGTAGGCGAAGCCGTCGTTCATCAGTTCGTTGAAGCCGTAGTCCCAGTCGACGTCGATGTCCCGGCCGGCGCTGACGTTGAGCCATTCGACGATGACCGTGCCGTTGAACCTGCTCGGGTCGGTCGGCGCCCGCACGATCATCCTCGACTCGTACGGCGCCGAAGCGGCCTGCTGGACCTGCCACCTGCCATCACTGGTCAGCGGCTGCGCCGAGGTGAAGCCGTGTGCCGTGCCGGAGAAGAAGAACTCCTGCTCGGCGTAGTCGTGTGAGCGTAGGTCCACCGACGACGCCGTGAACGGGAACCCGTGCGTGCCGCCGGTCACCGGGCCGCTGACCGTGGGTGCCGCCGTCGCCGGGGCCTGGTGGTTGCCGGTTGGTGTCGGGCCTGCCGATGCCAGGCTGGTGGTGGCCGCGACAACCGCTGCTGTCGCGAGTAACGCGCCGACGGCACGTCCTACTGATCGTCTGCTCACCATGCACCTCCGAAGCTGTGGGGCGACGGCGTGCAACATCGGCTGTGCCACGGTGCACGCCACAACATTCCGCAGAAGTGTTGTACGGGGCTGGTCCGACCATGTCAACGAGTGGTGATCAGCTCAGCAGTACGTGCAGCACCCTGCCTGCCCGGTCGGCGTCCGGCGGCTCACCGGTGATGGCGGCCCGATGCACGTACGACTCGACAACGCGCACGGCCGTGTACGCCAGGTCCTCGACCGGCACCGGCGTATGCAGCCGGCCGGCTGCCACGTCCTCGGCCAGCAGCTTCTCCACCAGCCGCACGAACCTCGGCTCGAAGTCGTAGCGGGCCAGGGTGAGCAGCCGGAACACCAGCTCGCCCTCTTCCCGCTGCAACTGCCGCATCCCGTGGTTGGACAGCACCACCGTGACGAAGGCGCTGAGCAGCCGGGCGACCCGGTTGCCCGGCGCGTCGTCCGCCTCCACCCGCTGCAACTCGTCGGCCAGCGTGTGCTCGGCGAGCGACCACAGGATCTCCACCAGGAACTGCTCCCGGGTGCCGACCCACCGGTACAGCGTGGCCCGGTTGACGCCGAGATCCTGGGCCAGCCTGCCCATGTCGACCCGGTCGCCGTGCAGGAAGCGACGCCGCCCCAACGCAAGGGCATCCAGCGCGATCGCGCGGCGACCCGGAGCGCCCTGCCGCAACTGACGTTGCAACTCGGTCCGGGTGTCAATGTCCGGTTCCTGCTCGGCATGCATGTCCATCAGGGCCAAGTCTATGGCTCAGGCGAGGTACGACCCGGTGGTTCCGCGTAGTAGCCCTCCGTCGACCTGACGGCAGCTCACACTCACTGATTCGGCTGTCCGCGGCCGGTACGAGTCGTGGCGATCGCGTCGATGTCGTCGATGATCGCGGGCCACAGGGCGGGCGGCAGGTCATGGCCCATCCCGGGGTAGCTGACGAATCGCGCCCCGGGATGGCGTCGGCGGTCGCCTTCCCGGCACGCGGCGGTTGCAACGGGTCGGCGTCTCCGCTCACGACGAGGGTGGGCGCCGTGATCGTGGACAGCTCCGCCCGCCGGTCACCGGACGCACGCGCCGCTGCGGCCTGGCGGCGTCCGGCGGCCAGGTCGGTGCGATGCGCGTGGCCTTCGCTGCCGATGCGACGCACCGAGTCCTCGTCCTGTGGGTGACCGGTCGAGCCGACCAGCCGCAGTAGCTTGACCAGCCGCTCGCCCGCGGCTTCCGGCCCGGACGGCTTCCGCCGGTTCAGTGCGGCGAACCGCACCAGGACGCTGATCCTGGTCCGCCGCAGGGATGCGTCGGGCGCCGAGCACATCGAGGTCAGGCTGAGCACCCGGTCCTGGTGCCGCGCGGCCATGACCTGGCCGATCATCCCGCCCAGGGACACGCCGACGATGTGTGCGGCGGGCCAGTCCAGCGCGTCCAGTACGGACAGCCCGTCGGTGGCCATGTCCGCGACGGTGTAGGGCCGGGTGGCGCGGGAGGAACGACCGGCGTCCCGGTTGTCGCACCGGGCAACGTGGAAACCCCGCTCGACCAGTGCCGCGCAGAACTCCTCCGGCCAGCCCGGCATCGGTGCCCCGGCGCCGTGGATCAGCAGCAGTGGACGTCCGGGCGCGGAACCGAACGTTTCGTAGGCGATCTCGACGTCACCGTTGCGGGGTCAACTGGACGGTCACGAAGTTCCTTTCTCGGACGGCATCGGGAGCACGGCGGCGATGACACCGGCCTCGACGGCCCGCACGTCGGTGGCCGGGTCGACCGCGCGACGCAGGGTGAGGCTGCCGCCGAGCGCGCCAATCAGCACCACCACCTGCGGCAACGGCATGACGGGCTGGATGCCCAGGCGTGCGCAGTTGCGCCGCAGCATCTCGACGATTCGCTCCTCGCGCAGCCGCTGGTCGGCGACCACGGTGGTGGCGAGTTCGGGCTGACCGGCTGTCCAGGCCGCGAATTCGTAGGTGGCCACGCTCCACCGGGGCTCGCCTTCGCCGAACGCGGGCCCGCCGGGAATCAGCGCCGCGATCAGCTCGTCACGATCGGACGCGCTGTCCAGACGATTCCCGAGGTGTAGCAGGTGTTCTTCGACCTGGGCATCGGTGATCGCCAGCCACAGACCTTCCTTGCCACCGAAGTGCTTGTACAGCGCGCCTCGGGTGTAGCCGGCCTCGGCCACGATCTCCTCCACCGTCGCGGCAAGGAAACCGCGCCGTACGAACACCGACCATCCGGCTGCCAGCAGCCGTTCGTGTGTGCGCTGCTGCTGTTGCGCCCGCGTCAACCTGGACACCCTGCCGCCCACTCGGTAACGGTACGTTTCTAGAATCATCACGTTACCAGAAGGTGGGCCGGACACCACCGCGCGGTTGCCCGGAGAACTGCGCCTCAGCCCTGGTCTCTGTCGGTGTCGGCCGGCGTCTGATCGGCTGCCGGCTCGGGCTCCTCGCCGCCGAGGTCCAGACGGAACGGCGGGTAGGTGTCGGTCAGCAGCAAGGCGTACCCGGAGACCCGGAGGATCCATCTGTTCACTCCCATGACCAGAGCGAACAGGCCGGCGGGATAGCGGCCGGTGAACAGGAGCGCGACCGCGGCGAACAGCACGAGGAGACTCAGCAGGCCGGGCACTCCGACGTTCAGGACGCCACCGTTGCCCGGAGCCGTCTGGTAGACGGTGTAGCTGCCACCGGTGAAGGCGGCGAGGATCGCGTACTGCGGGAGCACCAACAGCCACCACTTCACCAGCACGAGGCCACGCGACAACCGTTGCGGGTACGCGATCTCCAGCCCGGCCGGATAGTCCGGCACGTCCCGCAGCGTGAATGGCGGGTAGCGATCGGTGCTCAGGGCGCTGTAGCCGTAGTAGGAGACCCGCCAACTCCACCTCAGCACCCCGGAGGTGAAGTCGAACAACGGTTTCGGATAGCGGGCGGTCACCAGGATGGCGAAGAACGCGACGATCGTCACCAGCCCGACGACGAACCACAGCACGGCAAGGACGATGTAGTGCGGAATGAGCAACAACCACTTCACCAGCCAGAGCGCCCGGCTGGGTGCGGGTTCCCTGTGTCCCCGCACGCGAACGGGAAAGTCGGCTTCGCTCATCCGTCTCGACCTCCTCCGACCGACAGCGCCGCTCGGGCCACGACCCCGGTCAGCGGGCCGATCGGCGATCCGGGCACGGCACGATCGTGACATCCAACGGCGGTTCCCGCACTTCGACGCCCACCACCGGCATCCTCAGTGGAGGGCAGCGAGATTGTGCAGGGTCAGCAGCTGGGCGACCACCATGCGTTCGATTTCGGCCGGGTCGACGCTCTCGTTCGGCGCGTGGATCCGGGCATGGGCGAGGTCTTCGGCTCCCCACAGGATGACGTCGGCACGCGGGGCCGCGCGCTTCAGCGAGGCGACCAGCGGGATCGACCCGCCCGATCCGATGGCCGCGGGGGTCTTGCCGAATGCCTCGGCCAGGCCGCGCCGCGCCGCCTGGATGCCTGGCCCGGACATATCCACCTGGAACGGATGGCCGGTCTTGACCTTGGTGACCTCCACGGACACGTGCCAGGGTGCGGCATTGCGGAGATGGTCCATCAACAGGGTCAGTTCGTGATCGGCGTCCGCGCCCGGTGCGATCCGCATCGACACCTTGGCGGTGGCTTCCGGAATGAGCACATTGGCCGCCTCCGCAACCGGGGGCGCGTCGATCCCGATCACGCTCACCGACGGCGCGGACCACAGCCTCGTGGCCAGAGGGCCGGTGCCGATCAACTCGACGTCGGGCAGCAGTCCGGAGCTCGCCCGGAAATCGTCGGCCGCGAATTCGCCGCCGGGCCAAGGAAAACTGTGCAGGCCGGGGACGGCCACGTTGCCCGCGTCGTCGTGCAGCGTCGCGAGGATGCGGATCAGTGCGGTGAGCGCGTCGGGGGCCGGCCCGCCGAACAGGCCGGAATGCACGGCGGCGCGCAGGGTGCGGACGCGCACGGTGGCCGACACGTCGCCGCGCAGTGCGGTGGTCAGCGCCGGTTCGTTCACGGTGACGTTGCCCATGTCCGCGATCACGAACAGGTCGCAGTCGAACAGGTCGGGATGGGCGTCGACGAAGGCTTCGAGGTGGCTGACCGTCTCCTCCTCACCCTCGATGAGGATCTTGATGCCGACCGGCGGCCGACCGGCGAAGGCGCGCACCGTGCCGGCGTGGATGATGACGCCGCTCTTGTCGTCCGCGGCGCCCCGCCCGTAGACGCGGCCGTCATCCTTGCGGGTCGCCGTCCACGGATCGGTCTGCCACCCCTGTTCGGCCGGGGCCGGCTGCACGTCGTAGTGCCCGTAGAGCAGGACGACCGGCGCGCCGGCCGGGCCGGGGATCTCGGCGTAGACGGCCGGATAGCCACCCGGAATGTCCAGCAGGCGCGCGTCGTCCGCGCCGCTGCGGCGCAGGAGGTCGACGGTCGCCTCGCCCATCCGGTGGACCGGCTCGGCAGGAAAACCGGGAAAGGCGACCGAGGCGAGCCCGACGAGCAGCCCGAGTTCGTCGAGGAGATCCGGCATCATGCCGGAGACCCGTTTCCTTGCTGTTGCGGTGTCCACCTGTTGCCTCCCGGAGCTATCCGACGAAGTGGGCGATGCCCAGTCCCACGGCCACGGACACCACCCAGGCCACCACCATGGGGATGGTGAACGAGTGGTAGACGACGACGCGCCCGAGTCGGGTGCTGCCGGTCTTGTCGATGTTGACGGCCGCGACCTGTGCTCCGTTGATCGGGAACAGCCAGACACCGATCAGGGACATCCACAGCGCGGTGACCGCGGCCGGACCGAGCGGCGCGAGCCCGAGCGGCACGATGGTCCGGGTCGCCGCGGACTGGCTGGTCGTCAGCGCGGTGACCAGGAACAGCACGACCGCCAGCAGCAACGGCTGGTGGCGCACCAACTCACCCAGCGGTGCGACCACCGTGCTCTGATTGCCGGAGATGAAGGTGTCCGCCATCCAGGCGATGCCGAACAGGGCGATGGCCGCGACGATCCCGGAACCGGTCAGCGGCTGGGTGATCACTCGTTGCGGCTCGATGCGGTTCCACAACAGGATGACCAGCGCGGCGACGAACATCACGATCTCGATGCACACGGTCATGGACAAACGCACGCTCTCACCGTCGACGGTGACCATCGGCCGCAGTTGCTCGAACAGACCCAATGCCACGATGACCACCACGGCCGCCAGGAAGATGTACGCACTGCGGGTCGCACCGGCCGGTAGCGGCGTCTCCACCTGAGCGGCACCAGGTCCGGCGTGTGCCAACACGGTGGGCGCCGGGGTCTGCGGCACCGGCTCGACCAGACCCTCCCGCACCCGCCGCTGGAATTCCGGATCGTCGGCCAGGTCCTTGCCGATGCGCGACTGCACCAGCGACACGGCCAGGCAGGCCACCACCGCCGACGGAATCGTGATGAGCAGCACCTTGGCCAACGGAAAGGTGTGCGGCAGCAGGGTGATGTAGGCGGCCATGGCCGCGGAGACCGGACTGGCGGTGATGCCCAACCCGGAGGTGACGGTCGACGCGGCCAGCGGTCTCTCCGGCCGAATACCGTTGCGGTAGGCGGTTTCGTAGATGACCGGGATCAAGGTGAAGAAGATGTTCGACGTGCCGGCGCCCAGGGTGAACACGAAGGCGATCAGCGGAGCGACATAGGTGACCCGGCGCGGATTGCGCTGGATGAGCCGGGACGCCACCCGGACCAGGAAATCCGTGCCACCGGCGGCCTGCATGGTGGCCGACGCGGTGATCACCGCCACGATGATGAAGAAGGCGTCCACCGGCGGACTACCCGGCGCCAGGCCGAACCCGAACACCAGCACCCCGGTACCCGCGACGCCCCACAGGCCCAGCCCGATACCACCGGTACGCACGCCCAGTGCGATGGCCCCGACCACGACAGCGGCCTGCAGCACGACCAAGAACGCCTGCATCCCGCCCCCGCTCCGTGGTCCGTCCCGACAGGACTGTTCTGGTTCGGTCACCAGCGAGCCGACGTCCGTGACGTGTCAACGCCTCGTGCGGGGGAACGGCGCGCTCTGGGTCGACTACCTGGCCGCGGCTACCGCGTCGTCGGCGTCCGCGCGAGCCAGGATGGCGTCCAGCACGGCGTACTCGGCCTCTTCCAGGGCCGCCGTCGCGAACGCGACGGCCAGTTCCGCGCTCTCCTCTGCCCGGTCGGCACGGCGCCGCGCGCGAGCGGTGTCGAACTCGGCCTGCGCGTCGTGCAGCTCGGTCCGGACCGTGCGGACCAGGTCCTGCCACCGAGTCTGGATGTCACTCCACATGGTGTCGGTTTCCTTGACCACCCGGTCGCCGTCCGCGCGCAGCCCATCGGCGCGCTGCTGCGCCTTCTCCCGGGCCATCGCGACCATGGCGGTCAACTTCTCCCGGCTCTGGGTCCGCGCCACGGCAGCGGCGTCCTCGGCCGCCTTGGCACGGTCGGAAAGTTCGGCCAGCTGATCCGAAATCCGTTTCACGGTGCCTGTCCTTCCTCCGCCAACAGGTCACCATCGAGCACAACACCGGCCAAACCGGACGGCAACTCGACGCCGCACGGCGGACGGTCCACGACCGGCGGCATCGGCCCAGCTCAACGGTGGCAAGCCAGTCGCACATTCCCACCCGATCGGGTGGCCGCTGCCCATCGGTAGGATCCACGAGTGCGGATCCTGTTCACCTTCATCGGCGGCACCGGCCACCTCCATCCCCTCCTGCCGATCGCCCGGGCCGCCCAGGCAGCAGGCCACGACGTCGCCATCGCGGGCAGCGGCACGAGGGCCGATTCCATCGAAGCGGCGGGGTTCACCGCGTTCCCGACCAGCCGGCGCCGCCCCCCGCGGTCGCAGAGCATGGCACCGCTGGAGCCCGTGGACCAGGCACGCGACGACCAGATGCTGCGGGACGGCTTCGCGGGCACCGGCGCCCGCAGGCATGCCTCGGTCCTGCCCGACATCGTCCGCGAGTGGCAACCCGACGTGCTGGTGCGCGACGAGGTCGACTTCGGCGCCGCCGTCGTGGCCGAACTGCTGGGCATCCCCTGCGCCGTCGTACTCGTGCTCGCGGCCGGTTCGTTCCTGCGCAAGGATCTGGTCGGCGGCCCACTGCACGAGCTGCGGGCCGAACTCGGTCTGCCACCCGACCCGACCCTGTCCATGCTGGATCGCGATCTCGTCCTGTGCCCCTTCCCGCCGAGCTTCCGCTCCCCCGCGTTGCCCGACACCGCGTTCTCCTACCGGTCAGTGGATCCCGCACCAGCAGGCGACGGCGGCACCGTCTACGTCACCCTGGGCACCATCGACACGTATCCGGAGCTGTTCGAACGGATCATCACCGGACTGCGCGATCTGCCCGTCGAACTGGTCGTCACCGTCGGCATGCACCTGGACCCAGCACAGTTCGGACCACAGCCGGACAACGTCCGCGTCGAGCGGTTCATCCCCCAGGACGACGTGCTCCCCCACTGTGATCTCGCCGTCCTGCACGCCGGCTCGGGCTCGCTGCTGGGCGCACTCACCTACGGCCTGCCCTCGATCCTGCTGCCCCTGGGCGCCGACCAGCCGCACAACGCCCGGCGATGCGTCGAACTCGGCCTGGGCCAGGAACTCGACCCGATCACCGCTACCCCACAACAGATCCGCACCACGGCCGCCAGCATGCTCACCGACCCCAGCTGGCGCCACGCCGCCGAGAAACTCCGCGACGAACTCGCGGCCCTTCCCGACGTGACCGGGGTCCTGCACCGGATCGAACGACTGCGCCCGGCAACCTGACCAGGGTCTGCACTGTGCTGCTGGACGTTCTGCCGGACTGGGTACCGGCGTGGTGTCTGGACCATCTCGGCAGCCGGCCCGCCGACGTGCTGTTCCACCGCCGGTCGACGTCGGCGGTGTTCGGTCTCCGGTTGGCCGACGGTACTGACGCCGTGGTCAAGGCCCGCGCCGACGAGGGTCGAGCGGTGTCCTGTGTCGCGGCACAGGCACGGCTGGCCGACAACGGGTTCCCGTGCGCCCGCCCACTCACACCGGTCGTCGGTGTCGGTCCGCTCGCCGTGCACGCCGAGGAGTTCCACCCCGGAGGCGAGGTGTTGCCCGGAGACTCACCGGAGGTGGCGGTGCGCTACGCCGAGGTCTTCGCCCTGCTGATGAGCGGGCTGGCAGACCTCCCCGTCAGGCCGCCACTGCCCAACCCGCGCTGGGTGCGCTGGGATCACCCGGACCCAGGGCTGTGGCCGTCGATCGAATCCCTGGACGAGCAGGACCAGGGTCTCGTACCGGACTACGTCCGCGACATTGCCGGCAGGGCCCGCCGGCGGCTGCTGGCCGCCGGCCTGCCCCGCGTGCTGGGCCACGCCGACTTCGAGGCACACAACCTCCGGTGGCACGGCCACCAGGTGCAGACGGTGCACGACTGGGACAGCCTGGCATGGCAACCCGAAGCCGCCCTGGTCGGCGCCGCCAGTGCGGTATTCCCCAAGCTGGGACCGGCCCTGCTGCCACCGATCGACAGCACCGAAGCGTTCCTGGCCGCCTACCAGGACGCTCGGGGGCGCTCGTTCACCGCGGCAGAACACCAGATCGCGTGGGCAGCCAGCCTGTGGCCAGCCGCCCACGACATCCGATGGGAAGCACTCCACGGCTACACGGCAGTGTCCGGAAAAGCACTCTGGACCCAAGCGGCCGAACGCCTCCGCCGAGCGCACGCCTGATGGTCACGGTCGGTATTCTGACGCACGATGACCCAGACGCAGCACGACACCACCGGCATGGCACACCAGGCCCGTCTGGTCAGGTACGGCGATGTGTCCACGGCGTTGGCCCTGCGCAGTGATCATCAGCTAGGTCAGCTCGTGGACACGGCCCAGGTCGTCGGGTCCGGCATCGGGGGCAGCTCGTCCTTGCTGGATGTCGCTGGTACTCCGGTCCTTGTGAAGCGGATCCCCCTGACCGACGTGGAACGCCTACCGCAGAACGTCCTGTCCACGGCGAACGTGTTCGGGCTGCCCACGTTCTGCCAGTACGGAGTCGTGGAGTACGGCGCCGCCGGCTTCGGTGTCTGGCGGGAACTCGCCGCGAACACCATGACGACGAACTGGGTGCTCGCCCGGCGGACCGAGGCTTTCCCGCTGATGTATCACTGGCGGGTGCTGCCCGGCGCGCCGCCGCTGGCCGGGGAACTCGCCGACGTCGACCGTGTCGTCGCGTACTGGGAGGGCTCGGCGGCCGTGCGCCGACGGCTACATGCCCTCGACGAGGCATCGGCGAGCGTGGTGCTGTTCCTGGAATATGTTCCGCAGCGGCTGGATGTCTGGCTGACCGGCCAACTCGCCGCCGGCCCGGACGCCGTCACCGCGGCCTGCGCGATGGTGCGGCGATGCCTGCTCGCCGACATCGCCTTCATGAACGCCCATGGGCTGCTGCACTTCGACGCCCACTTCCGCAACATCCTGACCGACGGACGCCGTCTCTACTTCGCCGACCTCGGCCTGGCCACGTCACCTCGCTTCGACCTGTCCGCCGACGAGCGGGACTTCCTCGCCCTCAACGCGAGCCACGACGCCGGCTACGCCGTGCGGGAGCTGGTCAACTGGATGGTCGCCAACATCGTCGGGATACCCGCCCCCGCCACCGGCGGACCCGTCGAGCGCCACGACTACGTCCGCCGCTGTGCCGCAGGAGCACCACCGGCCGGTGCTCCGGTACCGGTCGCGGAGGTGATCAGCCGGTACGCGCCCGTCGCGGCCAGCATGAACGACTTCTACTGGAACGTGTTCGGCGTGAGCCGGGCAACGCCGTATCCGGTGCGGGAGCTCACGCGAGCGATGGCCGCGATCCAGTGGACGAGTTGATGTTGCCCGGTCGGTCCAACGCCGGCGCGACCAGCCAGTCGCCGATCGGGCTCAACACGTCGCCGTCGTAGTCGGTGCCGATCGTGCGCACGAGGTCCGCGATCGACACGTTCCGCAGGGTGGCCCGCCATGCCCGGTCCGCGGCGTACATCGTGCGGGCGATCGCGCACGGGGCGGCGCACGCCTCCGGTGGCGCGGCCATCGGTCCGCGTTGGCGGATCTCCGTGCACACGTATGTCGATTGTGGACCTTCGATCGCCTCGACCACGTCGAGCGCCGTGATGTCCTGCGGCGACCGGGTGAGCACGTATCCACCGGTCTTGCCCTGCGCCGACGCCACCAGTCCGGCGCGCGACAGCGACTGCAGGTGCTTGGCCAGGTAGGTCGACGAGACCTGGTGCAGCTCGGCCAGGCGTACCGCGGGCACCGGCCGGGCCGCGGTGGTCAGCACCACGCAGCAGTGCAGCGCCCACTCGACGCCACCCGACAACTTCACCCATCCAGGGTAACCACTCACCCTTGACTCGGACAAGACCTGTCCGAGTAATGTCTCGGATATCAGGAGTCCGAGTTTGCCGGGTAAGGTCCGACCGAGGGGACGTCTCATGAACATCGCGGTCATCGGTACCGGGCTGATCGGTTCCCAGGTGGTGCGCCGGCTCACCGCGGCCGGCCACGACGCGACCGGCCACTCGCGCTCGACGGGCATCGACCTGCTCACCGGTGAGGGACTCGGCGATGCGGTGCGCGGCGCCGAGGTCGTGGTGAACCTGACCAACTCGCCGACCTTCGACGAGGCGTCCATCGAGTTCTTCCGCACCTCGGTGACCAATCTCCTGGCCGCCTCGCGGGCTGCCGGCGTCGGGCACATCGTGACGCTGTCGATCGTCGGCGTCGACCAGGTGCCCGATCTCGCCTACTACCGGGCCAAGGCCCTGCAGGAGGACCTGGTCAAGGCCGGCTCCATCCCGTTCTCGATCGTGCGCGCCACCCAGTTCATGGAGTTCATCCCGGCCACACTGGACTGGACCACCGACGGCGATGTCGTACGCCTGCCCGCCACCCCGATCCAGCCAATCTGCTCCGCCGAGGTCGCCGCCGCCGTCGCCGACGTCGCGGCAGGCGCCCCGCTGCGGGGCACCCGTGACATCGGTGGCCCCGACGTCTTCGCGCTCGACGAACTGGGCCGCATCACGCTGGAACTGACCGGCGACACCCGCCACGTCGTCACCGACGAGACCGCCGGTCTGTTCGCCGCGGTCAAGGGCGATGTGCTCCTGGCCCCCGAGGGCGCCCACCTCGCCACCACGCGGTTCCGGGACTGGCTGTCGTCCCGCTGACCGGAGGGCGGCATGACGAACGTGCACCAGGGCGGCAGGGTCGCCCTGATCACGGGCGCGAGAAGTCGCTGGAGAAAGCCTGCATGCCATCACCGGCCGACGTCACCGCGAAATCGCAGTTGACGCGGGCGCAGCCGAGGCAACGTCTGGCGGCCGTGCGCTCGCGGTACACGAGGATCGCGATCCCCTCGACGATGTTGAGCACTCCGGCGATCAGCAACATCAGCGCGGCGAACGCGATCCAGTCCGACCGCCCGGGTTCCCCTGTTTCGTGGCCACTGCGTCCACCTCCGAACGGGCCCTGTGCCGCACCCGACCGGTCCAGGTTCGCGCCGCGACACGTCACCCGCCACGGACGAACCTGCGACCTGCCAACGGTGACCTCTAAGGTCGATGTGTCAATTCCGTCGAAGGGGACAGCGATGGCCAGGACACTGTTACGTGGCGGCACGGTGGTCAGCATGGACCCGGTCGTCGGTGATCTCCCGAGGGGTGACGTGCTCATCGAGGACGGCCGGATCGCCGCGGTCGCCGCCACCGTCGACGCTGCCGAGGCCGAGGTCGTGGACGCCACGGGCCGGATCGTGCTGCCCGGTTTCGTGGACACCCACCGGCACGCCTGGCAGACCGCGTTCCGCGGGATCGGCGCGGACTGGACGTTCGACCAGTACTGGGTTGCCATGCACGGCACGCTCAGGCCGCTCTACCAGCCAGCAGACGTGTACGTGGGCAACCTGCTGGGCCGGATCGAGGCGCTCAACTCGGGCGTCACCACCATGCTGGACTGGTTCCACTGCTCCGACCGCCCGGACAACGCCGACGCCGCGATGGAGGCGCTGCGCGCGGCGCCCGGCCGCTCGGTGTTCTGCTACTGCGCGGGCTTCGCCGACGGGTCCGACATCGCGCCCGAGATCACCCGCGTCCGCTCGCGACTGGCCGACGACGCCATGGTGCTGGGCCTGCGCGGACCGCAAGTGACCACAATGGACACCACCGCGGCCGATGTCGCGCTGGCACGGGAACTCGGACTGCGGGTCAGCATGCACGCCGGTTCCGGCGGCGCCCGTGGACGCCGTCCGATCGCCGACATGCGCGACCGAGGGCTGCTCGACGACCGCACGACCTTCGTACACTGCAACGGCATCGCCGACGACGAAGTCACGATGATGGCCGACGCCGGCTGCTCGGTGTCGATCAGTCCGGACGTCGAACTGAGGATGGGCTTCGGCTGGCCCGAGACCGGCCGCATGCTGGCCGCCGGGATCCGTCCGTCCCTGTCGATCGACGACTGCCCGTCCGCGGGCGGCGACATGTTCGCCACCATGCGCACGGCGTTCGCCGTGCAACGCGGCCTGGATGGCGGTCTCACCGCACGGGACGTCCTCGGCTTCGCCACAGTGGACGGCGCCCGCACGTGCGGGCTGGCCGCCCGGACCGGCAGCATCACGATCGGCAAGGATGCCGATCTGATCCTGCTCGACGCCCAGGACCCCTCGGTCTTCCCGGTCACCAACCCCATCGGCACGATCGTCACGGCCGGCCATCCCGGTCTGGTGGACAGCGTCTACGTCGCCGGCAAGGCGGTCAAGCGAAACGGCCGGCTGCTCGACCTGGACCTGCCGGCGTTGCGCGCCCGGCTGCTGGAGTCCCGCGACCGGCTCGCCACGGCCGCCGGCATCGCGGTCGACGGATCGTGGACACCCCCGACCGACACGGCGCGCAGCGCATGACGCTAGCGCGCCGGCAACCAGCGCAGTGCGAACAGCAGCTGCCAGCGCACGTCCGGGTCGTCGAGGTCCCTGCCGAGCAACCGGGCGACGCGGGAGATTCGGTTGCGCACGGTGTTGCGGTGCACGCCGAGCGTGGTCGCGGTCCGGTCCCAGCTGCCGTGCTGCTCCAGCCAGATCCGCAGGGTCGCCAGGAGCTCGGTGCCGGTCGCCGTTCCGGCGGCGAGAACGGGCGCCAGCGCGGCTTGGGCGTACCTGGCGGCGGCGTCGGGGTCGACGGCGCCGCCCAGCAGCTCGCCGGCGTCGCGCCCGGGCGGTCGGCCGGTGATCCGCGCGGTGGCCAGCGCCCGGCGTGCCTCGGCGGCCGCGCCCGGCAGGTCGGACCATCGGTGCGGTTCCGATACGCCGACCTGTTCACCGAGCTGGGCCGCCACGCCGCGCGGGTCCGCCGCGTCCGGCACCAGTAGGACCGCCAGATCTCCGTCCGTGTCGAGCAACTGGGTGCCGAACGCGGCGCGGAGCCGGGCGTGGCGCCGCTCGCGCGCCGCGTCGCCGGCCGGCCGGCGACGCGGGGCGCAGACGACGACACACCAGTCCATGTCCGGCTCGGCGCCCACGGCGAGCGCGACCGCTCGCTCCCCTCTGTCGGCAGGCGCACCTGTCGCCGCGGCGACCACCGCCGCGGCGAGCAACAGACCCGCCTGCCGCGGCAGCCCGCGCCAGAGCAGCGAGAGCAACGACGCGCCCACGCTCACGATGCCCCGCTCCGGCGCACTCAGCGCGCTGCGCCGGGCGATCACCAACGCGGCCCGGCGGTCTTCGCCGTGCACCGGCGCCACCACCACATGGAGATGGGGGCCGTGCGTGGCCACGCCGGTCTCACCACGACCGGAGGTGACACGCTGGATGTCGGCCGCCAGCGCCCGTTCGTCCGGTGCCGGCGTGCCCGCCGACCAGCGCAGCCCGCGGACCGGCTCGACCAGGAGCGCGCCGGCTCGAAGCTCGTTCGCCAGGCGGCGCACGATCGCGGCTGTCGCCGACGGCCGGGCGGCCGCCGCGACCAGCGCGCGCTGCGCCGCGTTGAGCCGGCGCAGGTCCGCAAGGTGACGGGCCTCCGCTTCAGCGGCGAGTGCCTCGGTGATCGCGATGAACGGAACGCTCGGCGGCACCTCGAGCAGCGGTAGCCCGTGCTGCTCGCAGGCCTGGACGAGCGCGGGCGGCACGGTGTGGTGGATCGGGTCGATGCCGAAGCCCAGGCCGGCGACCCCGAAGCGGGCCAGCCGTCCCGCATAGGCGGCGACGTCGGCCTTGCGGCGCGGCAGGTGCACGCCCGCGCTCAGGACCAACTCACCACCGCTGAGATACGGCGTCGGGTCCGGCAGCTCGCTGACATGCGGCCACCGGATCTCCCGGTCCAGCGCCGCCTCGCCCGCCCGCACCACCAGGGCCGGCCGCAACCGCAGGAGCTCGCGCACCGTCGCCATGGGCGAACCATCCATTCGCGCTGATCGACTGGATGAATCATCCACTACCGGGTGCGGCTCGGCGAGTCCTACCGTCCGGGCTGGACGCTCCTCCCGGCGCGGCCCCGAGCAGAACGGGGACAGGCGATGGTGCACAGCGAGCAACGGGAAGCCGGCACGGGCCGGCCGGTCATCGAAGTCCGTTCGATCGACTACGTGCCACTGGCGGAGCGGCACGGCAAGGTATGGCACCAGGGCCCGTTCTGGTTCACCGGCAACTTCGTGCTGACGACGATGGTGGCCGGCTTCATCGGCCCGTCGTTGGGCATGTCGGCCGGCTGGTCGGTGCTCGCGGCCGTCCTCGGCGCGTCATTCGGCACCCTGTTCATGTGCTTCCACGCGAACCAGGGTCCGACGATGGGCATGCCGCAGATGATCCAGTCGCGGGCACAGTGGGGCTCGCGCGGCGCGATCGTCCCGTTCCTCGCCGTGGTGTTCGTCTACATCGGCTTCAACGTCTTCAACGTGATCCTGGCCGCGCAGGGGCTGGACACCGTGCTCCCCGCCCCCAACGCCGTCTGGTACGCGATCCTGATCGCGGTGTCGGTGCTGATCGCGGTCGTCGGCTACGACCTCATGATGGTGGTCCAGCGGTGGCTGACCTACCTGCTGATCCTGGTCTTCGGTGTGCTGACGATCTACGCGCTGGCGACACTGCATCTCAACGCGGCCATCCCGCACCACGGCGGCTTCTCCGGTTCGGTGTTCCTGCTGCAGTTCGCGGCCGCCGCCGGCTACCAGATCTCCTACGCCGTCTATGTCTCGGACTACTCGCGGTACCTGCCTGAGGACACACCCGCGCCGAAGGTCATCTGGTGGACGTACCTCGGTGCCGCTGGATCCGCGGTGTGGCTGATGGCGCTGGGCGCGGTGCTCGGCTCCGCGCTGCCTTCGCCGGACGCCATCGGCAGCATTCGCCAGGTCGGCAACGACCTCGTGAACGGGTTCGGGACGTCCATCGTGCTCGTGTCCTCGATCGCGCTGATCACGATCATGTCGGTCAACACCTACGGTGCGATGCTCACCAGTGCCAGCGCGATCGACGCGTTCCGCCAGGTGCGGCCGACCGTCGGGCTGCGCGTGATCGGCATCGTGGCGATCTCAGCGGTCGTGTTCATCGTCGCGCTGGCCATCCCGGAGAGCTATCTCGGTGACTACAACAACTTCGTGGTGCTGATGCTCTACTTCCTCGTGCCGTGGACCGCCGTCAACCTCGTCGACTTCTACCTCGTCCGCCGCGGCCGCTACGCGATCTCGGAGATCTTCAACCCGAACGGCATCTACCATCGCTGGGCCTGGCGCGGCCTGCTCGCGTACTG
This sequence comes from Pseudonocardiaceae bacterium, assembly GCA_036491115.1. Classification (GTDB taxonomy): domain Bacteria; phylum Actinomycetota; class Actinomycetes; order Mycobacteriales; family Pseudonocardiaceae; genus DATEPR01. Next base: position 52,079 of record DASXCQ010000085.1, read on the forward strand.
CCTCGGGCTCGCCGCCATGGTCCCCTTCATGGCACTGAGCTTCTATCACGGCCCGGTGACCCAGGCGCTCGGCGGCGGCGACATCTCCTTCGCGATCGGCCTGGTCGTCGCCGGTGGGCTCTACTACCTGTTCAGCCGCAACCTCGACCTGTCCGCCGAGCGGGACGCGGTCGACCGCAGCCGGGCCCTGCTCGCCGGCGACGCGTCGTGACGGGCACCAGCACCCGCGTGACGTGCTGCCAGTACGCGCCACGCGTCGGCGAGCCGGAGGTCAATCGGGCGCGCGGCGTGCGTGCGATTCGGGACGCGGCGCAGGTCGGCGCCCGCGTGATCGTGCTGCCCGAGCTCGCCAGCAGCGGGTACGTCTTCCGGGATCACGAGGAAGCCGCCCTGCTCGCGGAGCCGCTGGACGGGCCGACCGTCAGTGAGTGGGGTGAGCTCGCCGCGGACCTGGGCGTCGTGGTCGTCGCCGGGCTGTGCGAACGCGGCGAGGACGGCGCGGTGTTCAACAGCGCCGTCGTGCTCGACGACTCGGGCCTGCGCGCCGCCTACCGCAAGGTGCACCTCTGGGACACCGAGAAGCTCGTGTTCCAGGCGGGTGACGAGCCGCCGCCCGTCGTGGCCGCCACCGGAGTGCGGCTCGGGGTGATGATCTGTTACGACCTGGAATTCCCCGAGTGGGTGCGGATGGCCGCGCTGGCCGGCGCGCAACTGCTGTGCGTACCGACCAACTGGCCGCGGTTCCCACGGCCGGCCGGGCAGCGGCCCATCGAGGTCGTGCGCGCGCAGGCCGCCGCGTCCGTCAACCGCATGTTCCTCGCCGCCTGCGACCGGGTGGGAGCCGAGCGAGGTGTCGACTGGGTCGGTGGCTCGGTCATCGTCGACGCGGACGGCTGGCCGCTCGCCGGGCCGACACCCGGCGACGACGAGTTGCTGCTGAGCGCCGACTGCCGCCTCGGCGACGCCCTGGACAAGGCGATCAGCGACCGCAACGACGTGTTCGCCGACCGGCGCACCGACCTGTACGCAGCGATCGAGAAGGGGCGGACATGACCGAGAACCGTGGCCCGGTCGACGGGACGCAGGTACCGCGCTACGCGGGCCCGGCGACGTTCGCCCGGCTGCCCCGGCTGGACGAGGTCGACAACGCGGACATCGCCATCGTCGGCATTCCGTTCGACACCGGCGTCAGCTACCGGCCCGGCGCCCGCTTCGGGCCGGCACACATCCGCGCGGCGTCCAGGCTGCTCCGCCCGTACAACCCCGCGCTCGACGTCGAGCCTTTCGCGCGGTGCCAGGTGGCCGATGCCGGGGATCTCACCGTCAATCCGTTCGACATCGAGGCGGCGCTGCGGCAGATCGAACTCGGCGCCACCGAACTGGCCGTGGGACGCAGACTGCTCTCGTTGGGCGGTGACCACACCATCGCGCTGCCACTGCTGCGCGTGATGGCCGCGGCGCACGGACCGGTGGCGGTGCTGCACTTCGACGCGCATCTTGACACCTGGGACACGTACTTCGGCGCGCCGTACACGCACGGCACGCCGTTCCGGCGCGCGTCCGAAGAGGACCTCCTCGACCGCGAGCACTCGGTGCACGTCGGTATCCGCGGCCCGCTGTACACGGCGAGCGACCTGACCGAGGACGGTGTGCTGGGTTTCCAGGTGATCCCGTGCACGGCATTCGACGAGGGTGGGCTGCGGGCGGTGGTGGACCGGATGCGGGCGCGGCTGGGCGATGCCCCGGTCTACGTGTCGGTCGACATCGACGTGCTGGACCCGTCGCACGCACCGGGGACCGGCACGCCGGAGGCCGGCGGGCTGAGTTCCCGGGAACTGCTGGCGCTGCTGCGCTCGCTCGCCGAGCACCACGTCGTCGGCGCCGACATCGTCGAGGTGTCCCCCGCCTACGACCACGCCGAGATCACCGGGATCGCCGCCGCGCACGTCGGCTACGAACTGCTGTCGGTGATGGCACTGGGCAAGTCCGGCTAGGTCGTCAGTGCGGCCTGTTCGCGGCCTCGCGGACCTGGTCGGCCATCCACAGCGCCCAGTCCTGCCGCTGCTGGGCGGCGAGTAGATCCAGGTGCGCGTCGATACCGTGTGACCGCAGCAGCACCCACAGATCCCGCACCGGCCGCGGTTGCTCCGCGGCGCTGGCCTGTTCCCCCACCGTCCCCAACCCCGCCCTGCTCGGCGACGCTCAGCCGACCTCGACAATGGTAGTGGTGGACCGCACTACGCTCAGCCCGCAGCCACACCCACGAAACGGAGCGGCAGACATGCCCAGCGACTTCGCCCTGAAGGCCATGAACGGCGTACACCGGGGCATGCTCAGGATCAGTGGAGGCAGGCTCGGGTGGCACGTGTCCAACATGCCCGCGCTGGAGCTCGTCACGATCGGCCGCAAGTCGGGTCGGCCGCGTTCGGTGATGCTCACCTCGCCGATCCAGGAGGGCACGACGCTCGTCGTCGTGGCATCGCGCGGCGGCGACGACACCCACCCGGCCTGGTTTCTCAACCTGCGCGACAACCCCCAGGTCGAGGTGGCCTACCAGGGCCAACCCGCGCGGCCGATGCTGGCCAGGGTGGCCACCGCCGAGGAACGCGCCCGCCTGTGGCCGCTGGTCGTGGCCGACCACCAGAACTACGCCGGCTACCAGGCCCGGACCAAGCGGGAGATTCCTCTGGTACTGCTGGAAGAGGTGTCCGGCAGTCGCTGATCACGACCAGCGGACCGGCAGCGTCCGCATGCCGTAGATACCTTCCACACCCGTCGCCTCCGGTGCGCCGTCCAGGGCCAGATCCGGCATCAGGGACGGCAGGTACGTCAGCGCCTCGGTCAGTTCGGCGCGGGCCAGGTTCGCGCCGAGGCAGTAGTGGGCACCCGCGCCGAAGGTCAGCACGCGCGCGTCGCGTTCGGCGGTGATGTCGAAGTCCGTGCCGGCCGGCGGTTCCCGGTTGGCCCGCTCGGCGCAGATCGCGACGATCGTGTTCGCCGGGAACGTCACACCGCGGTACTCGATCGGCTGGACGCAGATCCGGGCCGTGAACGGGGTGATCGGTTCCAGCCGGACGATCTCCGCGACCGCCCGCTCAGCCAGCTCCGGCCGGTCGCGCAGCAACGCCCACTGGTCCGGGTGGTCGGCGAACAGCCGGATGCCGTGTGCCAGTTGGCTCTGCGTGGTGTCCACGCCACCGGCGAGCACGTTGAGCACGAGATCCACGCACTCGGCGTGGGACAGCTTCTCGCCGTCCTCCTCCGCCGCGAGCAGAGCGCTGACGAGGTCGTCCGTGGGATCCGCGCGGCGGCGGGACAGCAGGGCCTCGACATAGTCGTACGCCTCGTCCAGTGCCTGCTCGATCCGCGGCAGCTCGTCGGCGAGCGCCTTGATGTCGAACTGCTTCTGGATCCAGTTCGACCATTCGTGCAATCGGGGCGCGTCCTCGTCAGCCGCGCCGAGCACGGCCGCGATCATCAACGACGCGTACGGTTTCGCCACCGCCGCAACGAAGTCGCACGACGTGCCGGTACCGATGTCGCTCCCGATCCGCGCCAGGACCTCGCGCATCACCGGCCGCCAGCGGTCGGCCGCCCGTGGCGTGAACGCCGGACCGACCAGGCCACGCAGCCTGCGGTGCCCGTCGCCGGACAGGTTGAGGATGTTGGCGTCGATGTGGTCGGCCAACTTCCCGGCGGTGATGCCGAACAACTGTGCCAACTGGCGGCCGGGGAACGCCGTGTCCCGGGAACGCAGGAAGTACTCGCCCGCCTCCCGTTCCAGCACCACGAACGCCAGCGGCGAGCGCACCAGCCAGTGCCCGTCGGCGACCTCCGCCAACCGTTCGTGATAGACCGCGCCGGTCAGATCCGGCGCCATGTAGTCGAATTCGGGCAGCGCCAAGTCGGTCACCAGGGTCGTCATGCCAGACCCAACGCCTCTGCAGCGGACATGACCACCGATCCTAGTGCCTGGACGCCAGGCACCGATCGCGATCGTGTCCACCGGGGACCTCACGACTCGAAGATGTTGAGTTGGCCGCTGACCAGCAGGCGAGCCGTCTGGGAACGGCGAATCTTGCCGCTGGTCGTCCGGGGGACGCCGCCGGGGCGCAGGAGGGCGACGGAGGACAGGCGCAGTTCGTGCTGTTCGGCCACCGACCGTCGGATGATGCGGATGACCTCGTCCCGCTGAACGTCCTGGGCGCCGCGGGCGATCTCGGCGGCGACGCCGACCCTCGTCTCGACGTCGTGCTCGTAACAGAACACCGCGCTGCGGTTGGCCGCCAGGGCGTGGTGACTGGCCTCCACGGTGGCCTCGACGTCCTGCGGGTAGTGGTTGCGACCGTCCAGGATGATCACGTCGTTGATGCGGCTTACGTGCTGGATCATGCGCTGCGCATGGTGCCGCCCTGGGTGATCGGCGACCTGTACCTCGCAGGCGCTCCCTTGGCGCGAGGTTATCGCGATCGCCCCGACCTCACCGCCGACCGCTTCCTGCCCGACCCCTTCGGACCACCCGGCACCCGCATGTACCGCACCGGCGACCTCGCCCGCCACAACGCCGACGGCGAACTCGAATTCGCCGGCCGCGCGGACCAGCAAGTCAAGATTCGCGGCTTCCGGATCGAGCCCAGGGAGATCGAAGCCGTCATCGAGACGGACGACCAGGTGAGCACGTGCGTGGTCCGGCCGGTGCAGCACAACGACGATTTGCGGCTCGTCGCCTACGTGGTGCCCGTACCGGGGCGGACCCCGGACCTGGCCGGGCTCGTCGAGTTGACGCGCGAGCGGTTGCCGAACTACATGGTCCCCCAATCACGTCGTGGCATTGGACAGACTGCCCACGTTGCCCAACGGCAAACTCGATGCCGCGGCACTACCGGGCATCGCCCCGCTGCCCGTTCCACCGCACCTGTCGGCCGAGGTCCGATGCCGAACAGGCGATCGCCGACGTGTGGTCGAGCATCCTCGGGTGCGACGAGGTGGGCGTCGAAGACGATTTCTTCGCCCTGGGCGGACATTCCCTGCTGGCCCACGATGGTCGCCCGGTTCGTCTACCGCATCCGGTTGTCCTTGGCCACGATCTCCCGGATCAGTTGCGTGCGGGACACGCCGATCGTGGCGAGAATGCCCGGCACCGCACCGTGTTTGAGCAGAATCACGCGCACCGCGAGCCGGCCGACGGTGACCAGGGCCAGATCCGACCGGCCCGACCGGACCGCGCCGGACAGCGCCCGTCTGGCGTTGGGCGTCCACTGTCCCCCTCGGCGGCGCCGGTGCAGCAGCCGGCGGGCCAACCGTGGCCGGAACCGGCGCCGCGACCGGGTCGGGACCGGCCGCAACCCGGTCGGGCCGAACCGGCGCTCGATGGTGTCGCGCACCAGGTCCAGGTCAATGCCGACGGAGGCGAGCGCCTCCCGATCCAGCGAGTCGAACAACCCCTCGCGGCACCCTCGATCACCGCCTGCCCGACCGGCGATGATCTTCTCGATCTGCGGCACGGTGATGCCGTGCCCGCGCATCACCTCCCCCACCGGCCCGTCCTGCGCGGCCAGCGCGAGCAACAGGTGTTCGCAGCCCACCCAACGGTGGCCCAGCGAGCGGGCCCGCAACTCGGCGTCCCGGACGAGTTCGCGGGCGGGCCGGGTGAAGTCGCAGCCGTTCATCGCCTCATCCCCTCCCGAACCGTCGACCGTGCTTGCGATGCACCGTCTGCTTGGTCACGCCCAGGCGCTGGGCGATCTCCTGCCAGGACCAGCCCAGCCGACGCGCGTTGTCCACCTGCACGATCTCCAACCGCTCGGCCAGTTCCCGCAGCGCGGCGACTGCCCGCAGCCCCACGTCCGGATCGGGACTGGCCGCCCCGACAGACAGATCGATGGTCGTGTTCTCCATGTCCGTCAGCATATGCTGACAACGAACTGGCGTCAACATATGCTGACGTCAGCGCTCGGCTGCCACCGATCCAGGTCGCACCAAGGCACGACCCGATGTCGACCGGGTCGAGCATCCGGGTGCCGGGTGGTGAGTTCAGCGCCCACTTCGGGGATTCCTTGCGTCCAAGGAGTCGCGGTGTTCGTTGTGAGCTCGTGCCTGGAATGTAAGGAGTTCACGCCACCGTGCGCATGGTGTCACTGTGCGTGCGCCCGATTGCTGCGAATCGGTAACGGCAGCACCATGGCGGTCGAAGCCGTCGCCACGTTTCGGACACTCTGTGAATACAGTCATCCGTCAGAGCGGGTGGGGAGCGCCGCCGGGGACCGGACGGAGGATCGGCTACTTGTCACACTTCCGCCCGCCATTCGTGCTCGCACGGATGGTCGCGTATCGCACGGTCCTGGTGACCGTTCTGGTCATCACATTCCTGATGGGGGCGGTGCTCGCCGCCCTGGCCGTGTACGACGCGCGGGCGCTGAGCGAGGCCGCGTTCGAGCGACTCGCCGCCGCGGACACCTCGATCACCGTCACCGCCCCGAGTTCGTCGGCAGCCCACTCCGCCGCGCAGACCTCGGCCGTGCGTTCGGACGAGACGTCGGCGCTGGGCGCCGGCGTGGGCACCGTGACGGCGGTGATGTGGTCCAACTCCCAGAATCTGCCGGCCGGCGCCGTCCCGGGTGCGAAACCGGCCGATCAGAACCAGGCGCTCCTGGCCGGCTTCGGCACCCTGGGCGGCTCCGCGAAGCTGCTGGCAGGGAACTGGCCCGGTGCCGCGCAGGCGGACGGCACCGTTCCGGCGGCCGTGCCGGAGGTGGTGGCGGCCTCGCTGCGGCTGGCCGTCGGATCGACCCTCGACGTCGAGGACACCATCACCGGCCGCGGCGTCCGACTACGGATCGTCGGGGTCTACCGACCGCTCGACTCCCGCGGCGCCTACGCGATGCTGAACCAGATCCCCGGCAACGGCATGCGGTCGGCGGCGCCCTTCTTCACCTACGGACCCTTCGACGTCGATCCGGCCGTCTTCACCAACGGTCTGGTGACGCCTGATCAGACCGCATGGGACATCCAGCCATCGCCGCTGATCCTCGCCCGGCGCGGCCCGGACGCGGCCTCGGCCGCGATCCACACCCTGAACTCGGCGTTGCAGAGCTCCGCGACCCTCGGCACGCCCCAGGTCACCACGACGCTGCCCGCGCAGCTCGCCGCGTTGACCACGGCGCGGGACACCGCCCGCACCGAACTCGCCGGCGTCGCACTCATTCTGCTCACGCTGACCATCGCCGCGCTGATCATCACGGCCCGGCCGCTCGGCGCCCAGCGCGAGACCGAGACCTATCTGCTCGCCCTGCGCGGCCGCAGCCGTCGACAGGCCGCGCTCGCCAACGTCGGCGAGGCGGCCACGCTCGCCGTCATCACCATGCTGGCGGCAGCACCCGCCGGAACACTGCTGGCCGTCTTCCTCGGCCACAACGGACCGCTGGGCACCGGCAGCAACCCGGGCGCCGCCGCGGCCGCCCCCGCGCTCAACGCGGCGCTGCCGCCCGTCGACGCCTGGCTCGCGGTGGTGGGCGTCGCGCTGTTCGCTGCCGCGATCCTGATCGTCGCCGCCGCACGCAAGTTCTCCCCGAGCGGTCGGCTGGTGCGGGCCGGCCGGCAGTCCCGCCTGGCCGGCGCCGCGCGCGCGGGTATCGACCTGGCCGTGCTCGCCCTCGCCGCAGCGGCCTACTGGCAGCTGCGCAGCCTGTCCACCGGCACGGCGGTCGACGCGCTGCTCGTGCTCGCGCCGGCACTCGCGTTGCTCGCCTGCGCCCTGCTCTGCCTGCGCCTGCTGCCGCTGCTGGCCGGCCTCGGCGACCGGCTCGCCGCGCGCGGCCGCCGCATGGGCTCCGCGCTGGCGGTCTGGCAGATCAGCCGCCGCCCCCGGCACCACGCCGGTCCGGCGCTGCTCATCGTCCTCGCGGTCGCCGGTGGGACGTTCGCACTGGGCCAGCACGCCACCCGGCAGCAGTCGATCGGCGACCAGGCCGAGTACACGGCGGGCGCCCAGGTCCGGCTGGACATCGAAGGGTCGAGCTTCGCCTCGGCGGTCTCCGGGGCGGTCGCCGCCGACCGGTCGGTCCGGACCGCCACCCCGGTGATCCAGACCTCCGGCTACAACGGCAGCGCGGTGCTGGCGATGGACAGCCGCACCGCACCGCGGACCGTGCTGACCCGCCCGGACCAGTACTCGTCATCGCCGACGGCGCTGTGGGCGGATCTGGGCAGGGGCGCGGCGAAAGACACGACCCTGCCCGCACGCCCGACGACCGTCGGTCTCACCGCGACGCTGTCCCGTCCGGGTCCGGCGACCGGCGGCGGCGTCAGCGGCGGGCGGGTCGTGGTCACCGTCGAAGACTCGCTCGACCGATTCACCCAGCTCACCGCGCAGTCGCTGCCCGATGACGGGTCACCACACCCGTTGACCTTCCCGATCGCGCCCGGCGCTGACTACCCGCTGCGCGTCGCCGAGGTCTCCCTGACCTACCTGACCCCGCGAGCCAGAACCACGAACGAGACCCTGACCGTCAGCGCGCTGAGCTCGTCCGCCGGTGCTACCGCGCTGCCGCTGGACGGCTGGGCCGAGCAGATCCAGTCCACCGACCTACTGCAGGCGGTCACCGCGGTACAGACCGGCGGCTCGAACCTGCCGGCCGCCAACGCCCAACTGTCCGGATCACCGAGGGGCAACGGGCCGGGCGGCTGGTCGCTCGGCTTCGCCTCCGGCTACGGCCTGGTGCCGACCACCGGCGCTCCGGCGCAGGTGACGCTGACCGTCGCGCCCACGGCCCCGACCACGCTGCCCGTGCTGGCCACGAGCTCGTTCCTCACCGCGAACAAGCTCAAGATCGGCTCGTTCACCCAGGTCGGGGCGGACGGACTGAACATCCCGGCCCGCATCGTCGGGAGCATCGCGGCGTTCCCCACCATCAACGACACCGACTTGTCCGGCGGCCTGGTCGTCGATGACGACGCGCTGCAGTACCGGCTGCTCGACCAGGGTCTGCCGCCGTTGACCGCGACCTCCTACTGGCTCGACACTGCCGGCGGGGCGGCGCCGTCCGGCCTGCCGGAGGGCGGTGTGTCGGTCTCGACCCTCGCCGGGACCCGATCCGCGTTCACCAACGACCCGCTCACCCAGCTCATCCAGCAGAGCCTGATCGCACTCGGGATCACCGCCGGCATTCTGGCGATCGCGGCCCTGTGGGCAGCCGTGGCCGCCGCCCGGCGCGAGCGCGCTGGCCAGGAGGCCATCCTCATCGCGCTGGGCATCTCCGGGCGCAGACAGGCGCTGCTCCAGGCCGTCGAGACCCTCGTGGTCGCCGGTCCGGCCGCGGTCGCCGGTCTCGCCATCGGCATCCTGCTCTCCCGGCTGATGTTGCCCTACCTCACGCTGACCAGCGCCGCGACGACTCCGGTGCCCTCCGTCGTGATCGTCGTCTCCTGGCTGCCCTCACTGGTGCTGGCCGCGGCGATGGTCGCGGGCCCGACCCTGGCCGCCGCGCTGGCCGTGGTGGCCACCCGGGCCGGCGCCGCCGCCCGACTGCGCACGCTGGAGGCCGCGTGACCAGCCCCGACGACGAGCAGCGCACCGCCTCGACCCGTGGGCGCGGCACCATCCTCGGCGCCCTGGCCGGGAGCGGGCTGGGCGCGGCGCTGGTGCTCGCGCTGCTGACCGGTGCCGGAGCGTTCGCCGCCACCGTGGTGCCGCGCGAGAACGCCCAGGCGCAGAGCTCCGCCCTGCGCGCCGAACTGGCCTCGGCCGCCCCCGGCACGTCCTCCGTGTTCGGCCGGTCCGATCTGAGCAGCCTTGCGCAGAGCGTCCGGCCGACCACCCCCGACAGCCCGATCTCCCTCAAACAGATAGCTGAGCCGGAAGCGGCCCTGCGAACCGAACTGGCCTCGCTCGGCATACCGCTGTCCACAGATCAGGCCGACTACTGGCAGGGCCTGAACACGAACCAGGCCACGGTCGGGTTGACGAATCCGACGCCCGTGCAGGCCACGCTGCCGCAGATCCGCACCGCGCTGAACTACCGTGCCGATCTGGCCGACCACGCCACCCTGGTCCAGGGCGCGCTGCCGGACCGCGCGACGGGCCCGGCGGGGACGGACCGGCCCGGCTTGTTCCAGGTCGCGGTCACCGAGCAGACCGCGGCCACCTTCCACCTGCGCGTCGGTGAGACCCTGACGCTGGCGTCCGCTGCCGTGACTCCGATCCAGTTGCAGGTCACCGGGATTCTCCAGGTCCGCGAACCGGCCGACGACTTCTGGGCCTACGACGTGACGGCGGTCGCGCCCCAGTTGGTCATGCCGACCAGGGGTGCCCCGCCCTACTACGAGTCGGACGTCTTCGTCGGCCAGGACGAGCTCGACGCACTCCAAGCAGCCTTCGTCGGCCAGGTCAGGCTGGTCTACGCCGTGCCGCTCAACCTCGCCCACGTGACCAGCGCGCAGGCGCAGCCCCTCGCCGACGCGATCGTCACCGCCACGTCCGACGCGGTCGACCTCCCGTTGCCCGGCGACGCCGGCACCCACGGCCAGCCGACGGCACTGTCGGTCGACCTGGCCGGTGGCCCGACGCAGCCGCTGGGCCAGTTCCTTGGCCAGCGTCGGGCGGTGGACGCGGTGCTGTCCATGATCGTCGGGTCGCTGGCGGCGCTGGGCGCCGCGGTGCTGCTGCTGTGCATCCTGCTGCTCGCCGAACGACGCTCGGCCGAGTTCACGCTGCTGCGCGCCCGCGGCGCCTCCGGCAGGCAACTCGCCCTGCTCGCGGCGAGGGCCAGTGCGATCAGCGTGCTTCCGGCCGCCGCGGGCCTGCTGCTGGGCAGCCTGGTCGTGCCCAGCCCGCTCCCGGTGTTCGCCGACTGGTGGGTGCCGGCACTCATAGCCCTGGTGGCCCTCGCCGGCCCCAGTGTGGTGGCGGCGATCCGCTACCGTGCGCGGGCCGCGAAGACCACCGACCGCTGGTCGGCCGCGGCGGCCGGGGTCCGGACGCTGCGCGCGAGGGCAGGCCGCGACCGGATCCGCCGAGCCGTCGGCAGCGCCGCGGCGGTCGCGCTGTGCGTCGGCGCGGTCGCGGTGCTGCGCCACTACGGCAGCGGCTCCAACCTGCTCGCGGCGCTCGCCCCGTTCCTGATCGCGGTCCCGATCGCCATCGGCATCTACTACCTGGCGCCACCGGTCATCCAAGCCCTGACGAGCGTGGCCGCGCGCCGGCGCGACGCGGTCCCGTTCATCGCGATGGCCCGCGCCTCCCGCGGTTCGACGATCGCCTGGCTGCCGTCTCTGGCGCTCGTCCTCACGTTGGCGGTCGTCGCGGTCGGCTCGATGGTGCACGACACGGTCGTGTCCGGGGAGGTGAACGGCTCGTGGGCGGTGGTCGGCGCGGACGACGTGATCACCGCCGGGGGCGCGAGCAGCACCGGATTCAGCCCAGCCGCCGTGCACGCGCTGAGCACGCTGCCCGGAGTCGCCCGCAATGCCACAGCCGGTGAGCTCGACGTCGGTGACTTCGTGCTCACGCCGGTCTCCACCAACCTGCCGAACGACACCGCCGTGCTCGTCGTGGACCCGGCGCGGTACAGCGCCCTGACCACGGGCACGCCGGCCGCGCAGCTACCCGCCGGCCTGACCGAGCCGAAGGACCCGCACGCGCCGGTGCCGGTCATCGCCTCGTCCCCGGTCGCCCAGGACTTCGCCTCCGGTAGCACGATGGCCATCGACGGGGTTCAGTTCCCGATCAGGCAGGCAGGGAGCGCCACCGCGACCGCCGCGCTGCCGGGCGCCCACGACTTCATCATCCTGCCGTCCTGGGCGCTGCATCGTCACGGCATCGCCGCGGTCGCGCCGTCCGTGCTGCTGCTCGACGGCGCGGCCAACGCCACGACGCTCACCGCGACGCTGCGTCGTGTCGCTCCCGGCTCGAACCTGGCCCAGCGCGCCACCGAACTGTCCGCGCTGACCCACGCTCCCTTCCAGACGGGCACCTTCGACACGCTCGACCTGGCGATGCTCGGGGCGGCGCTGCTGGCGGTCGTCGCACTGCTCGCCGGCCTGACCATGGGCGCCCGCTCGCGGGAGCAGGCGCTGGCCCGGCTGGCCACCATGGGCCTGAGCCGCCGTCAGGCCAACCGGCTGGTGCTACTGGAGAACGTGCCCGCGCTGGCCGCGGCTCTGGTCGGCGGAGTGGTGTGCACCGTGGCGATCGGGGCGTTGATCGGTCCGGGCATCGACCTGGGAGTGTTCACCGGCACCGCGCAGTCGGTTCCGCTCCGGATCGATCTCTGGACGCTCACGCTGGCCGGCGCGGCCACCGCGCTGACCGCCGCGGTGACCCTGGCCGGGCACACCGCGGCGGCGCATCGGCGGGGCGTGACCGCGGCCCTGCGACTCGGGAACGGTGAGTAGCGGTGAACAGTGACGAGGAGGCTGCCGTGCCGGCTGACGCACCTTCACCTGGTGGCGCGCGGACCGCGACCACGGCCCGGATGCGGGACGCCACCGCCCCGGCGGCGGGTCTGGCCGAGCTCGGTGCGCTGGCTCGCTCCGGTCGCACCGAGTACGGCACCGACGCCCTGGTCGTCTGCGACCAACTGGTGCGGATCTTCACCGCAGAGGACGTCGAGGTGCAGGCGTTGCAGGGCCTCGACCTGCTGGTCTCCGAACGCGAGCTGACAGCGCTGGTCGGCGCATCCGGCAGCGGCAAGTCGACCCTGCTGACCATCCTCGGCGGACTGGACAAGCCGACGGCCGGCACGGTGTGCGTCGCCGGACACAATCTCGCCGAGCTGGGTCCGGGCGAGTGGCTCGACTATCGCCGCCACACGGTCGGCTTCATCTGGCAGCAGACCGCACGCAACCTGGTGCCCTATCTGACCGCCCATCAGAACGCACAGCTGCCGATGCGATTCGCCGGCGTGCGGCGGAAGGCACGCCGGGACCGGTCGCTGGAACTGCTGGAGACCGTCGGAGTCGGCTACTGCCGGGACCGCTATCCGCGACAGATGTCCGGCGGCGAGCAGCAGCGCGTCGCGATCGCCACCGCCTGCGCGAACGATCCCCGGCTGTTGCTGGCCGACGAGCCGACCGGCGAACTGGACTCGAACACCGCCGGGGACGTGTTCGACGCGCTGCGCGCGGTCAACCGGGACCTGGGCACCACCGTGCTGATCGTCACGCACGACATCGAGGTCGCCGGCCAGGTGGACCGGACGGTCGCCATCCGCAACGGCCGGACCAGCACGGAGACCCTGCGCGAGGCCCTACAGTCGCAGGAGGGGAGTGCCGCCGAGCCGGGTAGGCGGGAGGTGGAGTACGCGGTGCTCGACCGCAACGGCCGGCTCCAGCTGCCGGCCCGGATGACCGAGCGCCTCGGGATGCACGAACGGGTGCGGCTCGACGAGCGGACCGACCACATCGGAGTCTGGCCCGGCGCTGGTGTGGACAGCGGCAGCGAGGGCGGGGAACGGATGGAGCGGCGGGTATGACAGGTGCAGAGGCGACGGCGACCGCGCCGCGCGGCGAAGCCGTGTCCAACGCGGTCGAGGTGCGTGATGTCGAGCGAGTCTTCGGCACCGGCCCGACCGCGGTGCATGCCCTACGCGGCGTGTCGCTCGACGTGCCGCGCGGTTGCCTGATCGCGGTGCGCGGCCGCTCCGGCTCCGGCAAGACGACGCTGCTCAACATCGTCGGCGGCCTCGACCAGCCGACCGAGGGCACGGTGCGAGTCGACGGCGCCGACGTCAGCGCGATGACCGAACCCGAGCGGCGCGACCTGCGCCGGACGAAGGTGGCGTTCATCTTCCAGGCCTTCGGCCTGCTCCCGATCCTGTCCGCGGCCGAGAACGTGGGCGTCCCACTGCGGATCGCCGGACTGCCCCGCCACGAGCGCGAGGAGCGCGTCCAGCTGATGCTGGACATCACCGGCCTCGGCGGCCACGCTGCCCAGCGCCCCGGCGAGCTGTCCGGCGGCCAGCAGCAGCGCGTGGCCATCGCGCGTGCCCTCGCCGGGCAGCCCCAGGTGCTGATCGCGGACGAGCCGACCGGCCAACTCGACTCGGAGACGGCCCGTCAGATCATGCGGCTGCTGCGCACAGTGGTGCGCTCGGAGGGAATCTCGGCGCTGGTGGCGACCCACGACAACACGCTGCTCGACCTCGCCGACGGCGTCCTGCACCTCCAGGACGGCGTGATCGCCGAAGACTAGGCCGTGCACGACACCGTCAGCTCGTCCGGTCTCGGGCTCAGCCCAACGGCGATATGCCGCCGCGAGGACCGAACGGTCGAACCTCGTTCTGGCCGAACGGTGCACTCGGGTATCGATCCATTGTGGTCATCGCGCGCATGCGACCACCGGACCGCGTAGGGCTTCAGTACCTCAACTCGGCGAACACGCCGAAATGGTCGGACGGATGCACGCCGTCCACCGACTCCGTGCCGACCAGTTCGGCCCGAATCGGCTGGCCGACACCGCCTGGGCCGAACGACGTGCTGAACAGGTAGTCGATCCGCCACGTGCGCGGATACACCGGCAGGGTCCACGGGTTGTCCCGCGACCACGTGGCACCGGGTCCGTCGCCTGCCAGGTCCCAGGCGTCGTGCCAGCACACGTCCCGCGCGGTCCGGCCGGTGATCATGCGGATCTCGTCGGTGTCCGGGCCCGCGTTGAAGTCACCGCACACCACGGTCAGCCCTCGGTGCCGCTGCGCCCGTACGGTGTCCACGAGCGTGCTGATCTGCGCCCGGCGGATGCTGGAGTGGTGCGGCGGATAGTCCAGCATCGTGTTGAAGACGCGGAGCACGCCACGCGGACCGTCGATCGTGACCTCGTAGGTCAGGCCGTCGTGATCCGGCGGCCCGCCCAATGCCGTGACACCGCGCACCTCGATCGGCCACCGGGACAGCACGGCGACACCCGATGCGGCGCCGTTGAACTCGCGGCCGCCGTGGAAGCAGTGATACGGGAGACCGATGGCCGCGCCCAGTTCCTCGGCCTGATCCTGTCCGGACGTCGCCCATGCCTCCTGCAGTGCGACGACGTCGGGCGAGCACTCGGCCAAGGCGGCTCGGATGCCGGTCTGTCGTTGCCGCCACGGACCGAATCGGCCCCAGACGTTCCAGGTGACGAACCGGACGTCAGTCGCCACGAGCGGGCCGTACGGTTGGGTCAGATCCGTCACCCGGTCATCGTGCCACGCCGGCGGTCGCTCTCCGGGCGAGGCAGTTCGATCGGTTGTCGCTGCGGAAGCAGACGGTGTGGTCGAGCTGCGGGATCCGTAGCCGGACCATAGCAGTCCGTGACGATGTCCAGGCCCTTCCGCCAAGATCGATTCAGGCTTGATTGGTTTGGACTAATTGTATGTTGACTAATGGTCTGTCCTATTGGTAGCAACGGAGGGCCCGTGAGTCCGTCGGCCAACAGAAGGGCCTGTCATGCGTCGTCGCGACCTCCTCCATCCCCAGTCCAGACGGATGTACGCCGTCATGATCGGATCGATCGTCCTGCTCGTCGCCGCGCTGCTGTCGTTACCGGCGCAGGCGCAGAGCGGACCCGGCGACTCCGCCCCGGTGCCGTTCACCACGACCGCCGTGCTGCTCGGTCCCGACCAGGTGATCGGTGGCCTCTACCAGCCGGACTCCCCCACCGCCAACCAGTCCACCGGGCTGATCCTCACCCACGAGACAGACGACTTCATCGGCAGCATTCCGTGCGTGCAACTGGCGCAGCGCGGCTTCACCGTGCTGTGCGTCAAATCGCAGTTCACCGACCAGGCCGAGGTGGCATGGGACAGCCTCGCGCTGGACATGTCCGCCAGCGTGACGTACCTGCGGTCGCTGCCCGCCGTCCACAAGGTCGTGCTCGTCGGTTGGAGCGGCGGCGGCGCGATCATGTCCTATTACCAGAACGTGGCCCAGAACGGCGTCGCCACGTGCCAGGCGCCCGCCCGCCTCGACCCGTGCGGCGACGACCTGGCCAACATGCCGCCCGCGGACGGCGTGGCACTGCTGGACGCGATTCCGGGCATCGCGTTCTCCGACCTGACCGCGCTGGACGCCTCGGTGGTGAACGAGGCGAATCTGCGGGTGCGCAACGAGAATCTCGACATGTTCGCCACCCAGAACGGCTACGACCCGAACGCGTCGTCCGACTACGGCACCGCGTTCATCAACCGCTACACCGCGGCCCAGGGCAAGCGTGAGGCCGGTCTCGTCGCCGAGGACCAGGGGCTGCGCCAGCAGATCGCCCGCGGCAACGGGCAGTTCCCCAACGACACGCCCATGCCGGTCGGCCGGGACAGTGCGCGGATCTGGGAGGCCGACAGCGCCCTGATCTCACACACGAAGGGCCGGTTCCCGCTGATCTCGCCGCAGCACCCCAGCGGCAGCACGCCGCAGGTCGTGCATTCCGTGCGGGTGCCGTCGGCCAGTTCCTCGGACAACGCGGCATGGTCGTCGGACAAGGGCGGCTTCACGGCCAACTCGTTCCTGTCGGTGGGCGCCATCCGAGCACCGGCGCTGCGGGTCACCGACGACTCGATCACCGGCATCGACTGGGGTTCCACGAACACGGCGACCGTGAACAACGTCCGCGGCATCACCTCACCGCTGCTGATCATGTCGATGACCGGCCACTACTGGCTGGTTCCGTCCGAGATGTACTTCCAGAACGCGACCCGCACGGCGAACAGGACACTCGCGTTCGTCGAAGGCGCGACGCACGGCTTCACCCCCTGCACCGCGTGCGCCACCACACCGGGCGAATTCGGTGACACGGTGGCCGAGACGTTCGACTACGTCTCGAACTGGCTGATCCACAACTTCGGCTCCTGAGCGACTGACACACGGACGGCGTGGGCAGAACACCCACGCCGTCCGTGCCGGTGCCCGCACGACCCCCAGCGTGTCGAGGAGTCCGGCTGATCGCCCGCCGCCAGGTCGGCCCGCGCCCGCGGCGACGCAGCGGCAGGACCTGTGCGGCCGCGGTCCCGCGTTGATCCCAACCCTCCCCCTACTGGAGAGCCCACCTCGATCCGGCCTGTTGACCCTCCCGCGACCGGAACGGCGAACGTCGCACCATCGCACCCGCCGAACGAGGAGGAACACATGCTCACCGGAGTCCTCGCCGAGCACATCAAGGCAGTCAACGCGTTCGATCTGGACGGCATCATGGCCACGTTCGCCGACGACGCCCTGGTCAACGACGCCCGCCGCGAGTTCTGGGGTGCCGAGGCGATTCGCGCCTGGGCCGCCAGGGAGATGGTCGGCGACCACGTCACCCTGCAGGTCAGGGAGGTGATCGAGCACCACGGCGTGACCTTGGTCCGCGCCGCGTTCGACGGTGACTACGACAAGACCAACCTGCCCGACCCGCTGGTCATGACGAACTACTTCACCGTCCGCGACGGCAAGATCGACAGCATGTTCGTGATCCACAACATCCCCGCCCAGGGCTGACCGCCTGGCACTGTGCGCCGGCCGCCGGGCGAGATCAGCCGGTGACGCGGAAGATGGGCCAGCAGACCTCCGTGCGCCACTGGGACTCGTCCGCCGTGTCGTCGTGGTCCACGACGTAGTACTCACGGATCGGACCCTCGACGCCGATCTCGTTCGTCGCGACGTAGGTGGCCAGCGCACCGTATGCCTTGTCGATGCCACCCTCGTGCGGTCCCGCATGTGTGATGACGGCGAGTTCACCCGACGGCACCCGCAGTGGCCGGATGCGGCCGGTGAGGGCGACCGGGCCGTCGCACGGCAGGAAGACCGTCGCGCGGCCGCATTCCTGGGTGAACAGGTCGTCGTCGTAGATGGCACCGGCCGAACCGGCAACGGTCAGCCCCTGGGCGCGAGCCGTCGCGCGGAGTTCGCCGAGCGCGCCGTGGTACCAGGCCGTGACGTGCTGGTGGTCCACAACGTCGCTGATCGCGGCGCTGTCCATGGCCTCGACCCGACGGCGTTCGATCCGCACGTCGCCGGGCGTCGGGTCGTCCAGCAGGTTGCGCAAGGCCGCGGCGGCGCTCTGGGTGCGCGCCAGGTTGTCCTCCAGCCGCGCCAGATGGGCGGCGACCAGGTCCCTGCGCGCCTGCGGGTTCGTCGTGGACAGGACCGCCCCGATCTGGTCCAGCGGCATGTCCAGCGCCCTGAAGCGCTTGATCACCTGCGCGACGGGAATCTGATCCGTCGTGTAGCGCCGGTACCCGCTGCCGGGATCGATGCTCGCCGGCTCCAGCAGCCCGATCCGGTGGTAGTGCCGGAGAGTCTTGACGCTCAGGTGAGTGGCGCGGGAGAAGTCGCCAATCGACAGGGCATCACGCATGACAACAGTGTCGCATAAGGACAGTGTGGATCTTCTCGGTCGTGGGGTCTGCCGTCAGTGCGCGGAGGCGGCACGGGCGTACTCGTCGGCGGACCGCAGCACCCGGGACACGTAGGCCCCGGAGTTGTCGTAGGCCAGCACGGCGGCCTGCCAGTCCGGGCCATGGGTCAGGTCTCCACCCGCCGTACACAGGTAACGGCCGGCCGCCAGGGCCGCGACGTCGATGTTCTGCGGGTCGCCGCCCGGCGGGGCGAACCGTCGCCACGTCGCCGGCAGACGCCGATGTCCGGAGTCGAGCTCGGTACTGCGACCCGAGGCGGCGGTGCCGGTGCGGCTGCGACGGCGGCGGTGTCGTGCGCTCCGGACGTCCGCACCAGGAACGAGAAGCCGGCCACCAGCCCGGCGAGCACGAGCGCCAGCAGCACGATCGCCGCCCAGGGCAGCCAATGCGTCCGTCGCGGCGCTGCCCGATCCTCCCCATGCATGTCGGTGGCCATCGTGGCCGTTCCGGAGCGCGGCAACCGGGCCGGCAGGTCAACCACGCACGAACAATGGCCTAGCCGTTGTCCGCCAGGTGTGCGTGTTGTACCCGCAGGTCCTTCTTGAGGATCTTGCCGCTGGGGTTCTTGGGCAGTGCGTCGGTGAACACGACGTACTTGGGCCGTTTGAAGCCGGCGAGCACCTCCCGGGCGTGCGCGTCGACCTGCTCCTTGGACAGCGTGGCGCCCTCCTTCGGCACCACCACGGCGGTCACGGCTTCGATCCAGTGTGGGTGCGCGATGCCGAACACAGCCACCTCGGCCACGTCCTCGAGCAGGTAGAGCGCCTCCTCGACCTCGCGGGAGGCCACGTTCTCGCCACCGGTCTTGATCATGTCCTTCTTGCGGTCGACCACGGCCAGGTAGCCGTTCTCGTCGATCACGCCGAGATCCCCGGAATGGAACCAGCCGTGGCGGAAGGCCGCGGCGGTCTTGTCCTCGTCGTGGTAGTAGCCCAGCGCCGCGTGCGGGGAGCGGTGCACGATCTCGCCGACCTCGCAGGGCGCGACCTCGTTGTCCCCGTCGTCGACCACGCGGGTCTCGACGTTGAGCGAGGCACGTCCGGCCGATCCGGCGTGCCGGAGTTGTTCGTGCGGCCGCAGGATGGTGGCCAGCGGAGCCATTTCGGTCTGTCCGTAGAAGTTCCAGAACCGCACCTCCGGCAGTCGCCGGGACAGTTCGCGGAATACCTCCACCGGCATCGGGGAGGCGCCGTAGTAGCCCTTGCGCAGGCTCGACTTGTCGGTGGCGTCGAACGCGGGGCTGCGCAGCAGCGAGATCCAGACCGTGGGCGGGGCGAAGTACTTGCTCACCCGGTGCCGCTCGATCGCCGCCAGCACGGCGTCCGGGTCGGGGCCGGGCAGCAGGACCGAGGTGGCCCCGACCATCAGGTCGGGGCCGAGGAAGCAGTCGAGCTGCGCGCAGTGGTACAGCGGCAGCGTGTGCAGGTCGATGTCGTCCGCGGTCATGTTCCCGTCGACCACGTAGCTGACATACTCGGCCATCAGCGAGCGGCTGGACAGCATGGCGCCCTTCGGCCGGGACTCGGTGCCGCTGGTGTACATGATCCTGATCACCGCATCGTCGTCCACCGGCGGCGCCGTCCAGCCGTCCCGGGCGGGCCGCAGCCACTGGCCGAACGACGTCCACCCGGTGGCCGGCTCGCCGCCGCGGATGACCACCCGCAGCGCGACCTCGCCGCCGCTGCGGGCGAGGGCGCCGTCCGCGACCGGCAGCAGGTCGGCGCCGGCGAAGAACGCCGCCACCTCCGCGTCGGCCAGCAGGAAGGCGACCTCGCCCGCGGTCAGCATGAAGTTCACCGGCACCAGCACTGCCCCGAGGCGGGCGCAGCCCCAGGCCAGGGC
>DASXCQ010000086.1:0-3887 GCA_036491115.1 Pseudonocardiaceae bacterium
CCGGGGATGAACTCCCTGGCCATCGCGTACTGCGCTTCCGGGTGCTCGATCGCGACCTTCGGCTTGTACAGCTCCAGCAACTGCTGGGCCAGGCGCAGCGCCTCGCGCTCGGTCGCACCGGACACCGCCAGCCGCCACCACGACCGCACCCGGGTGGCCAGCGCGGTGAAACCCGACGTCATCTCGTCGTCGATCTCCAGCACGCGGGAGGCCTGCCGGGACAACGACGAAGGCGGTTCGATCTCGTGCTCGTCGGTGTAGTGCCGGACCTGCGAGCGGACCTTGTTCATCTGCCGGCCCAGCTCGCCGGCCACCTCCTCCGGGCGGCGCACGTAGATCCGCGCGGACCATTCCACGGAGGCGGGCAGCCGATCGGAGTGCTGCACCCACGGGTCGTCGACCTCGGGAATCTGCAGCCCGTGCATCTGGCCCAGGGTGAGCACGGCGACGTAGCGCTTGATGCCGGCGTTGGAGCCGGTGCGGCCGCGCACGGTGACCGTGGGCGCGTACGGCTCGGTGTGGAAGTCGGCGGCGTCGGTGAAACTGGCCAGGTCCTCCGGTTCCCAGGTGGCGCTGGGAACGGCGGGCAGGTTGCGCGGCGCGGGCAGGCCCAGCGAGCACGACCGGTGCATCAGCCAGGACATCTCCTCGGCCGACACCGGGCGGCCGTCCAGCCCGGCCGAACCGATCACCTGGTCCAGGTGCTCGACCTCGCTGTCCAACGCGACCAGTTCGGCGTCCACGGCGTCCGGGAAGATGCGGCGCAGCAGCGGCGCGGCGCGCTCCACCGCCCGGTCCACCATCCGCCGGGTCTGCACCTGGACCCCGAGGTAGACCTCCTTCTCCGCCATCGACCGGCCCAGCAGCTGCTGCTGCTCCCCCACCATGTAGTCGTCGAAGGACAGCCCCGCAGGACTGTCGGGGAGGCGGTTGATGGCGTTGTGCACGTGCGCCTCGGCCCACATGCGGATCGGGAACGGGCGGGTGGTCACCCGCAGGTGCAGCCATCGGCCCTGCAGTTCGGCGTACTGGCCGGCGATGGCGGCGATCAGGTCCTGGCGTTGCGAGTCGGAACGGAACGACCAGCGCTGCGGGCCCAGCCGGTACCAGGCGTACACGTCCTGGCCGGTGCGCAGCAGATGCCCGTCGATGCTGCGCGCGGAGATGGTCGGCGTGTAGGACGGCATGTTCTGCTCGCCGGGCAGGCGCCTACCGCGCTTGCTGTAGACCTGCCGATCCTGCTGGGGCGGGACGACCTGCTGGGGCACCCGGTGGGCCGCACGGTGATCACGTCCCTGATCACGTCCTGCCCTGCGTCCGAACACCGCCTACCTCCTCGTTGCCAGGCCGTGCGGCGCCACCCCGACCGCCACGCCGGCCGCCGGTCCGCCGACCGGCCCAATCCTGCGCATGTGGGACATATTGGACGTGTTGGGCGGATCGCGCGGGTTGACCCGAGCGCTGGGTCATCCGGCGGGGCTCCGCGGTGCGTGTGCTCCTTCGCCTGGGACGTGGCCGGGGCCGGTCGGCGTGGATCCGGACGCGCGTCGCGCTGAAGGCGCCTCCGGAGCCGGACGGGCGCTCCCGTGGGGTGTGCAGCTCACGCATCCACATCGTGAACACGGCACCCAACGGGCGCTCGTGGCTGATCCGCGAGCAGATGAGCCTGGTCAGGACAATGGTCCCGACGACGGCCCAGGCCACAGTGAAGAAGCCGAAGCCGAAGCCGACGATCCGCTCGCCGGACAGGACGAGGACGAACATGAGCATGCCCACGCCCCAGGCCACGTACCTCGCCCGAAAGGGAAAGGTCGCCTTGGGTGGACCCAGCCACACGGCATCCACGCGGTACACCTCGTCATCGGTGCGTACCTGCACAACCGCCCCCGCCTGGTCAGCCCGTGAACAGGTTGGCGAGCCACTTGCCCAGGTCAACGCCTGCGCCGGAGACGGCGAGGCCGATGATGGCCAGTGCCACGAACACACCACCGATGCGGCGCATGACCCCGGCGTTGTCGCCCTTGCCGCCACCCAAGTAGAGCAGCAGCAACGCGACCACCAGGAGCAGCAGCGGCACGGCGTTGTTGAGAATCCACTGGCTGACGCCGTTGGTGCCCAGGCTGGCAGCCAGTGGGTTGAGGGCCGAGCCGGTCATCTCGTCCTCCCTGATGCGAGGGGCGAGGTCGGCAGCCACCTGTCGGGGATGGCACCCGCCTCTTGTCCTACTAGTGACGAGTACAACACGTCAGCTTGACGACGTGTAGTGGTTGATGCGCGCAGAGTGTGTCCGTTCCCGCGTGTTCGGTTTCCGACGACGCATATTACGTCTAATCTGACCACACACATCATCGGTCGCTGGAGGGCTGCGCTGATACACAAACCACCCGTTCGCCCCAGCGCCACCAAAGGTTCACTCGCCCGCGCAGCCGCTGGTGACGGGCTGTGCGTGTCGTAACGATGCACGCGGCCAACCAGTCCGGATAGTGGGATCGAGCCGATGTGGCATCGTGCGGCGACCGGACCGTGATGACCCGGTGTGTCGGCCGACGGGCGAGGTGCGCTGCATCACAAGGGTCGACCAGCTCGAATGTCGCCAGGCGGGCCGTGGAGGGGCATCGTGATCCAATCTCCGGACGACACCGCGCCTGTGCCGGCTCAGCAGGGCGAGGGTGAGGTTACCGGTCGCTCAGCTGGCAACGGCCGCCGGGTGCAGCGCACGGTGAACTTCGACCGGGAGATTCTGGATCGAGCAAGAGCGGCCGCGACCTACCTCGCTCGTAACGAGCCCGACGCCGGCATCCGGAGCCTGGCCGACATCGTCAACCCGGCCGTCGCCGAGTTCGTGGCCGAACTGGAGACCCGGTACAACCACGGCCTGCCGTTCCAGCCGGTGTTCCGCATGCCACCCGGCCGCCGGGCCGGTCGCGCCGTGACGCTGGGCGCCGACGCCCATCCCGCGGTGGTTCACCCCGAGGACTGAGCCGGCTCACCCGTCCGCAGCCGCAGCACCAGGATCGCCCCGACCAGCACCAGGACCAGCCCGGGCGACGAGATCGCCCACCGGGCAGCGCCGTCCACCAGTTGGGCGAGTGCCTGGAGCAGTGCCCCCAGATCCAGCAGCGTGAACGCGCGGCCCGCCGGCCGGGATCGCTCCGGCGGCAGCCATCGGTCGAACCGCACCCGCCCGGCCCACGCCAACCCGGCAGGCACCAGCGCGAGCACGAACAGTCCGACAGCCACCCAGTTCAACACCGCGAGCACGGCCTCGATCCTGCCGCATCGACGGGGTCCAGACGTCCAGAACGTCGGAGACCGTTCCCGACGACCCGCTCCGAGGCCCGCTGCTCTCCCGTGGCGCATGTCCATCATTTGTCCAAGAATTTTCCTGGTAACGGGAGATGGTGCGCGGACGAATACCAGGCAACCGGTTTCGGCGACATACTGAGAAAGGGCACGAGATGTCCGAGCCATACCCACCCCACCCAGAGTCCGGCATGCCGAACCCGCCGGTGCCGCAGTACCAGGGCGGTGGCTACCCCGCACCGGCCAACATGCAGGCATACCCTGTCGCGCAACCACAACCGTCCAACGGCGTCGCCATCGGCGGCATGGTCACCGGCATCGTCGGCATCGTCTTCGGCTGGGTCCCGATCATCGGCTTCATTCTCGGTGCGGTCGCCGTCATCCTTTCCGGCGTCGGCATCAACAACGCCAACAAGAAGCACGCGACCGGCCGCGGCATGGCCATCGCCGGCCTGGTGTGTGGCATTCTCGCCGTCCTGTTCGGCCTGCTCTGGATCACGGTGATCGGCGCCGCGGCAAGCGTGGGCGCCGTCGGCTGACCACCGAACCGGCCCGGCGTCTCGACACACGCCGGGCCGTTCGTC
>DASXCQ010000087.1:0-25991 GCA_036491115.1 Pseudonocardiaceae bacterium
GGGTCCAGCCGCCGAAGTTGCCACACGTGTCCGCGATCGATCTGGTCGCCACCGGCGGCACCGACACCGGGCCCGGCGTGCCCAGCGACAGCGCGACGTCCGGGAAGGTGATCCCGCCCTGCGGCTGGTTGTCCTTGTCCACCACCGGAACCAGTAGTTTCACGTTGGGCAAGAAGTTGAACAGCGGCAGGGTCGGATCGTTGTTGTCCAGGTCCGGTGCCGCCGGTCCGGCGGTGAGCCGGAACCGGGTGGACGGCGGCAGTGCCGGCGCGAACCCGCGCAGCCCGAGGACGCCGACCTGGCGGGCCAGGCCCATGATCGCGTCGCGCGCGAACGGCCTGCTGTCCAGCGGGTTCAGCGCGGGGATCGGTGTGCCGCCGATGTCGCAGCCGAGCTGGTTGACCGTGATGCCGGCCGGTACGGCGATCGAGGGCACGTGGGCGGCCGGGATGTCGTACTCGCGGGCGGTGCGCGGCAGGGGAGCGGTGTTGAACAGGCTGGCCCGCACCCGGTAGAAGTCGGTGTATGCGGTGATGTCGACCAGGAACGGGTCGGTCTGTGGCCGGTGCAGGAGCTGGTTCGGGCTCAGCGGCACGCCGTTCTGTTCCACGTACGAGGTCTGCGTGGCGAAGCCGCGTTGCGCGTTGATCTGGTTGATGCCCAACCAGTTGCCGATGCCGTCCTGGGTGTAGGCGCCGTCGAACACCCGTCGTGGCGCGGCGAACGGCGAGCCGTGGCCGCGCGGCGGCACGTTGAAGCCCTCCGCGATGAACGCGTCGGTGAACCACGCGCTCTGGCTGTCCGAGCCGATCAGCAGCTTCCGGAACGCCGGCAGCCCGGCTGCCGCGCCTACCGAGCCGTCGTCACCGCGCAGCAGCAGGCCGAAGTCCCGCATGATCACCTCGCCGACGCCCTGCGCGTCGGCCGGCACGGTCGGGTTCACCGGTGCCGAGGTGCCGTTGGGTCCCTGCCACTGCACCCGCGCCCACGCCAGGCCGTCGTCCTGCAGGAAGCCGTTGCCCAGACCAGTCGGATACTGAATCGCGTTCGGGGCTCCGGACAGCAGGCCGGGGAAGTTCTGCACCGAGTCGAGCAGGAACGGGTTGCCCCGGTTCTCCGCCTCGACGAGCACGCCGTCGCTGCGTGGCCGGCCGGGTGCCGCGGTGATCAACTCGAACTGGGCCGAGTAGTCGTAGTCGCCCCGTGCGTCCTTGGGCAGCGCGGCGAGCCCGACGATGTTCTCGTGCGGGTCGACGACGCCCGACAGCGTACCGATGACACGAACGTAGGCGGCGCCATGGAAAGTGCCGACCGGCGTGGTGCTGGACACGGAGACGGAGGTGATCCGGGACGAGTCGGAGACCCATCCGGCGGACTGTGCTGGCACGCTCGCCGAGGCGACCGTGGCGGTGGAACCGACGACCGCGACAGTGACGGCGGCGACGGCGGTGTTGCGGATGATCCTGGATCGCGCCACAGCGGAACGCTATGTCAGCCGACCGGTCCAGCGCCAGATCAGCAGGCTCTGAACCGAACCGGATTCTAGTAATCCGTAACGAGCACGCAGTATTCGGACAATCATCACCACGTCGCACCGCGCTGGAGCCGCTCGAACCCGATCCAGAGCAGGTTCATCGCCATCGCCACCACGCGTTCGCGTGGTACGCCCGGCTGCTCGGACCACCACAGGGCAAGGCCCTGCAGCGCTGCCCGCACCACCTCCCAGGCCATCGCGACCGCGTGCTCGTCGTTCGCCAGCGCCGTGGGCAGTTGCCGGGCGAACAGCGGCAGCATCGCCGCCCGGCTGGCCTCGGCGACCTCGCGGTGCAACTGCGCCACCGTCGGGTCGCCGGTGGTGTCCCGGAACAGCATTCGCCAGGCGTACGGGTGGGTCTCCACGTAGCCGAACCAGGCGTCGAAGGCGTCGGCGACCTGCCCTCCCGGCGGCTGCTCCGCGGTCAGCCGATTCCGCCAGATGGCCCGCAGGTCGGCGAAATGCGCCTCCAGGAGCTGCCGGTGCAGGCGCTGTTTGGACGGGAAGTGGTCGTACAGCACGGGCACGGAGATCCCGCTGCGCGCGGCGATCTCGTCCATGCCGGCACCGTGGTAGCCGCGTTCCGCGAAGACCTCGGTGGCGGCCCGCTCGATCACCGCGCGCCGCTGCGCCGCGGGGAGTCTGGTGCGCTTCTCGGCCAAACCTAACACGCCCTAGGTTGTGCTGGTACATTACCTAACGATGACTAGGTTAGCCCACTCGGGAGGACGACGTGATCGCTTCGGTGCACATCGCCGACATGGACATGGGGACCGCGCTGGCGGCCCTGCGCAGCTCACCAGCACCTTCGGGCCTGCGATTCGGCGCCACCATGACCTGCGCCCCGCTGTCCGGAGCGCTGCTGAGCAGGCCCAGCCTGCGCCGGGTCGGGTTCATCGCGTTCTGGGACGACGACGACGCGGTCGACGCGTTCCTGGCCGACGATCCCGCCGCCGCCCGGTTCCGCCACGGTTGGCACGCCCGCCTTGATCCGGTGCGGGTCAGCGGCGCCTGGCCGGGCGTGCCGGACGGCGCAGGGCACGGCCGTACCGACGGCCCCGCGCTGACCGTGACGCTGGGCCGGCTGCGGCTGTCGCAGGCATCGCGGTTCCTCCGGGCCAGTGCCCGCGCCGGGGCCAGCGCCCTGACCGCGCAGGGCTTCCTGTGGGGCACGGGCATGGCCCGGCCACCACTGGTCGCCACCTGCTCGTTGTGGCAGGACAGTGCCGCGCTCGCGGCCTACGCCCACCAGCCGGGCGCCCACGCCGACGCGGTCGGCGCCGACCGGCGGCGCCCCTTTCACCGCCGGTCGGTCTTCATCCGCTGCCAGCCCTACCGGGTCGGCGGCAGCCTCGAAGGACGCAACCCACTGAGTCTACAATGGACTCATTGATGCGCTTCCGTACCAGGGACCTGGCCGACGAGTTCGCCACCGCCTACGGCGCCGAACTGGCCCGCTGGCCGCTCCCGGTGACGCCGGTGGACGTCCCAGGGGAGTACGGCACGACGCACGTCCAGGTCTGCGGCCCGACTGACGGGACACCGCTGGTCCTCCTGCACGCCGGCGGCTGCACGTCGACGGTGTGGTTCGCGACCGTGGCCGCGCTCGGCCGGACCCACCGGATCTACGCCCCGGACCAGATCGGCGACGCCGGCCGGAGCGTCCCCAACGACAGGCCGGTCCGTCACGTCCAGGACCTGATGGCATGGCTGGACGGACTGCTCGCCGGACTGGGTCTGGACACCACCGCCTGCTGCGGACACTCCTACGGCGGCTGGCTGGCCCTCAACTACGCCCTGCACGCCCCTGCCACGGTCACCAGGCTGGCCCTGCTCGACCCCACGAACTGCTTCGCCGGACTGCGCCTCGGCTACCGGCTGCACGCGGTGCCCCTGTTCGCCCGACCGTCCGCCCGGCGAGCGGCGGCCGTCATCGAATGGGAGACCGATCGGGCTCCGATCGACGAGTCGGCGCTGGCGTTGCAGTGCCTCGGCGGCGGCGAGTACCGGGGCGCGAAGATCGTCCTGCCGCACCGCCCGAAACCTCATCTCCTTCAGGCGATGGAGGTGCCCACCTTGTTGCTCCTGGCCGAGCGGAGCAAGGCGCACGACATCGACCAGGTCCGTGCCGGAGCGCAGCGGCTCCTACCCCACCTCACCACCACGGTCCTGACCGGCGCGTCCCACCACACCATCCCGACCACGAACCCCGAGCAGCTCAACCGGGAACTGGTCGCGTTCCTGACGTGAGGCGCGGTCAGGACAGCCGCAGTGTTCCGTCGACGATCCGGCCGGCGATCTCGTCCACCGGAACCCCGTCGGCGAACGATCGGGCTCGCAGCATGGCGGTCGCGTCGTGGAGGTCGCATTCGCACTGCACCGACACCATGCCGATCGCCTGGTGCACGACGTCGCGGTAGTCGGCCTCGTCGAACAAGGGCAGAATCGGGCCGCTGTCGGCGTTTTCCGTGGTCTGTGCGGTGTCCAGCAGGGCGTGGGCCAGGGCGTCGGCGACCCGGTCGGCCGACGCGGTGACCCCGTCGGGCAGCTTCGGCCGGCTGTCGAATCCGCACAGCGCGCCCAGCCGGACGGTGGGAAACCGCACCGGCATCGCCACGACGGCCCGCACGCCCAACTCGGCGACGGCAGCACCGTACTGCGGCCAGCGAGCCAGTAACGCGGGCCCCGCCACGATGATCGCGTCGTTCTGCGCCGCGGCGTCGGTCATGGGGCCCTCGCCGAGCGTGAACTCCAGGTCGTGCGCCGCCCGTGCCGTGTCACTCGACGTGGCTACCATCGCCGGTACCTGCCATCGACCGAACAACGCGAACATGGCGCTGTCCACGTCGAGAATCGCGGCGACGGACGCCATGAACAACGGTCGGATCGCGCCCTGGCCCGCCCCCACCTCGGCCCAGCGGCGCAACCGGCCGGCGTGCACCGCCTGCATCTGCCCGGACGCCAGATGACGTTGTTCGAGCCGCCGATAGAGCGCGGCGAGCCTCGAGTGGTACGCCAGCATCGACTCCGGCGCGCGGGTCATCAGTTCCTCGTGTCGCCGGGCCAGGACGGCAGCGTGCTCGGCACGCTGTCGTTCCAGCCGGACCCAGTTCCAGACGTGGCCGATATACGCATCGGCGTTGTCGGACGACGACGACACGCGGTTATCGTACGCGAACGACACCCGCTGACCAGCCGATCTTCGTGTGGGTGCCACGACAATGGGCGGGCTCGCCATGCCACGGTCACCGGTCTATCGTTTGCCGGGTCAGGTGTGACGAGGGAAGGCCAGGAACGTGGATGACCGCGAGACCTGGCTGGCGGCGACGCTGGTCGAATTGGCAGACACCTCGGTCATCGTCGATTTCGACGATTCGGTGTACGGGCTCGCTCTGGTCGCCCATCTGACCGAACTACTGGACCATGCCGAGATCGGTCTGATCATTCTGGATCCGGCCGGTGCTCCCCAGGTGGCCGCGGCCTCATCAGCTCGGGCCCGGCAGGTGATGTCCTCGGAACTGGACGCCGACGACGGTCCCTGCGTGGCGTGCTATCGAGGCGGCCAGCGCCAGCTCAACCTGGACGTCGCGACCATCGCCGGCCGGTGGCCGCGGTTCGCGTCGGCCGCCGGGGCGGTCGGATTCCGGACGGCGACCACGCTGCCCATGCGGCGCCGCGGTGACGTCGTCGGCGCGGTGGGCATTCTCGACGCGTGCGGGCGCTCACTCGCCGAACCGGAGATCAGCATGGCCCAGTTGCTGGCCGAGGCCGCGACGGTGGGCCTGAGTCAGCGCCGCAGGCTGCTGGAGAGCAACCGCGCCGCGGCGCAACTGCAACACGCGCTGGACAGCCGAGTGGTGATCGAACAGGCCAAGGGCATGATGGCGGCCTGGCTGGGCATCACACCCGGCGCGGCGTTCTCGCTGTTGCGGGACTACTCCCGAGGGCACAACCGGCGGCTGGCCGAGGTGGCGGACGACGTGATCCGTCGGGCACTCGCGGCGCCCGAACTGCTGGCCACCGTGCGCACCGGCCGGCCGACGACGTCGACCGAGTAGCGCCGCTGGAATCAGTCGGGCTGCTCTTCCTCCATCAGCATCACGACACCCTCGGCCTGGCCGTCCAGCGGCGAGCAGCTCAACGCACACGTGATCGTCCGCCCGATCCGGTTCACCGCCTCGACCACCACCGGCCCGGACCGACGACCGGACTCCAGGCACTGTTGCACGATGTCCCGCACAGCGGGCGCCGGTAGCCCGAAGTCGAGCGAGAAGTA
This sequence comes from Pseudonocardiaceae bacterium, assembly GCA_036491115.1. GTDB lineage: Bacteria > Actinomycetota > Actinomycetes > Mycobacteriales > Pseudonocardiaceae > DATEPR01. Next base: position 5,811 of record DASXCQ010000087.1, read on the forward strand.
GCCCTGCTGCTGGACCTCGTCCGCGCGCAGCCCCCAGAGTTCCTCTGCGCCCCGGTTCCAGCTGCGGACCCGCAGGCCCTTGTCCAGCACGACGACGCCTGCCGCGACGCTGGACAGCACGCCCTGCAGGTAGTTCCGGACCTCGTCCAGCTCGTTGGTCCGAATGCGCATCTCCTCGTTCATCGTCTCGAGCTCTTCGTTGCCGGACTGGAGTTCTTCGTTGGTGGTCTCGAGTTCCTCGTTCGTGGACTGGAGTTCCTCGTAGGCGGTCTCCAGTTCCTCCCGGTTGCGCTTCACCTCGAGCGCGAGGCGGGTGGAGTGCGTGGTGTCCAGGAACACCACGGACACGCCCATGGCCAGACCGTCGTCCGCCCAGAGCGGCTGGACCAGGATGTCGAGGAACTGGACGTCGTCCACGCCCACCGGCCGCTCCACACTGTTGACCCGGATCGTCCGATGCTCGGCCTGCGCCTGTTCGATCAGGGAACGCAGTTCGGTGGGGCGATACGAGATCTCCAGGTCGCGCATCGGCCGGCCGACGTCGTGCGAGGTCAGCCCGAACTGCGTTCGCATCTGGGCGTTGACGACGGCGACCGCGCCGTCGACGTCGACGCCCAGCATCGCGTACGGCGCGGCCTCCGTCGCCAGATCGCGGAGCGCGCGTTTCCGGCCCGCCTCCCGAACCTCGACGCCCACACCGGCCTCCATCCTGATCGGCACCGGCTCCGGCGCCGTGCCGACCTGGCCGGGACGGCGCCGGAACGTCCGCTGCCGCATGCTGACGATCTCGAACCGGTTGCCCTCGGCCAGCAGCATCTCGGCCTTCCCGAGGAGCAGGTAGCCGTTCTCCCGGATCGCGAAATGGAAGCGGTCGACGATCTGTGACTGCGCCTCGACATTGAAGTACATCAGGGTGTTACGGCAGAGCAGCAGGTCCAGCCGGGAGATCGGCGCGTCGCGGGTGATGTCGTGCCGGCCGAAGATCACCCGGCGGCGCAGGTCCGAGCGGAACGTGTACCGCCCGCCGGTCGATTCGAAGTACTTGGTTCGGAGTTCGTCGGACAGCGGCTCGAGCGCCTTGGCCGGATATACGCCTGATCTGGCCTCGCGCAGCGCCTCCTCGTCCACGTCGGTCCCGTAGATCTTCACCCGCCGGGCGCATTCGTCGATACCGAGCGCCTCGGCCAGCACGATCGCCAGTGAGTACGCCTCCTCACCGGTGGAACAGCCGGCACTCCACACCCGGATGTCCTGAGTGGGGTCGATGCCGCTGAGCAGCTCGGTCACGATTTCCCGTTGCAGGTAGTTCCACGTCTCGGTGTCCCGGAAGAACGCCGTGACATTGATCAGGATCGTGTTGAACAGGTACCGGAACTCCTCGGCACTGCTCTCCAGCAGATCGCGGTAGTCGACGAAGTCGGCGATTCCGACGTCCTGCATCCGCTTGCGGATTCGGCGGGAGATCGAGGTCCGTTTGTAGCCGGTGAAATCGAATCCGCGCGAGTCGCGAATGAACTGGAGCAGCTCCTCCAGGCCGGGATCCGTGCCCCCGAGGGCGCCGGTCACGTGACCTGCCCCCCGACCAGCCCGGCGATCACGCCACCGATCTCGTCCAGCGGCAGCACGAAGTCGATCTCGCTCGCCGCGACCGCGGCTTCCGGCATGCCCTTGAACTGGGCGGACGCCGGATCCTCGACGATCACCGTGCCACCACGCGACTTGATCGCGCTGACCCCCATGGCACCGTCACGACCGGAGCCGGTCAACACGCAGGCCAGCACCCGGGACCCGTACGCACCGGCCACCGACTCGAACAGCAGGTCGGCGGACGGCCGGACGAAATGGACGAGCTCACTGCTGGACAGGGTCACCATTCCCCCGGCTCCGACAAGAAGGTGGTAGTTCGGCGGCGCCACGTAGATCCGGCCCGCCTCCGCACGCTGGTCCGGGGCCGCGAGCACGACGGGTAACCGCGTCCGGCGGCCGAGCACGTGCGCGATCACCGTTTCGTGGCGTGGGTCGAGGTGCTGCACCACCACGACCGGAACCGGGAACCCGGTGGGCAGCCGTCCGAGCACCTCGCTGAGCGCGGTGATGCCGCCCGCTGACGCGGCGATGGCCACGATGCCGTAGGCACTGGTGGGCGGTCCCTGGCCGGGCTCCGCAGCGGTCATCCCGGCACGATCGGCGGGGAGAGCGCTGGTGGGCGTCGGATCACCTGGTCAGGGTAGCGGCACGGGCGGCCGACCTGGGTCCGACAGGCGGACCGGTCGGCTGGACAAACGTGCGCGGGGTAGCCCGATCGAGTGAACTGTGGCCAGGTCCTCCCAGGTCAGGGCAGATATGCGATCGCAAACCGGGCAGATGAACCACGAGGAGGGATGCTCCACTCAACCGGATGACGCATAATCCTCATCGCTACTCTGCGCCGTCCGGACCATCGCGGCCCAGCCAATGGATGCCGCATGCGCCCCGGACCCGGTGGGCGACGTCCTCGCCAAGATTCTCCTGCTGCTGTGGAGACCCTCCGTGCGCGAAGAAATGCGGCCGGCCGGATCACCGGTAGTTGACCGCTGACATGGCCAAACACAGGCGAGTCGCCACCAGGCCGGCCCCTCGGTCCGGGCTGTCCGAACACGACCTGAGTGCGATCACCGCCGAACTCCAACGGCGGTCGCCCACGACACCGGCGACCCGGATCGATGCGGCCGTCCGCGCCGCGGTGCACGCACTCTCCGGATTGGACACCGCACCGCACCATCTGCACGCCGTCGTTCGCCGGGGGGCGGAGGCGGCCCTGTCCGACGCGGCGTCGGCCGGGGGTGGACGCCGCATCGGACAGGGCCCCGGGTGAACAGAGACGCCGGCTGACGTCGGCCACCAGGTCGCGCGGGGCTCGGGGGCCCGCGCGGCCGTGGATCCGCGCTGCCAGGGTGCAGCCACCATCGGCGCCGAACGCACATCCGAGGGCAGCGGGTAGGCGACCAAGGCAGGTTCCCAAGACCGTCCTCTGCCGTTAGCGTGCTTGCCGTGACGGACAGTTACCTGCGGTTCCCGCATCTGCGCGATGACCTGGTCACCTTTGTGGCGGAGGACGACGTCTGGTTGGCACCCTTGTCCGGTGGCCGAGCATGGCGGGTGTCCGCCGATCGGGTGGCCGCCCGGCATCCCCGGTTCTCTCCCGACGGCGCCCTGATCGCCTGGGCCAGTGCCCGGGATGGCGAGTCCGAGGTGCACGTGGCCCCGACCGAGGGCGGACCGAGCACCCGGCTGACCTACTGGGGCGACGCGACCACCGACGTGCTCGGCTGGACGCCGGACGGTGCCGTGCTGGCCAAGACGTCGTCCGGCCGGCCGACGGCCAACCAGACCTGGGCGCACGCGGTGCCGGCCACCGGTGGACCCGCCGAGCCGCTGCCGTACGGGCCGGCCGGCCATCTCGCGTTCGGCCCCGACGGTGCCGTGGTGCTGGGCAGCGTGGTGGGCCGCGAACCGGCCCAGTGGAAGCGCTACCGGGGTGGCCGGGCCGGCAAGCTCTGGCTGGACCCGAACGGCGGCGGCGAGTTCCACCGGATCCTCGCCGAACTGAACGGCTACCTGGAATGCCCGATGTGGGTGGGTGGGCGCATCGCGTTCCTCTCCGACCACGAGGGTGTCGGCAGCCTCTACTCCTGCACGCCGGACGGCGGCGACGTGCGCCGGCACACCACGACCGAGTTCTACGTCCGGCACGCCAGCACCGACGGCGCCCGGATCACGTACGAGTCGGCGGGACGGCTGTGGCTGGTGGCGGACCTGGACAGTGAGCCGACCCTCCTGGACGTCCGGCTCGGCGGCCCGGCCACCGGACGCCAGCCCTACCCGGTCGACGCCAAGAAGCACCTCGGCGACGCCACACCCGACCACACCGGTCGCGGCAGTGTCGTCGAGGTCCGGGGCACCGTGCACTGGCTGACCCACACCGAGGGACCGGCCAGGGCGCTGGCGGCCGAACCGGGAGTGCGGGCCCGGCTGCCGATCGTGCTCGGTGAGACGGGCAACGTCGCCTGGGTGACCGACGCCGACGGCGAGGACGCCGTGCAGGTGGCCCTGGCCGACGGCGGTGACCCCGGCCTGCCGCCGCGCCGGATCGGCGCGGGCGCGCTGGGCAGGGTGCTGGAACTGGCCGCGGCGCCGGACGGCACGCACATCGCCGTGGTCAGCCACGACGGCAGGCTGTCGCTGATCGACACCGGGTCGGCCGAGATCCGGGAGGTCGTCCGGGCGGACCAGGGCGACCCGACCGGTCCGACCTTCTCGCCGGACTCCCGCTGGCTGGCGTGGTCGCATCCCGGCCCGGACTCGTTGCGCCAGATCAAGCTCGCGTCGCTCACCGACCTGGCCGTCTCCGACGTCACCGACGTGCGGTTCCAGGACTCCGAGCCGGTGTTCACCAAGGACGGCAAGTACCTGGCGTTCCTCTCCGTCCGGACGTTCGACCCGATCTACGACGTGTACGTGTTCGACATCTCCTTCCCCAGCGGCTGCCGGCCGTACCTGGTGCCGCTGGCCGAGGACACGCCGTCGCCGTTCGACCCGGAGAGCGCAGGCCGACCGGTCGAATCCGGATCGGACGACGACAAGTCCGACGACACGGACACCACGGTGACCGTGGACATCGCCGGGATCGGCGATCGGCTGGTGCCCTTCCCGGTCGACGCAGGGGAGTACTCGGGTCTGCAGGCGGCGCAGGGCGCGCTGCTCTGGCTGGCCCATCCGGTGGCCGGCGTGCTCGGCGGCGAGGGTGTCTGGCCGAACAAGAAGCCGCCCCAGCCCGCGCTGGAGCGCTACGACACGACCAAGCTGCGGCTGGATCGCGTCGAGTCCGGTGTGGACTCCGCCGTGGTCTCGGGCGACGGCAGGCGGGTGCTGATCCGCGACGGCGACGCCCTGCGCGTCGCGCCCGCCGCGCGCCGGTCCGGCGGCCACGACGAGGGCGGCGACGACCAGGTCGACATCGACCTGGGCCGGATCAGGATCACCGTCGACCCGGCGGCTGAGTGGCGCCAGGCCTACGACGAGGCAGGCCGGTTGATGCGCGACCACTACTGGCGTGCGGACATGGACGGCGTCGACTGGGCCGGGCAGTTGCGGCGATACCGGCCGATGGTCGAGCGGGTGGCCGATCAGGACGACTTCGTCGACCTGCTCTGGGAGGTCCAGGGCGAGCTGGGCACGTCGCACGCCTACGTCATGCCGAGGGGCGCCGATCGCGGGATCAAGCGGCCGGTGGGCAAGTTGGGTGCCGACCTGGCCAGGGACGCCGACGGGCTGTGGCGGGTCACCAGAGTGTTGCCGGGGGAGACCTCGGACCCCGGCGCCCGGTCGCCGCTGCGGGCGCCGGGAGTCCGGGTCCGTGAGGGTGACGCGATCCTCGCGGTCGACGGGCGCCCGGTCGGCGCCGACACCGGTCCCGCCGAACTGCTGGGCGGCACGGCGGGCAAGCCGGTCGAGTTGACCGTCGCGCCTGCCGCGGGTGGCGCGCCGCGCCGGGTGGTGGTGACGCCGCTGGACGACGAAAGCTCGCTGCGCTACCAGGACTGGGTGGCCGACCGGCGGGAACACGTGCACGCCGGCAGCGCCGGCCGGCTCGGCTACCTGCACGTGCCGGACATGATCGCCAGCGGGTGGGCCCAGCTGCACCGCGACCTGCGGCTGGAGGTGCGCCGGGACGGCCTGATCGTCGACCTCCGGCAGAACCGCGGCGGTCACCTGTCCCAGCTGGTGATCGAACGGCTGGCGCGCACGGTGGTCGGCTGGAGCGTGGCCAGGGACGACTACCAGGTGAAGACCTACCCGCAGGACGCGCCGCGCGGGCCGATCGTCGCGGTGGCCAACGAGGCCGCGGGCTCGGACGGCGACATCGTCAACGCGGTGATCAAGGCACGCGGCATCGGCCCGGTGGTCGGCACCCGGACGTGGGGCGGCACGGTCGGCATCGACATGCGCTACCGGCTGGTCGAGGGCACGATGGTCACCCAGCCGAGGTACGCGTCGTGGTTCGCCGGCCCGGGCTGGGGCGTGGAGAACTACGGCGTCGACCCGGACGTCGAGGTCGTCATGACGCCCCAGGACTGGGCCGCCGGCCGCGATCCGCAGTTGGACGAGGCCGTCTCGATCGCCCTGCGGGCGCTGGCCGACCACCCGGCCGCCACGCCGCCCGAACTGGCACCACCGAAGGCACACTGAGCGCCGCCGGACCGGCCACCGTCGACGTTCGGCGATGGCCGGTCCGGCTGCCGTGGACCTCAGGCCGGTTCGTAGTCGGCCACGAGTACGCCGGTGGTCGTCATCGTGGTGGCGACCGGGCGGAGGGTCTTGGTGTCCGGCTCCTCGTCGAACAGCCGTTTCCGTGGCCGACCACGACCGGGAAGATCATCAACCGGTACTGGTCGATGAGGTCGTGGCGCAGCAGGAGGTTGACCAGCTCGCTGCTGCCATAGATCAACAGGTGCCGGTCCGACTTCGTCAACTCGGTCACGGCAGCGACGACATCCGGGCCGAGCGGCGTCGCGTTCCACTCCATTGTGGACAATGTACGGGACGCGACGTGCTTGGGCAGTTGGTTCATCCGCACGGCGAACTCACCTTCCGACTCCTCCATCGGCATCGGCCAGCTCGACCTGCCCATGACCACCACCCAACTGGCCCATCACCTCGACCTCAGCGCGCCGACGGTCAACAGCCATCTCAAGGCACTGTTCGCCGCCGGCATCATCGCCGCCCGCCGCGACGGCCGCAGCGTCCTCTACACGCGCACACCACTAGGCGAGCAGCTACTCGCCGGCGGCGGTGACGCCTGATCGGTTCAACACGGCGGCCGGCAGCCGATGGCGCAACGTGAGCACAGCGGGTGCGGCCGCCGCCGACGTCACGGCCAGCGTCGCCCACAGCACCGGGCTGCCCACGTCGAGCAGGCCGGTCAGCAGCGCGGGTCCGGCGACCGTGGAGACCGCCCAGGACAACTGGTAGAGCGCGCTGGCCCGGCCCTGGACCTCGGCGGGCGCGGCGGCAGCGGCGGCGGCCGTGGTCAGCGGCGCGAACAGCGCCTCGGCCACCGCGAACGCGGGACTCACGACCATGATCACCACGATGGCCGCGCGCAGCGGCACGAGCGTCGCGCTGATCAGGGCGGCGAACGACACCGCGAACACGGTCGACGTGACGAGCAGGCCCACGCTGCGCGGATACCGCCCGGCGATCCGGGTGGCCGCGCGCTGCACCGCGACCAGGGTCAGCGTGCCGATGCCCAACGCCACCCCGGGCACCCAGTGCGGCCCGTGCAGCACGTCCAACACCAGGATCGGCAGGATCGAGTACTTGCCGACGCTGGCCAGCGTGAACAGCACGTTCGTCGCGCACAGCCCGACGTAGGGCCGGTCCCGCAGCACTGCCGACCAGCCCGCCGTGGCCTGGGTCGCGCGACGACCGTGCTCGATCGGCACGTGCATGCCGAGCACGAGCAGGGCCGCGATCCCGAAGCTGGCCGCGTTGAGGTAGGCCAGCAGGTGGTACGTGCCGGGGCTGGTCAGGTGCGGGATCAGCGCGGTCGCGCCGGCACCGACGCCCGCGCCGACGAACCGGCCGATGGTCTGGGTGCCGATCAGCCGTTCCGCGTCCCGCTCGGTGGTCAGCGCGTTGACGATCGGCGCGTTCACGGTCCAGAACAGGCGGTCGCCGACGCTGATCACGGCCGACACGAGCACCACGTGCCAGGCGTGCGTGACCAGCGGGTAGCAGGCGAACGCGACCAGGCGGATCAGGTTGCTGCTGATCAGCACCCGCAACGGCCCGATCCGGTCCATCAGCGAGCCGGACAGCGGCCCCGCGGCCAGGCCGAGCAGTGCGCCGAGGCTCAGCGACGCGCCGGCCTCGGTCAGGCGCATGCCCTGGGCGTTGACCAGGAACAGCAACACGAACGGCAGCCACAGGCCGCTGCCGAGGGCGTCGATCAGCGTTGCCGCGACGAATCGGCGCGCACCGGGTTGGTCGTCTACTGCCGTGGCGCGCACGGGCCGGAAGGTAGCACCACCCGCAGCCGCTCTCCGGCGACGCAGCGTGATGCCGGCGGGGCACGCGGTCCGCCGTGGCGGCCGGGTCCGCCGGCTCGCGGTAGGCTTGCCGCCCGAAGCGGTTCCGCGCGTTGACAAGACAGCGCCGGTCGATCACCTGGTGGACTCGGGAGTTCGATATGCGCAGGGAACGGGCGCGGGCATGGACATGACGGGAGCCTGCTCGGGGACAGCGGCGAAGGGGGGCCTGTGGTGACGGACCAGGTACCCGGTCCCGAGCGCGCCACACCGTTGCGGGTGCACAGCGAGGACCACGGACGTGCTGTCGTCGTGAGCATGGTCGGCGAACTGGACATGGCCACCGCCGACGACGCGGCCGGCGCGCTCCGCACGGCGACGACGGGCGCCGCGGCGGTCGTCGTGGACCTGACGGGGCTGACCTTCTTCGCGTCCGCCGGGCTGAACATCCTGCTCCAGCTGCGCAAGGAACTGCGGGACGTGGGCGTCGACGTGCGGTTGGCCGCCAACCAGCGGGCCGTACTGAGACCCATGGAGCTCATGGGTGTCGCCGACCAGTTCCCGATCCATGCGTCCGTGGCCGACGCACTCGGGTCGTCGGGGTCGTAGCGGACACATGGGTAGCCGAGGTGCCCGCCGTGGCTGACCAAGGAGCCGCCGAGGAGCGGCTGCGCCGGATCGCATCGGTCACCGACTCGTCGTTGGCCCGCCTGGACTCCGGCCAACTGCTGGACGAACTGCTCGGCAGGGTGCGCGGGTCGCTCCGGGTGGACACGGCCACGGTGCTGCTGGCCGACGACACCGGTCACCAACTCACCGCGGTGGCCGCCGCCGGTATCGCCGAGGAGGTCCACCAGGGCGTCCGGGTGCCGGTCGGGCGCGGCTTCGCCGGCCGGGTCGCCGCGGAACGGCGACCCGTGACGATCGATCACGTCGATGACGGCACCGTGGTCAATCCACTGCTGTGGGAGCGCGGGTTGCGGACGTTGCTCGGGGTCCCGCTGCTGGTCGAGGGCAGGCTGGTGGGGGTCCTGCACGTCGGTCGGGTCCAGCGCCGGCTGTTCACCGAGGACGAGGTCCAGCTGCTGCAGATGGTCGCGGACCGGATCGCGCTGGTCGTGCGCAGCCAGATGACGATGGCCGAGCGGGCGGCGGTGACCGCGTTGCAGCAGAGCCTGCTCCCGACCGTCCTGCCGGTCCTGCCGGGCGTGGAGTTCGCCGCGCGCTACGTGCCCGGCGCGGACACCGGGTTCGGTGGCGACTGGTACGACGTGTTCCCGTTGCCCGACGACCGGGTGGGTGTCGTGATCGGCGACGTGGTCGGCAGCGGGCTGGCCGCCGCCGTCGTGATGGGCAGGCTGCGCAGCGCCCTGCGCGCCTACGCCCTGGACGTCGACGATCCGGCGCAGGTGCTGCGCAAGCTGGATCGCAAGGCCCATCATTTCGAGTACGGCACGATGGCGACGGTGTGCTACGCGGTCGTCGACGCGAGCCGGGAGTGGATGACGCTCGCGCTGGCCGGCCACGTGCCGCCGCTGGTCGCCGCGCCGGGTACCGACGCCGTGTTCACCCAGCCGCCGATCGGACCGCCGATCGGGTTCGCCGGCGGTGGCGGCCACTACGCGGACTGCGTGGTGGGCCTGGCGCCAGGCGCGGCCGTGTGCTTCTACACCGACGGCCTGGTGGAACGCCGGGGCAGCCCCATCGACACGGGGCTGGACCTGTTGCTGGCGACCGTCGACGCGGCAGCGCCGGAGGCGGTGTGTGCGCGGGTCATGGCCGCGCTGATCGGCACCCATGCCGCGTCGGACGACATCGCGGTGGTGACCATGCGCCGCCTCCCCGACCGTCCGTAGTAGACGGTGTTACGTCACCGATTTCGCCAGCCGGGCGTGGAAGAAGCGTTGCGCGCCGGTGCCTGTGGTCCAGAAGTCCACGGTGTCCGACAGGGTGCGCAGGATGCGGAGGCTGAACGGCCCGACAGCCGGCTGCCGACCCGCCTGGACCGGAACCGACGCGGTGATCTCCACCTCGGTCGAGGTGACCATCAAGCGGCACACCAGCACGTCGTCCCGGCCGGCACACGCGATCACCGCGGCGCACGCTTCCTCGACGGCGAGGCGAAGATCGTCCACGGTGTCCAGATCGAAGTCCTGGCGTATCGCCATGTCGGCGGCCAGCGCCCGGATCACCGGCACCTGGTCCTTGTCGGCCAGCAGGTGCACCTCGACCTCGTGCGGGCGGAGGTGCTCGACGTCCGCCGCGGCTTCCCCCCGATCGCTCACCAGCAACACCTTCCGGACGCCCACGCACATCACGCGCATCATAGGCCACCTGCGGTGATGCGTGGCCGCATGAATACATCAGGGCGCCGGTGGGTAGTCCCGTGCCTGGTGACCCGGAATCGTGAGGAGGACCCATGGTCAGGCCGGTGTGGAACGGCGCGCTCAGCCTGGGCCTGGTGACCGTGCCCGTCGCGCTGTACTCGGCGACCAGGGACCACTCGGTGCCGTTCCGGCAGATCCAGCGGGGCACGCCCGACCGCATCCGGCTGCAACGGGTGAACGAACGCACGGGCGACGAGGTCGAGTACGCCGACGTGGCCAAGGGCTACGAGACCGGCGATGACCAGATCGTCGAGGTCGAGCCGGAGGAACTGGCCGAGGTCGCGCCGGGCCGGTCCCGCGGCCTGGAGATCGAACGGTTCGTGGACCTCGCCGAGATCGACCCGATCTTCTACGACAAGACCTACTGGCTCGCGCCCAAGGATCCCGACTACGCGCACGCCTACCACCTGCTGCGCCGGGCGATGGCCGACGGCGGCCTGGCCGGCATCGCGATGCTGGTGATGCGCGGTCGTCAGCACCTCACGGCCGTGCGGTCCGGCGACGGCATCCTGGTCCTGCACACCATGCGGTTCGCCGACGAGGTCCGGGACTGGCAGGCCGACCTGCGGGACTTCCCGAAGGCGGGTAGGCCCGAGGCCAAGGAACTGGACATGGCCACCGAACTGGTCCGGGCGATGAGCGGCCCGTGGCAGCCGCGCTCCTACGACGACACCTACCAGCAACGGGTCCAGGATCTGGTGCGGGCCAAGGAATCCGGCCGCAAGCCGAAGCGCGGCGCCGAACCGGCGGAGCCGACCAGGGTGATCGACCTGACCGACGCACTGCGGCGCAGCATGGAACGGGCGAGCAGCCGGACCCGGCGCGGTGGCAAGCGGGCAGACCCCGACTCGCTGTCCAAGGCGAAGCTGGACACGCTGGCTCGCGAACTGGACATCAAGGGCCGGTCGAAGATGACCAAGGCCGAACTGGCAGCCGCGGTGGCGGAGTCGAAGCGCGCGTCGTAGGCGCACGGGTCACGCGGTAGCCGCCCGACTGAGCGTTTCGGTTGGGACGACCGATATTCGTGCCCGGCGGCGTCGGCCAACCGCCTCCACCACGGCGGGTGACGTCTACTCTGGCGCGGTGCTGACCCTCGCGGTGCTGGCGCTGCTGCTGGGAGTGTGTCTGCTGATCGCAAGCGGCACCTCCGTTCGGCTGCGACTCGGGGGGAGCCGGGAACGCAACCTCCTGAACCGCTCCGGGCTGACCCCGATCGCCTCGTGGCCCCGGACGGCGCGCCGGGTGGCCGGCGTCGGCACGACCGCGTACGGCCCCGGCGGTCCGATCCGGACCGCGGCGAACCCACAACCGGGCCGTCCGCACCGCTGCCGCGGCGATCGACTCGTGGTCCTATGTGGAGGGCGTGCAGAGGACGCAACGGCTGTCGCGGCGCATCGTCGAGGGTTTCCTCGCCGGTTTCGACCTTCTCGTCACGCCCACGATGGCCTGCCTGGCACCGCCCATCGGTGCGCTGCGCGCGGGCATGGGCGAGGATCCCTTGCGGCCACTGCTCAATGCCTACCCGATGGGTGCCACCGTCGATGGCGTCGAAGCCGAGGTCCTCGATCAGGTCGAACACCAGCTTCTTGCCCGGCCCGTCGGCTCCGGCGACCGGCAGCGCGATGCGACCCTCGGTGCCACGCGGCTTGCCGTTGTTCAGCAGCCGCTTCCAGTAGATCCCGTTGAACACCTTGACCACAGGTGCGTCGATCAGCTCGGCCACCCAGGCGCTCTCCGGCCGGCCCTGCTCGATGGCCTCGATGTAGCCGTCGCGCTGGCGCGGGTAGTAGTTGTTGGTCTCGATGACCGGCGCGTCCGGCTTGCGCGCGGCCACGATGCCGGCCGCGAGGTCGGCACGTTCTTCTGCGGGATGCTGACGATCACCAGGTCGGCGTCCTGGGCGGCCTCGTTCGCCCACACCGCCGTCGCGCCGGTCTCGGCCGTGAGCTCGGCCAGGGTCTCGGGGGCACGGGAGTTGGCCACCCGCACCTCGTGCCCGAGGGCGCGCAACCGCCGGGTCAGCGTCCCACCGATGTACCCGGCGCCGATGATGCCGATCTTCATACCGTGCTCCTTCGCAGAACAACCTGGAGACCGACCGGATCCTGGTCTGCCTGGTGATCTACGCGCTGCTCGGACTGGCCTCGGACTACCTCGTGCGGGCACTGGAACGTTGTTCCTCGCGCCGCTGTCCGGCCCGGCACCGCGCCCGTCCCCGCTCACCTACGAGGCGGCGTTGGCGGCGGCAGGCGGCCGGGCAGCCTCCGCGACCAGAACCGGGTGTTCACCGCGCGCATGCGGGAACAGCGGTAGGCCGCCGGATCGGTGGATCCGGCGGCCCCGTCCGGTGCTCGGTCAGTGCCGACCGCGGTTGCTGGTGAACGGTTCGAAGACGTGGGCGAACTGCCAGGTGCTCTGGGCGACGCCGGAGCAGAGGCCCTGGCCCTTGAGACCGGGGCAACTGCCGTTGTCCCGCTCGATGGCCCAGAACGCCAGGTAGCTGATGTTGTGGGAGAGCGCGAAGTGCTGGATGGCGGTGGCGTCGTCCAAGGTGAACGTCTCGGAGGCGCCGAAGTCGTCGATGCCGACCATCTCGGTGACACCGACCATGGACCACAGCCGTGCGGTGCTCCGGTTCGGGAACAGCGCGTGCAGCTGGCCGATCAGGCCGGCCGCGGCGGTCATGGTGTCGGTGGCCATCTCGTGCGGCTGGCCGTCGAAGTAGTCGAACGTCATGATGTTGACGACGTCGACGCGCGCGTGGTTGGCGACCGCGTTCTGCAGGACGGCGAGGCCGGTCGGGGCGAGGCCGGTGGGGGCGCTGGGCAGCGTGTAGGTGAACTGCACGGTCCGGTGGTGCCGGGCGGCCCAGTCCTCGACCAGCTTGATGGCCTTGTTGCGCCGGTCGATGCCGGCCGTGTTGGTCAGCGAGAGGTCCTCGGTGTCCAGGTCGAGCCGGGTGACGTCGTAGGTGGTGACGACGTTCTCGTAGGCGGCCGCGATCGCCGGGACGCTGGTGCAGCTGTCCGCGATCTCGGTGCTGGTGTCATCGGCCGCGAACCCGCCGAACGACGGGATGACGTCGCCACCGGTCGCCCGGATCTGCCGGATGGCGGCACCGAACGTGGACTGCGCGACCGGGGTGCTGGGGTCGCCGTTCCAGTCGACGGTGCAGGAGCCCACGGCCGCTGTCTGGAGGAATGCCATGGTGAGGAACCTGGCGCCGGACTGATGGGCGATCGTGGCCGGATTGTCGCCGTTGAACGACTCGAAGTACGGCGCGAACAGGTGCGTCGGCAGCGCCTTGCCGTCGTTCTGGGCAGCGGACGCGGGTGACGCCATCGCGACGACGGCCGCTGCGGCCGCTGCCGCGGCCACGCCGGCGATGATCGTTCTGGATAAACGCATGGGTGCTCCTGGTACTGAGATCGCGTGGCCGGGCGACGCGCCTGCGGCGCTCTACGGTCATTGGTCTATACCACTATGCCACTCGGACCGTGTTCGGTCTATGACCGCGACGATTCGTAGACGCAGGGCGCGAAAGGCGATGTACCCGGCAAACAGGATGCGGGACACCGGTGCCCGTCGATAGCGTTGCGCCGTGGTGGAGACCCGGGACGAACGGTCGCTGATCGCGGCCGGTCTCGAGCGCGTGTACGTCGAGTTGGACTGGTACGACGGACCGCGCGCGGGCCTCGCCGACGTCGACGGCACGGTCCACTACTTCCACACCGACGACTACGTCGCCGAGGTCCCCGAGTACGGCGTGTGGCCGGCGGGCGAGGACGTCGTGGCGCTGGAACGGGAGTCGTGGGCGATCTTCGTGAGATGGCACGACCGGTTCGGGGCCGGAACGGCCACGTCGCGCAGCCATCCGGGGCACGGCGGGATCGACGCCCGGTACGACGAGTTGACCTCGCTGCTCACGGCACACCGACAGCCACCGGCCGACGCGCGACGACTGGTCGCGCAGTGGCGTTCCGGGTCCGGCGGCGGTCGCTACCGGATCGGGGGCGTCGACTACCGGGTCCGATGGCGTCCGGCCGGACGCGCCACTAGCGTCGGGTGACCCTCGCGAGCCAGGCGGGGGCGCCGTTGTCGTCGTGGTACCGGGTGAGCACCCGATCCGGTTCGATGGCGGCGACGGTCCATCCCGTGCTCTGCCGGAATGCCGCTCTCAGGTCGTCCGCACCGACCGGATGCGGGCCGGCGTCCGGACCGTCGCGGAAGCACAACACGTACAGCGTTCCACTGTGCTCGGTGACCGACGCCAGGCTCGCCGCGTAGCGCTGCCGCTCGTCGGCGTCGAAGCTGTGGAACAGTCCACAGTCCAGCACGGTGTCGAACCGCCTGCCCACACCCTCCAGGTGGAACGCGTCGGCCGTGACGAACTCGGCGTCGACACCACGACCGGCGGCCTTCTTCCTGGCCATGGCCACCGCCGTCGCTGCCACGTCGAAGCCCAGCACGGGCAGCCCGAGCGCGGCGACGTGCAGGGCGTTCTCACCGGTCCCGCAGCCCGCGTCCAGCACCGCACCGGCGAAGCCGCCGTCGGCCGCCACCCGCACGATCGCCGGCTGCGGCCGCTGGACGTCCCACGGTGCGGGGCCGTCCTGGTAGGACGCGTCCCACGGCAGGCCCGTCCTGCGCTCGTGACTGGTCGGCTGCCGACCACCGAACGAATCATCCGACATGTCCGTCACGGTAGCGCGGACGGACAACGATCGTGGCCCCGGCGACGCCGGGGCCACGACCGGAATGACGGTGACTACTTGCTGGTCAGCCACCAGTCCTCGGGCGTCACGTACTGCTGGGTGAGGTTCGAGAACGACTTGGCCGGGCCCTGCAGCGTCTTCTTCCAGATCCAGATCTGGTCCGGGGCAGGCTCGAAGATGCCCGGTAGGTCCTTGCCGATCAGGTTGGACTCCTTGACCAGGGCGTTCCGGTCGGTGCCGAACACCGAGTTGTGGATCAACTGGTCGACCTGCGGGCTGTTGTAGGCCCCGGAGTTGAACGAACCGGTCGAGTTGAAGATCGAGTCCGACGTCGGGTAGAGGAACCCGGTGAAGCCGCCGAAGTCGGCCATACCCCACTGGCTCGACGTCGACGGCGAGTTGACGTCGTCGGCGATGCTGATCAACTGGTTGAACGTGTACGGCTTGATGGTGATGGTGATGCCGAGCTGCTTCGCGGCCGACACCAGCGCCTCGATCTGCTGGCCGACCGCCGCGGGCTGGTTGGCGTACAGGAACTGGAACGTCAACTTCTGGCCCTGCGGGATGCCCGCGCCACAGTTCTTCGGGCCGGTGCCCGGGCTGGTGCAGGTCAGCGCGCCTGCCCGCACGGTCCAGCCGTGCGAGGACATGAGCTGCTTGGCCGCGCTGATGCTGTACGGGTAGATCGCGTTGGTGATCGCCAGCTTCGAGTAGCTACTGGTGGGCAGCGACGCGATGGTGCTGTAGGCCGGCACCGCCGCGTTCTTGAACGCGCCCTTGATCACGGCCGGCTGGTTCTGCAGGTGAGCTATCGCCTGGCGCACGTACAGCTGGCTGATGATCTTGCCGAAGTTGTTGGTCGGGTCCTTGAAGTTGAAGTACGCGTACTGGAAACCGGTGGACGGCAGCCCGTAGTAGTTGTAGCCGGGGCCGGTCTTGACTGCCTTCGGCAACTGCGGCAGATCGGTGAAGTCCACGTAGCCGGCATCCAGTTTGCCGGACAGCACGTCATTCCATTCGGCCTCGGTGGAGGTGTAGGCCAGTTCGTCGATCTCGGCGATGTGCGGCTTCTCGGAGCCGGTGTAGGCCGTATTGGCCACCAGATTGGTCGCGTTCGTCGACGTGTTGTATGTCTTGATCTTGAACGGGCCGTCCACCGTCTGCCAGATCGGGTTCGTCGCGTACGTCGACAGGTCCGTCGCCTGCTTGAACAGGAAGTCGTAGATCTTCTTGGCGTTCGCCGGGTTGTTGAAGTCCAGGTGCGGACCACTCGCGGCGGCGATGTTCCAGGCCTGCGAGGGCAGCGGCGCGATGGCGGTGGCCAACTCGTCGGCCAGCAGCCAGGCCGAGTTGAACGTCTTGTCGATCGTCAGCACCACGGTCTGCGGGTCGGTCGCGGTAGCGCTGACGATGTTGTCCGGGAACTCGCCGGGGGTGTAGCCGGCGAGGTTGGCCGGGTTCTCCTTAATGGCCGCCTTGGACAGCGCGATGGTGAACAGGATGTCGTTGGCGTCGACCGTCTTGCCGTCCGACCACTTGTAACCTTTGTCGAGCTTAATGGTGATGGTCTTGTTGCTGTTGGCGTAGGTCGGCGGATCCGCGAGACTCCGGGAAAAGTCGACGTTCGGTGACGCGCCGGTGGTCGGCCAATACAGCGGTCGCCACATCAGGTCGGCGAACTCAAAACCGTTGGCGACGGTCGCGTGCGCCTCGTCCTGGATCGGGAAGATGAATGTCGGGCCACCACCGGCGGGCTCGGCGTACGTGACGACGCCACCCTGCGTCGGCTGGCTCGTGGGCGCGGGGATGCTGCCGTAACCACCTGCGACGTTCTTGCTCAGATTGTTGCCGGAACCACCACTACCGCATGCGGCCAGCGCCAGGACGCCTGCGGCGCCGAGCATCGCGAGCCTGAGTCCCCTTCGGGCACCCTTGATCATGTCTGGACCTCCCCAACTCATGTCGCACGGGGGCCGACCCGGTCAGCCTCCCGGAGAGGCTACATCTCGCCAAGATCGAGACAGCCATTTCCACTGTTAACCGTTGGTTTCGCCGGATCGGGATAGCGTCCGCCAACATGGCTGGAATACCGCCCGAAATGCAGCGAACGGTACCGGCCAGTGCCGTTACGAGTCGCCTGGTCGACGCCATTCGGCGACAATTCTGTCGCCCGATTGTGACCTGCCGCCCCAATGAATGTCGCCGGGAGCGGTCGACCGACGACGCAGCGTCGCGCCAGGTCAGCGGGTCGGCACGCCGGGGGTCAGCAGGAACACGCGGAGGTTGCGGCCACTGCGGTCCTGGTAGGCGTCGTAGCTGGGCCACAGGCGGAGCAGTTCCGGCCAGACCCCGGCCTTCTCGGTCTCGCTCAGCAACCGTGCCCGCACCGGCCATTCGGCACCGCGCACCGTCACCCTCGCGGTGGGGTCGGCCAGCAGGTTCGACGACCACGCCGGGTGGTGGGCCTGCCCGAAGTTCGACCCCACGACCACCAGTCCGCCGTCGTGTCGCGAGTAGGTCAGTGGGACCGTCCTCGGCTGCCCGCTGCGGCACCCGGTGGTGGTCAGCAGCATGGCGGGCATCCCCAGCGCGCCCGTCAGGCTCGCCCGTCCGGTGGTGCGCGCCTGCAGCGCACGGTCGGCCGGCGTCAGTGCCTTGACGACGGTGGCCAGCCATCGTTCGCGGCTGAACCGCCGCAGGACCTCGGTTACCGCCGACATCCGCGATGCCTCCTGTGAGCTAGTCCGGCAGTCCGTGCGGATGGTCGGTGGCCCACGAGCAGATCGCGGCCAGCGGCTCACGCAGCGTCCTGCCCAGGTCCGTGAGGTCGTACTCGACGTGTTGCGGCGCGGTCGCCTTCAGCACCCGCCGCCGCACCAGGCCGTCCGCGGTCATGCCGCGCAGCGTCTCGGTCAACACCTTCTGCGTGCTGCCGGGCAGCCTGCGCCGCAGTTCCGCGTGCCGCTGTGGTCCGGCCAGCAACGTGTAGATCACCAGCACCCGCCATTTCGCGGCGAGGCGCTCCAACGCCTGCCGCGTCACGCAGCTCTCCTCGATCACGTCGGGTATCACCAACGCCATCGGGGCTCCCGCATCGTCGTCATGGGCACCGGGAAGTGCCTTCTGGTCGGCGGCCACGCGTCCGCCTAGCGTCGTAGTCCATCACGGTACGCGGTGAAGGGATGTCGTTCACAACAATGGCCGGGCTCCAGATCCACACCTACACCGCCGCAGCGGCGGGATTGTTCGTCAACAGCTACCTACTGGAAACCGAGGACGGCGTCGTGCTGGTGGACGCGAGTCTGCGGGTGTCCGACGCCCGAGCACTCGCCGCGCGCATCACCGCGCTGGGCAAGCCACTGCTCGCCGCGTTCGTCACGCACGCCCACCCCGATCACTTCACCGGCCTGCCCTACGTGCCGGGCCAAGACGTGCCGGTCTATGCGACGGCGTCGGTGGCCGACGCGATCGCGCGGGTGGCCGAACCGAAACGCGCGCAGTGGCAACCTACCTACGGCGACGAATGGCCGGACACCTTCCGCGTGCCCGACCACCGACTGGCCGACGGCGAGGCCGTCGACGTCGGCGGAGTACGCGTCGAGGCACACGACGTGGGTCCGGGGGAGAGCCACGCCGACTCGTATCTGTTGGTACCCACCGGCCGGCGCCCGGTCGCGTTCATCGGTGACATCGCGTTCGCCGGCGCGCACGCCTACACGGCGGACGGCCACACAGCGGCCTGGCTGGCCACGCTGGACCGGCTGGCCGACGAGTTGGACGGCACCGTGCTGCGCCCCGGGCACGGCACGCAGCACGACGCCGGTTTGTTCGACGATCAACGTCGCTACCTGCTGATCTACCGCGAGGCGGTGCGCCGCATCGCCTCGGGCGGGCCGAGCCTGACCGACGATGGCAAGCAGGAGCTGGCCGCGTTGCTGGACCGGTTCCTGCCCGGCGCGCCGCTGTCCTGGATGGTCGGCCTCGGCGCCGACGCGGTCGCCGCGGAACTGGCGGCGGCATGATCCGGGTCGAGTTCACCAGCGACGGCGTCGACCTGGTCGGCCATCTCCGTGTCCCGGCCGAGCCCGGCCCGGCCGTCGTCCTGACCGGCCCGTTCACCGGGGTGAAGGAGCAGGTCGTCGGCCGCTACGCCGAACTGCTCACCAAGGCCGGGTTCGTCACGCTCGCGTTCGACCATCGTGGTTTCGGCGAGAGCGGCGGCAGGCGAGGACACGAGGACAGCCAGGGCAAACTGGCCGACCTGCGGGCGGCCGTCGACCTGCTGGCCGCGCGGGACGAGGTCGATCCGGACCGGATCGCCGTCGTCGGGATCTGCCTCGGCGGCGGCTACGCGGTGCGCGCCGCGGCCGCCGACCCCAGGCTCACCGCGGTGGTCGGCATCGCGGGCGCATACCACAGTCCGGGGTGGCTGGTCGACCGCATGGGACTGGCCACCTACCGGTCCGCGCTACGGTCCTTTGTCGACAGATACGACGACCACCTGCCCGCCGTAGCACCGGAAGGCGAGGACGCCGCGATGGGCGGCGCCGAGCCCCATGCCTACTACGGGACCGACCGGTCGGCGTCCCCGTTCTGGGAGAACAGGGTCACCGTCGGCTCGCAGCACAGCCTGATGACGTTCGACGCGCTGGGTGCCGCGCCGCTGGTCGGTTCGACATCCCTGCTCGTGGTGCACGGCAAGGTCGACGCGTACTGCGCCCCGGAACTCGCCGCCGCACTGCACAGCCGCGCCACCGGCGAGAAGCGGATCGTGTGGCTGGACTGCGAGCAGCACATCGACCTGTACGACGTGACGCCGTGGGTCCCGCAGGCGGTCGACGCGACGGCCGACTTCCTGCGCGAGCACTGCTAATTAGTCGTCGGTATCCCTGTGGGATGCCCCGTGCCGGGGTGAAAATCGGTGCGTGGCTGCCTGTGACGTCGTGCTTGCTTGGTGCCTGCCGTGAGGCCGGTAATTAGTCTGAACGCTGGGAGTTGCTGGTAGGGGCG
>DASXCQ010000088.1:0-33172 GCA_036491115.1 Pseudonocardiaceae bacterium
CTCAGGCGGTCTTGTCGCGGCGCTCGCGACGGTTGGGCTGCCTCGGCACGATCGTCGGGTTCACGTTCTCCCGGACCGTCTGCTCGGTGATGACGACCTTGGCCACGTCGGTGCGGCTCGGGATGTCGTACATGACCGGGAGCAGCACCTCCTCCATGATCGCGCGCAGGCCACGGGCGCCGGTGCCGCGCAGGATCGCCTGGTCGGCGATGGCCTCCAGCGCGGTCTCGGTGAACTCCAGCTCCACCCCGTCCATCACGAACAGCCGCTGGTACTGCTTGACCAGCGCGTTGCGTGGCTCGGTGAGGATCTGCACCAGCGAGGTCTTGTCCAGGTTCGTCACGCTGGCCACCACGGGCAGCCGGCCGATGAACTCCGGGATCAGACCGAACTTGATCAGGTCCTCGGGCATGGTGTCGGCGAAGAAGTCGGTGGTGTCGATCTCCGCCTTGGAGCGGATCTCGGCGCCGAAGCCGAGGCCGCGCTTGCCGACCCGCTCCTGGATGATCTTGTCCAGTCCGGCGAACGCGCCGGCCACGATGAACAGCACGTTCGTCGTGTCGATCTGGATGAACTCCTGGTGGGGGTGCTTGCGGCCGCCCTGCGGGGGCACACTCGCCGTGGTGCCCTCCAGGATCTTCAGCAGGGCCTGCTGCACGCCCTCACCGGACACGTCCCGGGTGATCGACGGGTTTTCACTCTTCCGAGCGATCTTGTCGACCTCATCGATGTAGATGATGCCGGTTTCGGCCCGTTTGACGTCGTAGTCCGCGGCCTGGATCAGCTTGAGCAGGATGTTCTCGACGTCCTCGCCGACGTAACCGGCCTCGGTCAGCGCCGTGGCGTCCGCGATGGCGAACGGCACATTGAGCATTTTCGCGAGTGTCTGCGCCAGGTAGGTCTTGCCGCAGCCGGTCGGGCCGAGCATCAGGATGTTCGACTTCGTCAGCTCGACGCCCTCGTCCCGGCTGTCCCGGCCGGACTCGCGGCCCCGGTCGCCGTTCTGAATGCGCTTGTAGTGGTTGTACACGGCGACGGCCAGGGTTCGCTTCGCCTCACCCTGGCCGATCACGTACTGGTCGAGGAACTCGTGGATCTCGGCCGGTTTGGGCAGCTCATCGAGCTTGACGTCGCCCGCCTCGGCCAGTTCCTCCTCGATGATCTCGTTGCAGAGGTCGATGCACTCATCGCAGATGTACACGCCGGGACCGGCGATCAGCTTTTTGACCTGCTTCTGGCTCTTGCCGCAAAACGAGCACTTCAACAGGTCCCCGCCATCACCGATTCGAGCCATGACCGCTGACCTCTGTCCCCTCCGGCCCACCGGGAACCCGCCCCGCCGTGCCTTCGTTCTCCTGGTGACGACGTCTCGGCCCAGCCGAGCCGCGCGCTGCTATTGACGGTACCCGCCCTCCCCGCCAGAGCGGGAGCATCAGCGTGCTCCCGACACGCCGAGCGGTGGGTCATTCGGGCCCGCTCGGCGTGTCCTGGGCCGGATCAGGGCCGCATCGACAACTTGCGGTAGGGCAGGACCTCGTCCACGATGCCGTACGCCTTGGCCTCGTCCGCGGTGAGCACCTTGTCGCGCTCGATGTCCGACCGCACCTCGCTGGAGTCCTTGTTCGTGTGCCTGGCCAGCGTGGACTCCAGCAGCCGACGGACCCGCTGGATCTCGTTGGCCTGGATCTCCAGGTCCGAGACCTGGCCGTAGACGCCCTCGGTGGCCGGCTGGTGGATCAGCACGCGGGCGTTGGGCAGCGCGTACCGCTTGCCCGGGGTGCCCGCCGAGAGGATGACCGCGGCGGCCGAGGCCGCCTGGCCCAGGCAGTACGTCTGGATGTCGGGCCGGACGAACTGCATGGTGTCGTAGATGGCCATCAGCGAGGTGAACGAACCACCCGGCGAGTTGATGTAGAGCAGGATGTCGCGGTCCGGGTCCTCGGCTTCCAGCACCAGCAGCTGAGCCATGATGTCGTTGGCCGACGCGTCGTCGATCTGCACACCGCAGAAGATGATGCGTTCCTCGAACAGCTTGTTGTACGGATTGGACTCCTTGACCCCGTAGCTGGTGCGCTCGACGAACGACGGCAGCACGTACCGGGACTGCGGAGAGTTGAACTGGAACTCGGGGAGATGAAGTTCGCTCACGGTGTTCTCCTGATGTCTGAAGGACGCCGAGGCGTCAGCTGCCGCTACCGTTGCTCTGCGCGGCCCGCGGCGAGGCGACGTGGTCGACGAAGCCGTACTCCATCGCCTCGGAGGCGGTGAACCAGCGGTCGCGGTCGGCGTCTTCGGTGATGCGCTCCACCGTCTGGCCGGTCTGCTCGGCGGTCAGCGTGGCCATCTCGCGCTTCCACTTGTTGTAGACCTCGGCCTGGATGGCGATGTCCGACGCGGTACCGCCGACGCCGGCCGACGGCTGGTGCATCATCACCCGGGCGTGGGGCAGCGCGTACCGCTTGCCTGGCGCGCCCGAGGACAGCAGGAACTGGCCCATCGAGGCGGCCAGGCCCATCGCCCAGGTGGCCACGTCGGGCTCGATGATCTGCATCGTGTCGTAGATCGCCATGCCTGCGGTGACCGAGCCGCCGGGCGAGTTGACGTAGAGGGTGATGTCCTTCTCGGGGTCCTCGGCGGCCAGCAGCAGCAACTGCGCGGTCAGCCGGTTCGCCACCTCGTCGTTGACCTCGGAGCCCAGCACGATGATGCGCTCCTGGAGCAACCGCTCGAAGACCGAGTCGGTGAGGTTGAGCCCCTGGGTGTTGGCCCGCATCCGGGGGGGGATGTGCTGAGTCACGTCTGCCTGCCTTCTCGCTGGCGTCCTGCCACGACGGTCCACGGACTGCCGTTGGTGTGCGGGGATGTCCGATCTCCTGTCACCGACACTAACGAAGGCGGGCGGCCGGTTCGTCCTGACACCGCCCGCGTTCGCTCACAGCGTGGCAACAGGGCTGTTTGGCGTGTGGTCCGGATCACTCTTCTTCGTCGTCGTCGATCTCCTCGACCTCGACGAGTTGCTGCGGTGGCTGCTGCTCGTTCGCGCCGAACAGCTCGTCCACGTCGAGCTTCTCGCCCGACTCGTCGGCCACCTCGGCCTGCCGGACCACCGAGGCCAGCGCCTTGCCCCGGCGCACGTCCGCGTAGATGGCGCCGAGCTGGCCGGACTGCTGGGCCCGCTGGACGTACTCGTCCGGGCTGATGCCGAACCGCTGCGCCTGGTAGATGATGCGCTCGGTCAACTCGTTGTCGTCGACGCTGATCTGCTCGGCGTCGGCGATGCTGTCCAGCACCAGCTGCGTCTTCACAGCCTTCTCCGACGCCGTGCGGACCTCGCCGTCGAACTCCTCGACGGTCTGGCCCTGGGTGCCCAGCCACTCGGCGAACTTGGCCTCGTCGTGGTCGAAGGAGTGCACCGCGTCGTGCTTGCGGACCTCGATCTCCTGCTCGACGACGGCCTCGGGCAGCGGCACCTCGGTGGCGTCCAGCAGCGCGTCCAGGACCTTGTCCCTGGCCTGCACCGCCTGCTGCATCCGGTTCACCCGGACCAACCGCTCGCGCAGGTCGGCCTTCAGCTCGTCCAGCGTGTCGAACTCGCTGGCCAGCTGGGCGAACTCGTCGTCGGCCACCGGGAGCTCGCGCTCCTTGACCGACTGCACGGTGGCCGCCACCTCGGCGTCCTTGCCGGTGTGCTCACCGGCCAGCAGCTGGGTGGTGAAGGTGACGGTCTGGCCGGCCTCGGCGCCGAGCAGGGCGTCGTCGATGCCGTCCACCAGTTCGCCGGAGCCGACCTCGTAGGACAGGCCGGTGGTGCTGGCGTCCTCGACGGCCTCGCCGTCCACGGTGGCCGACAGGTCGATGACGACGAAGTCGCCGTTCTGGACGGGCCGCTCGACGCCGGTCAGGGTGCCGAAGCGGGCGCGCAGCTCGTCCAGCTGGGTGTCGACGTCGGAGTCGGAGGTCTCCGGGGTGTCCACCGTCACGGTGAGCTCGCCGAACGCCGGGACGGTGATGTCCGGGCGGACGTCGACCTCGGCGGAGAACGCGAGACTCTCGCCGTCCTCGATCTTCGTGACCTCGATGTCCGGTCGGCCGAGGGTGCGCACCTCGCCGCCGTTCACCGCTTCCAGATACTTGGCGGGAATGGCCTCGTTGACCACCTCGTCCAACACGACACCACGCCCGAGGCGGCTTTCCAGCACCCTGGCCGGAGCCTTGCCCGGACGGAAACCGGGAATGCGAACCTGCTTGGCGAGCTTCCGGTAAGCGCGGTCGAAGCTCGGCTTGAGCTCGTCGAACGGCACCTCGACGTTGATCCGGACCCTCGTCGGGCTGAGCTGCTCGACGGTGCTCTTCAACGTAGTCTCCTCGTGCGAACATGACATGCGGAACAACAACACATGCGGAACGACCCGAGCCGGAGCGAGCCGGTCGGGGATTGGCCCGAGTCTACGTTGCGTGCCCTGTCCGCCGACCGCCGCATAGCGGAACAGTCCGGACGGCACGATGGAAGAAGGTCGGCGGAACCCGGTACGACTCGCACCGGGACGGAAATGCCGACAAGCTGTACGTTACAGCCATCTCCACTGGTGCCGGCTGGGTCGGCCGGCACCCGGTGCCGGGGAAGGGGTCACCGTTGGCCGAGCCACGCTCGACGGGACAGCCACAGCGGGTGCTGATCGTGTCCGCCAACATGGGCGAGGGCCACAACGCCACAGGTCGTGCCCTCGACCAGGCGGCGCACGCCCTCTGGCCGGGCGTACAGGTGCGCTGGCTGGACGCCCTCGACGTGATGGGCCGGGCCGTGGGCCCGGTGTTCCGCCAGATCTACGTCGCCAACGTGCAGCGGGTGCCGTGGCTGTACGAGTTCTTCTACGGGTCGGTGCGCCGGTACCGCTGGTTCGCGGCGGCGTCCAAGCGGTTCGTCGGCGCTTGGTGCGGTCGGCGGCTGGTCGACCACATCAACGACTTCCGGCCGGACGTGATCCTTTCCACCTACCCGCTGGGCAGCGCCGGTCTGGCCTGGCTGCGCACCCACCGCGACCTGCGCACCCCGATCGGCGCGTGGGTGTCGGACTTCTGCCCGCACCCGTTCTGGGTCTACCACGAGCTGGACCTGAACCTGGTCATGCACCCGGTGGGCATCCAGCCGGCCCGCGCCTGGGTGCCCGGTTCCCCCGTCGCGGTGTCGGCGCCGCCGGTGACCAGTGAGTTCGTCCCCGGCGACCGGGCGGCGGCACGGCGTGCGCAGCACCTGCCGCGGGACAAGTTCGTCGCGCTCGTGTCGTGTGGCGCATTCGGCTTCGGCAGCGTCGAGTCGGCCGCCAGGACGCTGCTGGCCGCCTCCGACGACGTGGTCGTCGTGGTGGCGTGCGGCCGCAACGAGACGTTGCGTACCCGACTGCTGGCCGGTGGTGACCACGACGGCCGGCTGCGCGCGCTGGCCTGGACCGACCAGATGGCTGCGCTGACCGTGGCCAGCGACGTGGTGGTCACCAACGCGGGCGGCGCCACCTCGCTGGAGGCGTTGGCCTGTGGCCGGGCGCTGCTGATGTACAAGCCGATCGCGGCGCACGGCAAGGCCAACGCCGACCTGATGACCGAGGCCGGGCTGGCCGAGTTCTGTGCCGACGACGAGGCGCTGACCGCCGCGGTGCGCAGGCTGCTGGCCGAACCGGACCGGCTGGCCGCGATCGAGCGGGCCGGACTGGCCCACTCCCGCTCGGCCACGCTGGGCGACAGCCTCACCGCGCTGCTGGCCGCTGCCCGCCGATCATCCGGTGACCGGGCCCGCAGGCTGCGGGCCGAGGACGCGCTGTTCGTGCACGTCCAGTCGCCCGCGGTGCCGCAGCAGGTGGGCGCGGTGCTGATGTTCGAGGCCAAGGCGGACGGCACGGCCGTGACGCACGCGGACGCGGCCCACCTGGTGGACGCCGCACCGGGCCTGTTCGGCCGGATCGACCGCGGATCGGCGTGGCGGCACCCGCGCTGGCTGCCCCAGCCCGGAGTCACCGCAGCCGACCTGGTGGACGTCGTCGAGCTCGGCCGGCCGGACACACCGTCCGATCTGGACGGTGCGATGGACGAGTTCTTCTCCGTACCGCTGGCGGGAACCGACGGCGCCGGCCGGGCCAGGCTGGTGCACGGAGTGGACGGCGACCGGTCGGCCATCATGATCAAGTTCCATCACGCGACGGCGGACGGCATCGCGGTGATCGGCGCGCTGGTCGCCCGGACCAGGGGCAAGTCGTTCATCGAGGACTCGGCGCCGAAGACCGTCGCCGACCGGCCCACCGCGCGGCAACGCCTGCGGTCCGCCCGCGACCTGGCCACCGGCGTGTGGACGCTGGCCAGGTCCGGCCGCGCCCAGCAGACCGCGCTCAACGGCCGGATCGCCGGGCCGGGCCGGCATCACTCCCGAGTGGACCTGCCCGCCGCCGAGATCCGCCACCTGGCCCGCTCGCTCGGTGTACGCACCACCGACCTGGCCACCGCGCTGGTGGCCGAGGCGCTGCACCGGGTGCTGCACGCGGAAGGTTCCCGCACCGGACCCGACCACGTGCGCGTCATGATGCCCCGCTCCACCCGCACGACGAAGACCTACCGCACCGCGGGCAACCACACCGGCGCCGCGTCGGTGGACCTGCCGATCGGACCGATGTCGCTGGCCGAACGGGTCGTGCTGACCAGGGAGGCCACCGACAGCCAGGTGGGCGCCAGCGCACCGCACGCCGCGCACGCCGTGGTGTGGATGCTGGGCCTGCTGCCGCCGTGGCTGCACGGGATCGCCGCCCGGCTGGTGTACCGGTCGACGTGGTTCAACGTGATCGCCTCGGTGCTGCCCGGCGCCCGCTCCCCCGTGGTGCTCAACGGCGCGCTGCTGCCTGCGGTGTACCCGGTGTTGTCGCTGGCGCCCGGCGTGAAGCTGTCCATCGGCCTGATGACCTGGGCCGATCTGGTCACCGTCTGCTTCGCCGGCGACCGGGACATCGGCGCCGTCGTGGACGAGCTCGCCGACGCGGTCCACGCGGCGGTCAAGGAAGCCAGAGCGTCGGTGGCATGACCGAGGAGACCACCTACCTCTGGATCGCCATCCCGGCGGCCCTGGGCAGCGCGTTCTGCTTCG
Organism: Pseudonocardiaceae bacterium; assembly: GCA_036491115.1. Lineage (GTDB taxonomy): Bacteria > Actinomycetota > Actinomycetes > Mycobacteriales > Pseudonocardiaceae > DATEPR01. The sequence continues at coordinate 7,124 of DASXCQ010000088.1, forward strand.
GCCTGACCGGCGCGCTCCAGCACTCGGCCAACCGCCGGGTCGCCGCCCGCCCCGCGCTGCACCCCAGCCTGCTGCTCGACCTGGCACGCCAACCGATCTGGCTGCTCTCGCTGCTGGCCAACATCGGCGGCAGTGCGCTGCAACTGGTCGCGCTGGGCACCGGTCCGCTGGTGCTGGTGCAGCCGCTGCTGGTCAGCGGCCTGCTGTTCGCGGTGTTGATCCGGAGCATGATGGCCCACCGGTCACCACCGGGGTCGGTGCTGCTGGGCGCCGCGATGTGCGGTGCCGGACTGGCCGTGTTCCTGTTGCTGGCCAGGCCGACCGGTGGTGTGGACTACCTCAGCCTCGGACAGGCGCTGCCGCTGGGCTTCGGCCTGGCGGTGCTGCTGGCCATCCTGCTCACGATGGCGCACCGGTTCTCCGGTGAGGGCCGCACGCTGGCCCTGGCCGGTGGTGCCGGTGTGCTGTACGGCGTGACCGCCGGTCTGGCCAAGATCGCGCTCGGCCTGGTGCAGGACCACGGGTTGGTCGCGCTGCTGGCGAACTGGCCGCTGTACGCGATCCTGATCACCGGCCCGGCCGGCTTCCTGCTCAACCAGAACGCCTACCAGTCCGACCGGTCGCTCGCGCCCGCGCTGGCCGTGATCACGGTGACCGACCCGCTGGTCGGCATCGGCGTCGGTGTGCTGTGGCTGGACGAGGTGCTGAGGTCCGGTCCCGGCCCGGTGATCGGCGAGATCATCGCGCTGGGCGTGCTGGTCGGTGGCGTGTGGCTGCTGGCCCATGGCGCACCGCACATCCCGCGCCACCAACACCCGCCGGCACCCCAGTCGCGGCAGGCGGCCGAACAGCGACCGCGAGGGGCCACCGGATGAAGCTGACCGGCGCACGGGCACTGGTCACCGGAGCGTCCTCGGGCATCGGCGCGGCCACGGTCACGCGCCTGGCCGCGCAGGGCGCCGTACCGCTCCTGGTGGGCAGGGACAAGGCAGCGCTGGAACGTGTACCCGGCGAGGCGCTCACCGCGGATCTGAGCCGGCCGGGCGCGGCCCAGCGGATCGCCGACCGGGCCGGGCGGGTGGACCTGTTGGTGTGCAACGCCGGTATCGGCTGGGCGGGCGATCTGGCCGACCAGGACCTGGCCGCGATCGGCGAGCTGGTCACCGTGAACCTGACCGCCCACCTGGAACTGGCCCGACTACTGCTGCCCGCGATGGTGGCCAGGGGCACCGGACACCTGGTGCTGGTGTCGTCCATCGCCGGCTGTCTCGGTGTGGCCGACGAAGCCGTCTACTCGGCCACGAAGGCGGGGATGCGGACGTTCGCGGACAGTGTCCGGCTCGCCACCGCCCGGGCCGGCGTCGGCGTGACCACGGTGGTACCGGGCGTGGTCGACACGCCGTTCTTCGTCCGGCGCGGCCGGCCCTACGACCGGGCCCGGCCCAAGCCGGTACCGGCCGACGACGTCGCGGCCGCGCTGGTGGACGCGGTGCTGCGCAACAGGTCCGAGGTGTTCGTGCCGAGGTGGCTGCGGTTCCCCGCGCGCCTGCAGGGTGCGTTGCCCGGTCTGGTGTTCGGCTTGCAGCGCCGGTTCGGCTAGAGACCGAACCGGCGCCGGCCGATCACTGCTCGCGCATCGCGCGAATGGACTCCTTGAGCGACCCCATGGTGGCCAGCACGGCACTCGGCTCGTACCCGCAGTGCGCCATGCAGTTGTTGCAGCGCGGGTCCTTGCCCCGGCCGTACTTGTCCCACTCGGTGGTCTCGATGAGCTCCTTGTACGTCTGCACGTAGCCGTCGCTCATCAGGTAGCAGGGCTTCTGCCAGCCCAACAGCGAGTACGACGGGATGCCCCACGCCGTGCACTCGAAGTCCTTCTTGCCCTCCAGGAAGTCCAGGAACAACGGCGAGTGGGACAGCCGCCACTTCTTCCGCCTGCCGTCCGCGAACGCCTTGCGGAACAGCTCCCTGGTCTCCTGCACGCCCAGGAAGTGGTCCTGGTCGGGGGCCTTCTCGTAGGCGTAGGCGGGCGAGATCATCATCTCGTCGACCTGCACCTCGTCGTTGAGGAAGTTGAGCACGTCGATGATGGTCTGCGGCGTGTCGGTGTTGAAGAACGTGGAGTTCGTGGTGACCCGGAACCCTCGGCTCTGGAGGTCCTTGATCGCCTCGATGGCCTCGTCGAACACGCCGTCCTTGCTGACCGACTCGTCGTGCCGCTCCTTCAGGCCGTCGATGTGCACGGCCCACTGGAAGTAGGGCGAGGGCGTGAAGTTGAACTTGTCGATGCGCTTGCGCACCAGCATCGCGTTGGTGCACAGCACGACGAACTTCTTGCGCTTGACCAGCTCGTTGACGATCTCGTCGATCTGCGGGTGCATCAGCGGTTCGCCACCGGCGATGGACACCATCGGCGCACCGGACTCCAACACGGCGCCGACGGCCTGCTCCACCGGCATGCGGCGCTTCAGCACGTCGTGCGGGTGCTGGATCTTGCCGCAGCCGGCACACGCCAGGTTGCACGCGAACAGCGGTTCGAGTTCGACCACCAGCGGGAACTTCTTGTTACGCAGCAGTTTCTGCTTGGCGACGTACGCGCCGACCCGAACCGCCTGCCGTACCGGCACCGGCATTACTGACGCACCTCCTTGGGCAATGTGAAACGAACCGTCTCCGTGGTGACGGAACGCTCGGCCACGTCGAGCCGACCGAGGCCGCCGAGCGCGGCGACCAGTTCGGTGACGAGTTCCGGTGGGGCGGACGCCCCGGCGGACACGCCGATCGTGCGGACGCCGGCCAGCCAGTCCAGGCGGACGTCGCCGACGTCGTCGACGAGGTACGCGCGGGCGCCTTCACGCTCGGCCACCTCGACCAGTCGTACCGAGTTCGACGAGTTCGCCGAACCCACGACCAGGACCAGCTCCGCGTCGACCGCCACCCCCCGGACCGCCCGCTGGCGGTTCGTGGTCGCGTAGCAGATGTCGTCGGAACTGGGTCCGTTCAGAGTGGGGAACCTCCTGCGCAGCGCGGTGGCGATGCCGTCGGCCTCGTCCGCCGCGAGGGTGGTCTGCATCAGGTAGCTGACCCGGTTCGGATCGGCCACCCGCAGCGACTCTACTTCGGACTCGTGTTCGACGAGGACGGTGTGCTCCGGTTCCTCGCCGAGTGTGCCCTCCGTCTCTTCGTGACCGGCGTGGCCGATGAACAGGATGGTGTCGCCCCGGGCGGCGAAGCGTCGCGCCTCACTGTGCACCTTGGCCACCAGTGGGCAGGTGGCGTCCACCACGTCCATGCCCCGGCCGGCCGCCTCGTCCCGCACGCTCGGCGCCACGCCGTGCGCGGAGAACACGACGGTGGCGCCGTCGGGCACTTCGTCCAGTTCGTCCACGAACACGGCCCCGCGCCGCTCCAGGTCGGCGACCACGATGGCGTTGTGGACGATCTGCTTGCGCACGTAGATCGGGCCGGGCCGCTGTGCCAACAGGTGGGCCACGATGTCGATGGCCCGTTCCACGCCGGCACAGAACGACCGGGGGCCGGCCAGTAACACCGTCCGGTCGCCGACCGCCTCCGCCCACGCCACCAGCGCCGGCCCGACCCTGGCCAGTGCTCTGGTCGCGGTGATCCCCGCGGCCACCGTGCCCGGCCGCACCAGCGGCTGGCTCGGGGTGTCGGTGATCACCCGGAGCACGGCCAGCGGCCCGCCATCGGCGGCGTCGGCCAGGAACGCCGACTCCATGTCCACGGCCAGCGCCCCGGTGGCGCCCAGTTCGGCCCGTTCCGCGCCGTGCACCACGTGGTCGGTGGACACGATGGGGCCCAGCCGCACGGTCAGTCCGGTGGCCCGCAGCGCGGCGGCCAGCAGCGGCGCCGACGGGCACGCCACCACCGTCGCGCCACTCCGCACCTCGGTGGCCACCACGACGTCACCCGGCTCGATCCCGTCGACCAGCGCACCACCGAAGCCGGCGACCGCCAGTGCCGCCGGCCGGCGCCCGCGCAGCACGCCGACCGACCGCCGGGAGCGGGCCGGGCCGATGCCGGTGCGCACCACGGTGTCCGGCGGCAGGCCCCGGCTCAGGGTCCTGGCCTCCCACCGCATGGGTGCGGCGACGAGCAGGCCGGGGTCAGTTCCGGTCATCCTCGGCCTCCAGGAACCGGCCCAGCGCGGAGAGCGGGAACACCAGGCGGTACAGGTGGTAGTTGATGTAGAAGTCGCCGGGGAAGCCGGTGCCGGTGAAGTGGGGCTCGTCCCAGCTGCCGTCCGGCCGCTGCGTCTCGGCCAGCCACGCGACCCCCCGGCGGACCTCGTCACCGCGCTCGCCGGCCGCCAGCAGGGCCATCAGCGCCCACGCCGTCTGCGACGCCGTCGACTCGCCTCTCCCCCGCCAGGTTCTGTCCACATAGGACCGTAGGTCCTCGCCCCAGCCACCGTCGGCGTTCTGCACCTCACGCAGCCAGCGCACCGCCCTGCGGATCGACAGGCCCGCCGCCGGCACGCCGGCGGCGACCAGTGCCGGCACTGCGGCCCCGGTGCCGTACACGTGGTTGGCGCCCCAGCGGCCGAACCACGAACCGTCCCGCTCCTGCGCCTCCAGCAGCCAGCGCACGCCACGCCGGGCCGCCGGATCGTCCGCCATGCCCTCCGCGGCCAGTGCCTCCACGATGTGTGCGGTCACGTCGGCCGACGGCGGGTCGATGACCGCGCCGAAGTCGCAGAACGGCAGCTTGGTGATGATCTCCCTGGTGTTGTCCGCGTCGAACGCGCCCCAGCCGCCGTCCTTGGACTGCATGCCGATCATCCAGCGGACACCGCGGTCGACCGCGGGTCGCACGCCCGGCCGGTCGGACCGGCGCAGCGCCAGCACCACCTCGGCGGTGTCGTCGGTGTCCGGGTAGCCGTCGTTGGCGAACTCGAACGCCCAGCCGCCCGGCGCCAGGCCCGGCCGGCGCACCGACCAGTCGCCGAGCACCGTGATCTCCTCGCCGACCATCCAGTCCACGGCCTTGGCCACGGCGGGGTGGTCGGCCGGCAGACCGGCGTCCAGCAGGCCGGTGACCGCGAGGCAGGTGTCCCACACCGGGGACTGGCACGCCTCCAGCCAGCGGACCGTACCCTGCTCGGTGTCCTCGTGCACGGTGAAGTCGTCCAGGCCGGCTATGGCCTTGGCCAGCACCGGGTGGTCCAGCGGGTAGCCCATCAGGTGCAGGGCCATGATCGAGTACACCCAGGGTGGCTGGATGCCGCCCCAGCCGCCGTCCGCCTCCTGGCGGGCCACGATCCACTCGGCGCCCTGCCGCATGGCCAGCTTCCGAAACGGCTTGACCGGCGAGCGCTGATAGGCGTGCAGCACCTTGTCCAGCGCCTCGAACGCACCGCCGATCGACAGCAGTGGCGCGGCGGAGCGGCGGGGGATGCCGGTGCGCAGCTCGTCGATGGTGACGCCGAGCGGCCGGACCGGACGCAGCGCGTTGACGATGGTCAGCGGCACCACGGTCTGCCGGGCCCAGCAGCCCCAGTCGTACACGTTCAGCGGGAACCACGACGGCAGGAACACCAGTTCCGGCGGCATGATCGGCAGGTCGTCCCAGGACCACTCGCCGAACAACGCCAGCCACAGCCGGGTGAACACCCTGGTCTGCTCGACACCGCCCTGGTCGATCACGTACCGGGCGGCCGCCCGCATGTGGTCGGCGGCCGGCCCGTCACCGGCCAGCCGCAGCGCGACGTACGCCTCGACCGTGGTGGAGAGGTCGGCCGGGCCGCCGTGGAAGTTGGCCCAGGTCCCGTCCGACCGCTGCTGCGACCGGATCCAGCGGGCCGCCTGCTCGGTCTGCTCCGCCTCCCGGATGCCCAGGAACTGACGCAACATCAGGTCCTCGGCGTCCATGGTGACGTTGGTCTCCAGATTGCCCTTCCACCAGCCTGCCGCGTCCTGCAGCGACAACAGGTGGTCCCGGGCCGCGTCGACCGTCCGCCGGGCCCGTTCGAGCACGGCGTCCGACGACCCCATGACAGCGGAGCTCATCGGCGTCCTCCCTTCGGTCCGGGCGCCGATGAGGCACGGTCGCGCTGTGTTGAATGGAGCGCTCCCCCGCTTCGCTCCGCCGCGCTCAACGATCCCTCCTCGTCACGAACAACGCCGTGGCCCGCAGCGCCTCGGTCACCGCGGGGGGCGCCGCCAGGTCGACCAGGTACCGCTCCGCCTGCCGGATGTGCCGGTCGGCCTCGGCCTCCGTCCACTCCCGCGCACCCGCGCGCTCGACCAGCTCGGCCATGGCCATCAGCGCGGCCTCGTCGTCCACCTGGTCGGGCTGGTGGGGCTGGAAGTACAGCTCGGCCAGCAGAGCACCCGCCTCGGTGCCGGAGTCCAGCGCGGCCACCACCGGCACCGACTTCTTGCGGCTGCGCAGGTCGGCCAGCGCGGGCTTGCCGGTCACGTTCGGGCTGCCCCAGATGCCCAGCAGGTCGTCGACCAACTGGAACGCCAGGCCCAGGTGGTCGCCGAACTCGGCGAGCGTGGTGACCGTAGCCGCGTCGGCGCCGACGGCCAGCGCACCGACCGAGGACGCGCAGCGCATCAGCGCACCGGTCTTGCCGGCCACCATCGCCAGGCACTCGGGCAGCGTCACGTCGGTGCGCCGCTCGAAGTCGACGTCCGCACTCTGGCCGACGATCAACCCCTGGACCGCCTCGTTCAGGCACGCGATCACGTCACTGGCGCGATCGGGCCTGCTGTCCCTGCGGGCCACCTCGATGGCCAGGGTGAGCAGCGCGTCGCCGGCCAGGATCGCCGCCGGCACGCCGAACACGGTCCACGCGGTCGGCCGGTGCCGGCGTTCCAGGTCGTTGTCCATCACGTCGTCGTGCAGCAGGGAGAAGTTGTGCACCAGCTCGACGGCGACCGCGGCCGGCACGGCAGCCCTCGGGTCACCGCCCGCCGCCTGCGCGGACAGCAGGGTCAGCGCGGGACGCAACGCCTTGCCACCGCCACCCGGCGTGTCCTGGCCGCGCTCGTCGGCCCAGCCGAAGTGGTACCGCGAGATCGTGCGCATGGCGGGCGCGAGTTCGTCGACGGCCCGGCGCAGGGCCGGCTCCGCGACATCCCTGGCCGCGGTGACCTCGACCGGCAGAACAGCGGTCATGACGCCTCCCCAACTGTCGTAGCGGTACTCATGGCGGCCAGTCGGGCGGCGGCGATCCGGGCGGCCTCGTTGCCGCTGCGCACCGCGCCCTCCATCGTGTCCGGCCAGCCGGTGGCGGTCCACGCACCGGCAAGGACGCAGCCTGGCAGGTTGGTCCGCGCCGCCGGGCGCAGCCGGGCGCAGCCGGGTGTCTGGCGGAACGTCGCCCGCCGTTCCCGGGTGACGAAGAACTGTCTCACCTGCGCGCCGCCCGCCGCCGGGAACAGCCGCGCCATCTCGGGCAGGAACTGTTCCTTCAGGCGGCCGGTCGGCACGTCGATCCACTCCTGCGCGGCCGACAGCGACACCGCGAGGTACTGGCCACTGTCCACTCCGGCGATCTCCGACCTGTCGAACACCCACTGCACGGGCGAACCGATGACGGCCGTGAACGGGTCCCAGGTGACCGGTCGGTCGTACACAGTGTGCACGTTGACGATCGGCGCGCCACCGAGTTCCGCGAGCCGCTCCGGCCGGTCCAGCGCTCCCGCCGGCAGCACCTCGGCGGCTGCCTCCGGCGGCGCGGCCATGACGACGGCGTCCGCGCCCATCACGTCACCGTTCACAGCCACTTCGAAACCGGCGCCGACGGTCCGGATCGCCCGCACCGGTGTGTGCAGCAGCACCCTGGCGCCCTGGCCGGTGAGGTGACGCTGGGCGGCGTCGCCGTGCAGTTCGCCCAGCGGCAGCATCGGCACCCCGATGTCGGCCGCGTCGGCCCGTTCCAGCAGGGCGGTGCGGAACACCATCGCGCACAACGCCAGCGACGCGTGTTCGGCGTCGGTGTTCAGCGCGGCCACCGTGATCAGGTTCCACAGCGCGTCGATCGTGGCCTTGGTCTGGCCGTGCCGGACCAGCCAGTCGGCGAAGCTGCGCCCGTCCAGCTTCGGGTCGGCCGGGTCGAGTGTCCTCAGTAGACCGGCAGCCAGCAGTACCCGGGCCCGGTCGCTGCCGGACAGCAGCCGGTACCGGGACAGTGTCGAGGCCAGATGCAGCGGCGCCGGCAGGTTGGTGCGGCGCAGTTCGGCCCGCCGCCCGGCGCTGTCCAGCACCGGGATGTGGAACCGGTCCTGCATGGCGATCCGGTCCCGGACGCCGAACGTGTCCAGCAGGTCGAGGTACTCGGTGTAGCAGCGCAGCAGGACGTGCTGGCCGTTGTCCACGGCGAGCCCGTCGCGCTGGAACGAGAACGTGGCGCCACCCAGCCGGGCCCGTGCCTCGACCACCGTGACGTCGTGGCCGCGCCGCACCAGGCCGGTGGCCGCGGCCAGCCCGGCCAGCCCGCCGCCGACCACCACCACCGTGCCGCGGGTCATCCGCCGACCCCGGCCAGCGCACGGGCTGCGACGATGGCCTTCTCCCAGCCGGGCAGTGAAACCCGGTCCCGCAGCACCAGCCACGGCCGGGCCATGAAGCGGTCCAGCAGCCGGTGGTAGATGCCGGCCATGGCGCCGGTGCAGGCCCGGCTGCGCCGGTCCAGCATGGGCAGCAGGCGCAGCCCGTCGGCGTACCAGTCCTGGGCGCGGGCCGCCTCGAACTCGATCAGCGCCGTCAACTGGTCCACGTCGTCGGTGAACCGGCCCGCCTCGTCGAGCTCCAGGGTGCAGCCGAACCGCTTGAGGTCCTCGGCCGGCAGGTAGATCCGGCCGTTCCGGCGGTCCTCCAGCACGTCCCGGATGATGTTGGTCAGCTGGAGGGCCAGGCCGAGGGCGTCGGCGATCGGCTCGGCGACGGTCCGGTCGGCGCAGCCGAACACGGCCAGCGACAGCCGGCCGATCGAGCCCGCGACGCAGCGGCAGTAGCCGCGCAGTTCGTCGAACGTCTGGTACTCGGTGCCCCGCACGTCGGCCTCGCAGCCGTCGATCAGCTCGTGGAACGCGGGGATCGGCAGGCCGGTGCGCAGCGCGGTGTCGGCCAGCGCGACCAGCACCGGGTCGTCGCCGGGCTGGTCCAGCCGGCTCAGTTGGGCGCGCACCTCGGTCAACCCGGCCAGCCGGACATCGGAGGGCTGGTCGCCGTCGCCGATGTCGTCCACCCTCCGGGCGAACGCGTACACGGCGGACAGCGAGCGCCGCTTCGGCGGCGGCAGCAGCTTGATGCCGTAGGAGAAGTTGCGGGCCTGCTCGGTGGTGATCTGCTCGCACCGCGCGTATGCGGCATCCAGGTTCATCAGCCGGTCCCCTCCGCGCCAGAGTGATGTTCGGTCACGCCACGCTGCCGCCGGCGAGCAGCAGCAGCCAGTAGCGCAGGGTGTCTGCCTTGCCGGGCTTGGGTGTGCCGGCGAGTACGTCGTAGTCGGCGTCCGCGATCGCCTTGGCGGTGGCCAGGCCGCCCGCGACGTAGCCGCTGACCGCGAGCCTGCCCCAGCCGCGGAGCGAGTTGACCAGCGGGGCGCCCTCTTCCAGCAGTCGCCGGGCGCGCTGCACCTGGAACGCCAGCATGGCCCGGAACGGTGTGCCCGCCACGGGTGCCTTCAGGTCGGCGTCGCTGACCCCGAACCGATCCAGGTCGTCGGCCGGCAGGTACACCCGGCCCCTGTCGAAGTCCTCCGCCACGTCCTGGCAGTGTTCGAGGATCTGCAGCGCCGTGCACACCTTGTCGGACAGCGAGATCCGGTCCGGTGTGGCGGCGCGGAACACGTAGAGGACGAGTTGGCCGACCGGGTTCGCGGACAGTTCGCAGTACTCCACCAATTCCGGGTACGACCCGTAACGGTGGACGAACTGATCCTGCCGGTTGGCACCGATCAAGGCGTCGAGCGGGCCGCGCGGGATGTCACACTCGCGAATTGTCACCGCGAGTTCGGAGAGCATCCCGTGGGTTGGCGTACGGCCGGCGTAGATATGATCAAGATCGCGGGTCACCTTGTCCAGCAAGGTGATCCGGTTGCCGGTCGCCTCGTCGCCGATGTCGTCGACGAGCCGCGCGAAGACGTAGATCGACAGCAGGTGACGACGGAATGCCGGCGGCAGCAGGCGGGCGGCAACCGAGAAGTTTTCCTGTGCGACCTGGTCGAGCGGTGCTATCGGCGTGGTACCGTGAGATGTATTCGTCTCATTGTGCGGGGAGGCGGTCAGCCGACGAACCACACGAGCCGACCAGTCTCGACCAGCGTGCCAAGGCACCGAGAACCTCCACGTTCGTTCGGGCACGGAACACATAGTGCAGCGCATGATCGCGCAGCGCAGCGCGACGTGCCAGCCCCCACCGGGTGAGTCGACGGTGGACGCGAGAGCGGGGTGAACACGGGCATGCTCACCGATGTCGCCAACGCGTAGCAACATCGACTCGTCCTACCGCCATCACCTGCTGTTTCCGCATCGAACCAGCACCTGATGACCACTGTGCAATACAGGCAATATATCTGTACCGTACACGTAGACCACCCAGGGTGGAAGTACCGGAGAGGCGGGTCGACCGTGCCTCACAGGCGAAAGTCGCGCGTCAAGTCGACTGGTGACCCGGTCGACGTGCTGGAGACCGAGATGACTCGGCTGGCGCGCACGATCGCGATGTTGGGCCGCCCGCCCGAGGCGGCCTGCGGGGTCGACCGCGCCGGCTATCTGCTGCTGCGCACGCTGGAGCGGATCGGCCCGGCCAGCATCAACACCATCGCCGCCGCAGTCGGCCTGGACGGTTCGACGGTCACTCGGCAGGTCGCCGCCATGAAGGAGCTCGGTCTGGTCGAACGTCACACCAACCCTGGTGACCGACGGTCCTGCATCATCAGCCCCACGGAGGACGGTCGGACCGTGATGCGGCAGATGCGGCGGCAGCGTCGTAGCAATCTGGACGCTGTGACCAGCGACTGGACCGATGACGACCGGACCGCCCTGGGGCGGTTGTTGAACAAGTTGAACGACTCGATCACCCGGTCCGGGTCGGATTCCGTGCTGCCGCAGTCGGCTGGGTGAAGTCGTTTCCCGGGAAATGGCCAGGAATGCGGCGACAATCGCCGAACGTCCATAGAGGTGCGTGAGTGCGGAACGTCGCCGGCACGACATTCCGCACTCACGACTTGTGCCGAGTAGCGGCGACCCCTATGGCCCCGACTGACCCGACGTTGTGGGCGGCTCCGCTATGAGCCGATCCCGTCCTCCACCGGCGCGTCCTCGTCCAGCAGCGCGTTCGCCGACGCGACTCCGGCGAACCAGCGGGCGCTGTCCTTGAGCCAGCGGCGCTGCGTCGCGAAGTCGACGTACACGATGCCGAACCGCCGCGAGTAGCCATACGACCACTCGAAGTTGTCCAGCAACGACCAGACGAAGTAGCCACGCACGTCGACGCCCTCGGCGATGGCCGTGTGCACCGCGTCCAGGTGGGACCGCAGGTACGCGATCCGTTCGGCGTCCCTGACCCGGCCGCTCGGGTCGACGTAGTCGTCGTAGGCGGCGCCGTTCTCGGCGACCACCAGCGGCAGTTCCGGGTACTCCCGGCCGACCCTGGACAGCACGTCGTGCAGGCCGGTGGCGTCCACCGACCATTGCATCATGGTGCGGGAACCGGGTGGTTGCAGGAAGTCGATGTCTCCCGCCCCGACCCAGGGAGAACTGTTGCTGCCGCCGTGCCCGTCGGCGCGGACCGGCGGGGCGCCCGGCTTGCGGGCGGCGACCAGGGTGGGCGTGTAGTAGTTGACTCCCAGCACGTCGATGGGGCGGGAGATCTCGGCGAGGTCCGTGTCCTGGACGAAGCTCCAGTCGGTGATGGTGGCCGTGTCGGCGAGCACGTCCTGCGGGTACCGGCCGCGCAGCACCGGCTCCAGGAAGATCCGGTTGGCCAAGCCGTCGATCCGGCGCACCGCCTCGGCGTCCGTCGAGGACTCCGGGTCCACCGGGCGGATCGAGTGCAGGTTCAGCACCAGCGACGCCTGGTGACCGGTGGGCAGCACGTCCCGCAGGACACCGACGGCCAGGCCGTGGCCCAGCAAGAGATGGTGCACGGCCCGCAGCGCCGACTCCGGTTCCTGCCGGCCGGGCGCGTGCACGCCGGACGCGTAGCCGAGGAACGCCGAGCACCACGGCTCGTTCACCGTCGACCACAGCTGCACCCGGTCACCGAGCCGGGCCGCCGCCATCTGCACGTACTCGGCGAACCGGTATGCGGTGTCCCGGTTGGTCCAGCCACCCGCGTCCTCGAGTTCCTGCGGCAGGTCCCAGTGGTACGCGGTGGCGACCGGGCGGATGCCCTTGGCGCACAGCTCGTCCACCAGCCGGTCGTAGAAGCCGAGGCCGGACTCGTTCGCCGGACCGCTGCCGCCGGGCCGCACCCGGGACCAGGACAGGGAGAACCGGTACGCGGACAGGCCGAGCGCGGCCATCGTCGCCACGTCGTCGGTGAACCGATGGTAATGATCCGCCGCGACGTCACCGGTGTCCGCGTTGCGCACGGCCCCTCGTCGGCGGGCGAACGTGTCCCAGATGGACGGGGTTCTGCCGTCCTCGGCCGCGGCTCCTTCGACCTGATAGGACGCGGTGGCCGAGCCCCAGAGGAACCCGCTGGGAAAGGTCTTGCGGGTCACCGGCGGCATGGCGGTGGTCTGTTCGGATTCGTCGATGTCCTGCCGAAGGACAGTCATGCGATGTCCCCTTCGTTGCGTCAGCACGGGTTCCGCGCTCGGCGCGGTGCCCCCGCCCGGCCGGTGCGACCGGGCGGGGACAGCCCCTGGTGCGTGTCGTTGTGATGTGGTCAGGACACCGGCGTCAGGTGCAGGACGGTGTACTCCAGGAACGGCGAGTTGGGGGTCGGGTTCATGTAGGCGTTGTCCGGCGTCGGCCAGCCAGTGAACTTCTTGGTGCTGTACTCGTCCCAGGACGCCCCGTAGAGCAGTGGGATGACCGGCGCCTGCGTAGCCACGATCTGCTGCAGCTTGTTCAGCGCGTCGGCCTGGGTGGCCTGGTCGTTGGTGTTGGCGAACTCGTTCAACGCGTCCTGCGCCGCCTGGCTCTTGAACCGCGACTGGTCACCGGTGGCCGGCTTGCCGATCGGCGCGCTCAGGTTCGAGTCCAGCCAGTTGTCGTACTGGTAGTACGGCGATGGGCCCTGGTTGCCCCAGTGGACGGTGGCGTCGAAGCTGCCGTTGTTGTAGTCGCTGGTCCAGGTGTCCGGCGTGGTGCCGTTGACCGTGGTGTCGAAGCCCTGCGCGTTGAGCTGCTGCGAGATCAGGGTGATGTCCTCGTAGTAGTCCGAGTACGACGACGGGTCCTCCAGGGCGAACTTGATCGTCTTGCCGCCCTTGGTCCACTTGCCGTTGGCCTTGGTGAAGCCGTCGCCCTGCAGGATCTGGGCGACCTTGTTCTTGTCCTGGGCCAGGTCGTTGGTCAGCGACGGCGTCAGGAACTTGTCGTCGACGCCCTTGAGCAGCAGCCCGCCGGACGAGGTGGCAGCGGGCTCGTAACCGGTCTCACCGATGGTGGACAGTTGGTTGCGGTCGACGCCGGCGCTGATGGCCCTGCGCACTGCCGGGTCGCTCAGCATCGGCTTGGTGGTGTTGAGCTGCAGCGTCACCACGTTGACCGGGGCGAACCAGTACTTGTTGTGGGTCGGGTCGACGTTCACGAACGTCTTCTGGATGTTCGGGATGTCGTTGCCGCCCCAGTCGATCTTGCCCTGGGACAGGGCCAGGCTGGCGGTCGTGTTGGACACGTACGACGGGAAGCTCAGGTTGGCGATCTTCACCATGTTCTGCTGCCAGTACGTGCCGGTCTTGGTCAGGGTGAAGCCCTGCGAGTTGAACTTGGCCAGCTTGTACGGGCCGGTGCCGACCGGGCTGGGGTCGTTGAACGTAGACGGGTCCGCCACCGACTGCCAGATGTGCTGCGGCACGATGTAGGCCGAGCCGATGTAGAACAGGTTCACGAACTGCGGTGTGTCGAACGTCAGGACCACGGTGTTCGGGTCCGGCGCGCTCACGTTCGTCGGGTTGATCCCGTTCGTGTTGATCGCCGGGTTCTTCTTCATCAGGTTGAAGGTGAAGGCCACGTCGGCGCTGCTGAACGGCTTGCCGTCGTTCCATTTGACGCCCTGCTGCAGGTGGAACGTCAGGGTCTTGCCGTCGGGCGAGAAGCTGTAGGACTTGCCCAGCCACGGGTAGGGGGCCGTGCCCGGCTTCATCGCGTTGAACTGCAGCAACGGCTCGTAGATCATGCCCTGGGCGTTGACCAGGACGGCCGTGTCGTTCGTGTCGAACGGGTTGAAGTTGTCGGTGAAGGGCGAGACCGGGTTGTCCTCGATCACGAGGGTCGAGTTGCTACCACCCGAAGCCGCTGGCTGGCCTTGCCCACACGCCGTGACCGCGATCAGAACGGCGGACAGCGCCGCCAGTCCGGTAAGAGTTCTGCGCAACATTGGTTAAACTCCGTACGTCCGGCCGGCTCACGCCGGCCTCGAGTGCAACGACCGTGTCGGGGTCTGTTACTGGCGGGCACGGCCCAGGTCGGCCGGGCCCCGTCGTTGTGCTCCGCACCGCCAGGGGGCGGTCGGCTTCCGGTGGATCACCGGGATCGGATGGTGCGCGGCCGTTTCGCCGCCCGGGGTGGACTCAGCCGACCACCCCGTCCGGACCCGTGGTGTCGTGCGTCCCCTCCTGCGCGTACAGCCAGCACGCGCTGGCATGCCCGTCGGCGACGCGCACCGCTGGCGGCGCCGTCGTCTCGCACACCGGCATGGCGTGCGGGCAGCGGGGGTGGAACCGGCAGCCGGACGGCGGCCGGACCAGGCTGGGTGGCGCGCCCCGGCTGGCCAGGGTCGGCGGTTCGACCCGGTCCGGGTCGGGCGCGGCGCGCAGCAACAACTGGGTGTACGGGTGCGACGGGTGGTCGGTGACCTCCGTCGCCGGGCCGGACTCGACCATCTGGCCGGCGTACATGACCACGATGGTGTTCGCGAGGTAGCGGGCGGACGCGATGTCGTGGGTGACGTACAGGATGGCCAGGCCCTCGGTGTCCCGCAGGTCGGCGAGCAGGTTCAGCACGCCCAGCCGGATGGACACGTCGAGCATGGACACCGGTTCGTCGGCGATCAGCACCTCGGGCCGCACGGCCAGGGCACGCGCGATGGCGACGCGCTGGCGCTGGCCGCCGGACAGCTCGTGCGGGTACTTGTCGATGAACTGCTCGGCCGGGGTGAGCGCCACCCTGCGCAGCAGATCCAGAATGGAGCGCTCCAGATCGGTCTCTCCGGCCGCCATGCCGTGGATGCGCAGCGGCCGGCTCAGGTGGTAGCGCACGTTGTGCACCGGGTTCAGCGACGAGAACGGGTCCTGCAACACCAGCTGGACCTGCCGGGTGTACTCGCGGCGGGCCCCGCCGGGCGGCGTACGGCTGCCGCGCAGCAGCACCTCGCCCGACGTCGGCACGATCAGCCGGGCCAGCATCCTGGCCAGCGTCGACTTGCCCGACCCGCTCTCCCCCACCACCGCGGTGACCGAACCCTTGGCCAGGCTGAACGACACGTCCTCGACGGCCCGCACCGGCATCCGGCGCCAGGACAGCGACCGCTCCCGGATCTGGAAGTGCTTGGTCAGGTTCTTCGCCTCGAGGACGGCGGTCTCGGTCATGACGGGCTCCCGATCATCGGCTCCGGCAGGGCGAGGTCCTCGGGCACGGCGGGCGTGCCGGTTGCCGCCGTGTCGTGCAGCCAGCACGACACGACCCTGGACTGCCCCCCGCCGATCTCCACCAGCTTCGGTGTCTCCGCGGAGCAGCGGTCGAACGCGTGCGGGCAGCGCGGGTGGAACGGGCACCCGCTGGGCACGTGCCGCAGGTCGGGTGGGGAGCCGGCGATGCCGGTCATCTTGCGCCATTCGCCGTGCAGCGACGGGAACGAGTTGAGCAGACCACGCGTGTAGGGGTGGCGCGGCGACCGGAACAGGGCAGCCGCCGACGCGCGCTCGACCAGCCGGCCCGCGTACATCACCGCGATGGAGTCGGCCAGTTCGATCAGCAGTGACAGGTCGTGCGTGATGAACAGAACCGCGAAGCCGAGCCGGTCCCGCAGCCCGATGAGCTCCTCCAGGATCTCCCGCTGCGTCACCACGTCCAGCGCGGTGGTCGGCTCGTCCATGATCACCACCCTGGGCTCCAGGGCCAGGGCCATCGCGATCATCACGCGCTGCCGCATGCCGCCGGAGAGCTGGTGCGGGTAGCTGCCCAGCCGGTCGCCGGTGATGCCGACCATGCGCAGCAGTTCCACGGCCCGCTCCCGGCGCTGCCGGCGGCTCAGGTGCGGCCGGTGCACCTCCAGCACGTCGGTCAGCTGGGCACCGACGGTCATCACCGGGTTCAGCGCGTGCATGGCGCTCTGGAACACCACGGCGATCTCCGACCAGCGCAGCTTGCGCAGTTGCTCGGCATCCGCGGCCAGCAGGTCCACCTCGCCGCCCTCGGCGGTGTGGAACCACGCCTCGCCGTCGGTGATCACGCCCGGCGGGCGGAGCAGCCTGGTCACCGCGTAGGCCAGCGTCGACTTGCCGCTGCCGCTCTCCCCGGCCAGTCCGAGCACCTCGCCCCGGCGCAACACCAGGTCGACCTCGGAGGTGGCGTGCACCGCTCCGTCGCCGAAGCCGTAGTCCACGCTCAGTCCCCGGATGTCCAGGACCGGCTCGGTGTCGACCTGTGACGTGCGCAGCGCCGTGGACGCCCAACCCGACCCGGTCACCGAATCGCTCCCTTGATCGTCAGTGCCGACCTGCGCGCCACCGGGGTCATGCCGAACCGGGGCCGGCGCGGCAGACCGGTGGCGCGGGCCACCTTGCGGGACAGGCCGGCCGCCCGCAGGCGGGGGTTGATGAACTCGTCGATGCCGAAGTTGAGCAGCGCCAGTGACGTGCCGAGCAGCGCGATGCACAGGCCGGGCGGCAGGAACCACCACCAGGCGTTGACCTGCGCCGCGTTCGCCTCCTCGGCCCAGAACAGGATGCCGCCCCAGTTCCAGTTGGGGTCGACCACGCCGAGGAACGCCAGCGCAACGTACGTGCCGATGGCGTACAGCACGGTGAACACGAACGACGATGCCACGATCGCGGTCAGGTTCGGCAGGATCTCGTACGCGATGATCCGCGACCGCTTCTCCCCGATCACCCGGGCCGACTCCACGTAGTCGCGCCGCCGCATGGACAGTGTCTGCGCGCGGAGCACTCGCGCGCCGTACGCCCAGCCCGTGATGCTGATGATCAGTGCGATCACGATCGGGCTGGACGATGTCGACTTGGGCAGGTACGCGCCCAGCACGATCAGCAGCGGCAGGCCCGGGATCACCAGGAACACGTTGGTGAGCAGGGACAGCAGGTCATCGGCCAGGCCACCGAAGTAGCCGGCGCAGATCCCGATGATGATCGACAGCGCGGTCGCGATGAGCCCCGCCAGGAAGCCGATGACCACGGTGCTGCGCGCTCCGACCAGCAGCTCGGACAGCACGTCCTCACCGGACTGGGTGGTGCCGAGCAGGTGCGCGGACGACGGTCCGGCGAGCAGGTCGACGCTGGTGGCGGACGGGTCGTACGGCGCGACCCACGGGCCGATCACCGCGACCAGGATGAAGAAGGCCAGGATGCCCAGGCCGATCAGGATCTTCGGGGACTTCGGGAACTGCACGGCGCGTCGCCGCCGGGTCGCGTCCGCCGTGCCCGGCGTGGGTAACGTGCCAGGCGCTGTCGCGATCTGGGTGGTCATCCGGTCATGCCTCCTGCCGGGTACGCGGGTCGAGTAAGGCGTAGACGACGTCGGCCAGCAGGTTCGCGGCGAGTACCGCGAACGTGATGACCAGGAAGATCCCCTGCAGCAGCGGGAAATCCTCGCTCTGCACCGCGTTGAGCAACTGGAAGCCGATGCCGGGGTAGGAGAAGACGATCTCGGTGAGCAGCGCGCCCGCCACCACGAAGCTCAGCGAGAGCGAGAAGCTGGACACGTTGGGCAGGATCGCGTT
Organism: Pseudonocardiaceae bacterium; assembly: GCA_036491115.1. Classification (GTDB taxonomy): domain Bacteria; phylum Actinomycetota; class Actinomycetes; order Mycobacteriales; family Pseudonocardiaceae; genus DATEPR01. Next base: position 25,229 of record DASXCQ010000088.1, read on the forward strand.
GCGGGCCGCGTAGCCGACGACCCGGCGGGTGGGCAGCCCCTTGGCCTGGGCCACCAGGACGTAGTCCTCGTCCATGGTGGTGACCATCATGTTGCGCATGCCCAGGATCCAGCCGGCGATCGAGCTGACCACGATGGTGATCATCGGCAGGAACCCGTGGTAGATGGCGCTGCCGATGAACGGGCCGGAGATCCCCGGATCGATGCTGGAGTCGGAGCCGCCGCTGATCGGGAACCACCCCAGGTCACTGCCCAGCACGATCAGCACCACGAGTGCGAAGAAGAAGTACGGCACCGCCTGGAAGAACGTGGCCACGGGCAGCACGCCGTCCAGCAGCGAACCGCGTCGCCACGCGACCACGATGCCGATCAGCGTGCCCACCACGAAGCTGACCACCGTGGACACTCCGACCAGCACCAGGGTCCACGGCAGGGCGGCGCTGAGCACGGTGGTCACCGACGCCGGGAAGAAGCTGGTGGAAATGCCCAGGTTGCCGTGGAAGAGCTGGGTCCAGTAGTGCACGTAGTCCGACCACAGCGACTGGTGGCCGGTCAGTCCGAGCTGTGCGCGCAACGCGGCCACGGCCTGCGGACTGGCCTTGCCCTGTTGCCGGGCGATCAGGTTCTGCACCGGGTCGCCGGGCATCAGGTGGGGCAGGAAGAAGTTCACCGTGATGGCCGCCCACGCGGTCAGCACGTAGAACCCCAGTCTGCGTAAGAGGTGTATCACCGGGCACTCGCTTCCCACGGCGGGACGGACTCACCCTGGCAGCCGCAACTGCCGCGCACCACGAGACTGGTCGGCAGCACGACTTCCGGCTGGGGCCGACCCTCACCGCTGATCATGGAATACAGCACGTCGAATGCGGTCGCGCCGAGCTTCTGGATCGGCTGGCGGACCGTGGTCAACTGGGGGTGCAGGTGGCGAGCCACCGGGATGTCGTCGAAACCGGTCACCGCGACGTCCTGCGGCACCCGGATACCGTGCTGCGCCAACGTGTACATCACGCCGATGGCGGTCTGATCGTTGGCGCACACGATGGCGCGCGGCAGCGGCAGGTTGCGGCCGAGAATGTCCTTGACCACCTTGGCGCCACCGGCGGCCATGTAGTTGCCGCGCCAGACCTCGCCGGTCCACGCCTCGATGCCGACCTCGGCCACCTCCAGCTCGAACGCCTCGGCGCGGGCCAGGTTGTCCGGGCTGTCCGCGTGGCCGGCCAGGTAGGCCACCGTGCGGTAGCCGTGGTCGACGAGCAGGTGTCTGGTCAGCTCCCGCATGCCGGCCGCGTTGTCGCTGCGCACGTTCACGCTGGCCGACGTCGGCGTGCCGGCGAGCGTCACCACCGGGGTCCGTTGCGCCACCCGCACGATGCCGACCGTGGACAGCACCTGGTCGTGCAGGATCAGACCGTCGCTCTTGCCCGCGATCGACGCCACCCTGCTCTGCGGGCTGTGGTCGTACACGTCCACCGAGCTCATCAACAGGTCGAAGCCCTTGTTCCTGGCCCCGAGCTCCACTCCCCTGTTGATCACGTCGGCGAACAGGAGGCTCTCGTCCTCGTCGGAGAACGCGTCGTCGTCCTGCACGTTCGCGTGCCGGAACACGACCCCGACGACCTCCTTGAGCCGATTGGACAACGCCCGCGCCGCACCGTCCGGTACGAAACCCAGTTCGCGCACCGCGGCCAGGACCTTCTCCTTCGTCTCCGGCCGTGGACTGTTGCGCCCGTTGAGCACCCGGGACACCGAGGCGATCGACACACCGGCGCGCCGGGCCACGTCGTAGATCGTGAGTGGCCGCGACCCGTGGTCGGCGGGGGTCTCCATCCATCGCCTCCGGTTGGGTTCTGCATCGTTGCGGTAAGCGCTTACCGCTCGCGTCACAGTGACGTTACAGCTCGGAAATCCGCCCGCCCAAGTGCCGATCGGCGACCGTTATCCAACTGTGACGGCAGTCACCATGATCGAGCAAGCTCACGAGTCGCGTCACACTTCGACACATCGTCGCTGGTCAGCGTCCTCTTGATCGGCCATCTGCCGCAGTGCGTTTCGTCAGGTTTGGCCACGTACCGTGTCCGCCTGGTGGATCTGCCTCGCCGTTACCTCGCCGTGACGTTCGTCCAGTCTCGGCCCGGTGGGCGATCTTGGCGGATCGCTGACGTGTCACCGGTAAACGGACGGCACTCTCGGAACGGCGCCCCGGTGGTATGGCGATGGGCGAGATTTCCCTAAGCTGGCAGCAGACAGCGAGCGGAGCGGGACACAACGTGAACAACACGACCCTGGAACGAAGCGTCGCCCACGACTACTCGACCAGCGGCACCGGCGTAGTACCGCTCACCGAACGCCGCTCCAGATACCACTTCCTGTCCCTGTGGATCACCCTGGCCGCCGGGTTCACCTACCTGTTCCTCGGCTTCCAGTACCACGACGCCGGCTACTCGCTGGGCAGGGCGGTCGGCGCGGGCGCGATCGGCGCCGTCGCCTACCTCGCCTACGCGCTGCCCGCCGCGTACCTGGGCTCCACCACCGGCCAGACCCATTCGCTGCTCACCAGGTCCATCCTGGGCCGGGTCGGGTCGGCGCTGGTCACGGTGGTGTTGATCGGCATCGCGGCCGGGTGGACGGCGTTCGCGTTCAACCTGCTGGCCACCCTGTACGACGGGCTGTTCAGTTGGGGCCACGTCGTGCTGATCAGCGTGCTGCTCGCCGTCGTGGGCGTCACCAACAACCTGTTCGGCTTCACCGGCATCGCCGCGTTCGCCCGGTATCTGGTGGCGCCGCTGATGATCCTGTGGGTGCTGTACCTGGTGATCAAGGGCCTGGTGACCATCCCGAGTGCCCAGTTGGCCGGTGCCGGCCACACCACGCTGCCGTTCCTGGCCGGCGTCGGCGTGGCCATCGGCTCGGTGATGTGGGGCAACGAACCGGACACCTGGCGCTACGGCAGGCCCAAGTTCTTCTGGCCCGCACCACCGATGGCGGTCGCGTTCGCCGTCGGCCTGGTGCTGTTCGTGGCCGGCGGCTGGATGATGGGCCAGCTGTCCGGGGCGGGCCAGTTCGACTTCGGGCCGGCCTTCCGCTACACCGTCGAGTATTCGATGTTCGGCATCCTCGCGCTCGGCGCGGTCGTCGCCACCGTGTTGCAGTTCGCCATCAACGACGGCAACTACTACGAGATGGTGAACGCGGGCCAGAACGTGCTCGGTGGGGTGCGTGGCTGGCGGCGGTGGTACACGTGCGCGATCATGGCGGCGGTCGCCGCCGTGTTCACGTGGCGGTTTCCCTCTGCGGAGAACGGTTTCTTCGCAGTCGCGAACTGGTCCGCCGTGGCGTTGCCCTGTGTCACGGTGGTGATGTGCGTCGACCGGTTCGTGCTGCCCAGGCTGGTGCTGTTCGACCGGCCGATGGGGACGGTCCCGTCGTGGCGGGACGCCGGCACGGCCAACTGGCCCGGCATCGTGGCGGTGCTGTGCGGTGTCGCGTTCGGCGCGTGGGGCCTCGGGTTGTTCCCCGGCCAGTCGGCTGCTCCCGCTGCCGGGCTGCCGGCCGTCGAGGCGTGGGCGCTGGCCGGACTGATCTACGCCGCGCTGGGTGCGTTCGCCGCCCACAGCCGCGCGGCCGCCGTCCTGCTCGGCTTCGGCCGGCAGCAGACCGTTGCGGAACCGGGAGGAATACCAGCACATGAGCGATCCGGCGCGTGAACTCCTGGCCGACGCCCGCGCGGCACTCGCCCCGGCGGAGAAGGACAACCGACTGGTGCCGCTGATCGCGTCGGGCGCGGCGCCGCGTTCGGTGTTCGCCACCATCGCGGCCGAGGAACGGCGGATCGTGCCCAGCGACTGGCGCAGCTTCCTGACCCTGGCCGCGCGGTGCGCCGAACCCAACGCCAGGGAGTTGTTCACCGGCCTGGCCACCGGCGAGAGCCTGGCGCTGGGCAGACTGGCCGCGCTGGCCGATGCCACCGGTCAGGACACCCAGTCGCTGCGCGCCTACCAGCCGCTGGCCGGCTGCCAGGCGTATCCGGCCTACCTGGCGTGGCTGGCGCTGTTCGGCGAACCGGCTGACGTCGTGGTCGCGCTGATCGCGAACTTCGCCGCATGGGGCGACTACTGCGCCACGATCGCGACCGCGATGCGCGAGCACTACGGCTTCGACGACGATGCCTGCGGTTTCTTCGACTTCTTCGCCACACCCACGCCGGAGTTGGAGGAACAGGCCGTGGCCGCGCTGCGGGCCGGAATGGCGGCGGGCCGGCAGAACCGCGAGGAAGCCATGACCTACGGCCGCCTGTTCCAGTCCTACGAGCTGATGTTCTGGAACACGATCGCCGACGGATTCTAGGGTGCGGCAGGCGCCGGCTCACCCAGCCGGCACAGGCCGCCGAGCAGGCCGCGGCGGTGCAGGTCGAGGAAGGCGTCGACGACGTCCGGGTCGTACTGGCTGCCCCGGCCGGCGATGAGCTCGTCCTCGGCCTGGTCGGGGTGGAGTGCGCGGTGGTAGGGCCGGTCGGCGAGCATGGCGGCCCAGGAGTCGCAGACGGCGACGATCCTGGCCTCCAGCAGGATCTCCTGCCCGGCCAGCCCGAGCGGGTAGCCGCGCCCGTCGACCCGCTCGTGGTGCTGGCGGACGGCTTCGGCCACGTCGAGCATGCCGGGGACGACGCTCACCAGCTGGTAGCCGAAGTCGCAGTGCTGCTCGACGAGTTGGCGTTCGTGGCGGGACAGGCTGCTCGGCTTGCGCCAGATCGCCTGCGGGATCAGGACTTTGCCCACGTCGTGCAGTCGCCCGGCCAGTTCCGCCCTGCCGACCACGGTGTCGTCCGCGCCGAGCGCGGCGGCGACGAGCGCCGCCCAGCGACCGACCGCCCGGCCGTGCTCCACAGTGGACAACCAGCTGTCCACTTCGTCGGACGCCCACTGGAGGTAGGACATGACGTCCCCGGTGGACTCCACTTGCGGGGTGGCGCTCTCCCCCACCACGACCCGGTCCCGGCCGAGTGACTTCGCGGTGTAGAGGGCGCGGTCGGCAGTGGTGATGAGTTCGGCGGGCGAGTTGCCGTGCCGCGGGTAGCCTGCGGTGCCGACCGAGACGGTGACGTAGACGGCCACGCCGGGCAGCACCTGGATCGGCCGCGCGCCCACCTCGGTACGCAGCCGTTCGCCGATGCCGGCGAGTTCCTGCGGCCCGACACCGGGCACGACCAGCGCGAACTCCTCGCCGCCGTAGCGGGCGATGAAGTCGGCGTGCCGGACGGAGTCGCGCAACCGGCGAGCCACTTCGACGAGGACGTGGTCGCCCGCCGGGTGGCCGTAGCGGTCGTTGATGGACTTGAAGCGGTCGATGTCGACGATCAGCACGGCGAGGCTGGTGCCGGCGCGGCGCGCCTTGGTGAGCTCGAACGGGAGTTGGGTACCGAAGAAGCGGCGGGTGCGCAGGCCGGTGAGCACGTCGGTGCAGGCCAGGTGACGCTGGTCGGCGACGAGTACGGCGAGGCGGGCGACGGCCAGCAGGAACAGGAGCGCGCAGGCGCCCGCGATGACGGGCACGTCGCGCAGCGTGCCGAGCAGGTCCCGCACGATCAGGACGGTCGGCGCGATGAGGGCAGCACCGGCCAGGATGACCAGGCGGAGCGGACTCAGGCGCTGGTCGTCGGCCTGGTCGGCCACCCGGGCGGCGGTCGGATGCAGGGCCGCGGCGCCCAGGCAGAGGTTGCCGCCGAGCCAGATCGCGTCGAGGAAGTTGCCGGTCCGGTAGGTGCCGTCCAGTTGCTGCATCACATAGAGCGTGTCCGCGGTGAGGATGGCCAGCAGATTCGCCGCCAGCAGGAAGAAGGACGCCGGCCGGCGACCCGGACCGAGGACCAGGCGCAGCGCGACGGCGAACATCGCCAGGTCCATCACCGGGTAGCCCAGGGAGGCGAGTTTCACCAGGACGGGTGAGTCGGCGCGGGCCTGGGGGCCGATCAGGTAGAGCCAGGAGAGCATCGCGGCGGCCACGGCGACGGTGGCGGCGTCGAGCAGGCTGGGCAGGTCGCGGCCGGGGGTGCGGCGGCGGATCAGCAGGATCAGGCCGATGACGACGAGGGGGTAATGGGCCAGGTAGAGCGGATCGGCCAGGGCCGGAAACGCGGTGTCGTGGAGAATGTTGTGCGAGACGTAGAAACAGATGTCCGCGAATGCATAAACCACCTGGCTGAGCCCGATCACCAGCCAAGGCAGCCTCGTGTCGCGATCCAACTGCCTGGCGCCCACCAGAACCGCGACCGCCGCCGACCCGCTGACCAGGCAATACAGAGCGACAACCAGCGGAGCCGGCCCACCCAGGCGGACCGCCGAGTAGTAGGCGAGAACCAGGAAAAGGCCAGCGACAAGGAAGGCCACCCACAACCGCCCAGTCACCCAGCGCCCCACCAGCGCCCACGTCCCATCACAGTGCGAGAACGACCAACCACCCCATGCTATGCCCATGGCGGACACGCACGGCACCCAACCGGTCACCCAAGGTACCCGCAACCGGCAGCAGGCGCCTACGACGGACAGCGCAACGGACCCGACTGTCCTCACGGATCTGCCGTCACCCATTCGATACATAGTGTCGGTAACGAATGCAAGATCGAAACGAAATTACTGTCGTAGCTGGACGAAAGCAGCGACGGTTGTGTCACCTTTTTGTCCACCGACCACACGGGACTGTGGAGACAACGGCTCAGCGCCGGTTAGCCCTATGGGCAACCGGTTGCGTGTCGCGTCCTCTCGCGCCTTCACAAGGCGAAATGATGAGCAACCAACTCCAGCGACTCGGCTCAGGCATTGTCACGACGGCTGAGGCGTTCTGGTACATCCTGGCGTGCATCGGCTTCGGGGCCGGCTACCTGGCCAAGGTGCCGGCCAAGAAGGCCCTGGCCGAATATGGCCTGGTCGAGATGACCGCGGCTGAGAAGTTCTGGTACGTCGTGGAGAACATCGCCTTCGCCAGCGGCTACTTCAGCAAGGTCATCATCAAGAAGGCCCTGTCCGAGGTCCGCGTCGGCCAGCAGCACCGCGTGGGCCCGACGACGCCGATGGGCGTGTGAACCCTCAACGATGCACAAGGCTCTGACCTGCCCACTTATGGTCGGGATGGCCGGATTTGAACCGGCGGCCCCTCGCTCCCAAAGCGAGTGCGCTACCAAACTGCGCCACATCCCGTGCGTCCCGCCCCTGGTGGACGGCACACGCCGTAAGCGTAGCGCGACACGCTAGTCTGTTGGCGTCCCGGTACGCCCAGGGGCGCGCGGGTGTAGCTCAATGGTAGAGCCCCAGCCTTCCAAGCTGGTCATGCGGGTTCGATTCCCGTCACCCGCTCTCGGACCTTCTCCCCAGCTCAGACGGGGTACCGCCCGATGTTGGACGGCACCCCGCGAGTGGTTTTCGATCTTCCCGTGCGATTGGCGTGCTATTACGCCACGTCGGCCGCACCATCCTCCGGAGAGTCTTCCCCTGGTCATCGGCCTGGCCCTTGGCTTCCTGCTCGGCCTTCTCACGAGCAGCGAGCGCCCGCCGGCTCAACTCCTGGGCGATCTCCAGGTCTCGGTCGCTGGTCGCGTGCTGGTAGATCAGCGCGGCCCGAGCGCTGCCGTGCCCCATCCGGTGCATCAGCTCCCGAGTGCTAGCGCCGGCAGCGGCGGCCAGATGGTTACCGGTGTGCCGCAGATCATGGAACCGAAAGCCCACTGGCAAGCCTGCCTTCTTGACCGACTCGGGCCACTTCACCGACCGCCGCCAGTTCCCGCGTTTGAGAATGGCGCCCTTCTCACCAACGAAGACGAGTGCGTCCGTCCCCTCCTGGACGTACTCGCCCATGTGGCGCCGCAGGTCCGGCAGGATCAGGTCGGGCAGCGCCACCGTCCGCAGGCCGGCGACCGACTTGGTGGGTCCGGCCACCATCTCGCCGGAACCGAGCT
>DASXCQ010000089.1:0-81269 GCA_036491115.1 Pseudonocardiaceae bacterium
CTCGGCGTGACCGTGGTGAACGTGATCGGCGTGGCCACGGGCATCCCGACGTGGCTGTCCGACTCCACAGCCGTCACCGTCAACGCGAAGCACTCCACGCCGGCGTCGGGCGGCGACACCAGGCGGACAGCGGTGCCGCGCACGTAGCGCACCGAGCCCGGTTCGGCGACACACAGCAGCGCCTCCCGGCCCGAGGCCAGGTTCCCGCCGGTCCGGGTGTTCGGCCACATCGCGATCCGCAGCACGCTGTCGCCGGTGGCCAGCAACTCTCCCGCGCTGAGCATGCTGAACCGGGGCGTGCCCGCTTCGTCCACCGTGGCCAGCGGATACGCGATGCCGACCTTGTCTTCCAGGTCCGTGCCGTCGAACACCCGCACCAGGTCGGCCGGCATCCGGTCACCGAGCAGTCGAGCCATGCCCACTTCCCAACGCTCGGGTCACGAACGCCATCGTCTCCTCGAAGACGTCCGGCGGGATCTCCTTGGCACGCGGCCACAACACCCACCGCATGCCGATCATCTCACCGACCGCCATCAGCGCCCAGGCGACCACCTCGGGATCGGCAGGCGCCACCTCGCCCGCCGCCATCGCCTGGCGCAGGCCGTCCACATAGCCTGCCGCGATGGTGGCGTAGTGCCGTTCCAGCAGGGCGGGCGCCACGAACTCGGCCTGCCGGATCACCCGGTACAGCGCCGGATGCTCGGCGGTGAAGCGGAAGAACCCGGCGAAGCCGCCGCGTTCGGCGGCTTCCCTGGTCGTCGCGCCCCGGGCGCCCTCGGCCATCGCCTGGCGCACCCGGTGGTTCAGGTCGAGCAGGACCTCCTCGAACACCGCCTGCTTGGAGTCGAAGTACAGGTAGAAGGTGCCCTGCGCGACGCCGGCCGCCTCGGTGATCTTGACGATGGACGCCGCGGGGAACCCCAGGTCGGCGAAGACCTGTTCAGCGGCGGCCAGGATGCGCCGCCGGGACACCTCACCCCGGCCGGGCTTGGGTCCCGGACGGCGCGCCGGGGCAGACGTCACGAGCCTCCCTGCTTGTCGACCGCCGCCAGGAAGTCCCTGACCAGCGTGGTGAACTCGGCCGGACGCTCCAGGTGCGGCGAGTGGCCGCAGCCGGGCAGCACGTGCTCGGTGTACCGGCCGGGGTAGCGGTCCAGCACGGCCCTGGTCTGGGCGACCATGGGCTGCGCCGGGAACACGTCGGCACCGGGCCAGCCGGGCACCATGCCGAGCTGGCCCAGGTTGCCCAGGTCGACCAGGGACGTGTCGGACACGATCAGGTCGGCGTCACCCCGGATCCACAGCACGTCCGGACGATCGGCGATGTCGGCGAACCCGGACACGTCGCAGTACTTCGGCGCGATGGCGTTGTTCACGCCCCGCTCCCCCGGCGCGGTGGCCGGCCAGTTGTCCGACACCACGGCGTCGCCCGGGTAGTGGTCGTCGCCGATGGCCATTTCCAGGATGCCCTCCACCAGGGCGTCCTCCACCGGCTTCGGCAGTTCGAACGGTGGGTTGCCGTACAGGGTGGTCAGCACGTTGCGCGGCGACGTGGGATCGCCGGTGCCCCGGTCGCCCTCGGTGATACGCCGCACCATCTCCGGGTTGGCCGTGCCGCCGCCGGAACCGGCGTAGTCCGGCCAGCACGGCGTGCCGGCCGCGTCCTTGGTACCGCCGAACCCGTAGGGCGACATCGGACTCTCCAGCACGATCGACGCCACCGTACCCGGATGGTCCATTGTGTACTGAAGCGCGACACCGCCGCCGAGCGACCAGCCGAGCAGGTGCATCCGCTCCCCCGCCGGCACCAGGCCGGCCTCGGTGATCGCGGCGTGCACGTCGTCGGCGAAGTCGCGCACGCCCCGCCGGGCGTCCACCGGTTCGGGCGCGGAACCGCCGAACCCGCGCAGGTCGACGGCGACGCAGTGCCAGCTGTCGGCCAGGTCGGCCATCAACTCGGCGAAGAACCGGGCGCTGGACACGTTGCCGTGCACCAGAACCAGCGTCGGCTGGTCGGCCGAACCGGACTCCAGTACGTGCGTGGCCAGCCGGGAGGTGGTCACGTCGCGCACCCGGACCGCGTCAGGCATCGAGGACATGGGGGAACTTCCCTTCAACTGCGCAGCCAACTGCCGACGGTCTGCATGGCCGTGGACTCCCAGCCAAGCATGAGATGGTTGTCCCCGACCACCAGGGTGCTGCCGGCCACGTCGCCGATGCCCTTGGTCGCCTGGCAGGACGCGTCGAACACGACGCCGTCGCTGGGTCCCCTGTCCTCGTTGAAGAACCCGAGGATGGTCGGCGAACCGCCGCACAGCAGGTAGGTCGGCACCGACGCCGGTGTCGGCGTCGACTGGATGGTGGCCACCAGCGACCCGGCGTTGATCGCCTGCTGGATGCCCTTGCTGATGCTGATGAACCCGGTGCCGCCGTAGTAGGTGGTCTCCCAGTCGTCCTGGGTCTCGTCGACGCCGAACGTCGTGTCCCAGCGGGCCAGCATCTGCCGCTGGCCGGTGAAGAACTGGCTGGTGATCGCCAGGTTCGGCTCCGAGCGCAGCAGGCCGAAGCACACGTAGGACTGGCTGGGCGACGGGCCGTTGAGGGTGCCGCCGCACTCCGGGTAGATCAGCGGGTTGCCCTCCGTGCCATGGGCGAACGTGTAGTCCAGACCGCCGTTCGGGTTGCCGATCAGCACCAGCTTGGCCACGTCGCCCTGGTAGGGCCGGCCCCAGGTGGGCGCGACACCGGCCACGTACATACGGGCCGCGAACGCGCCCTTGCTCCACGACACCAGGTCCGCCGACGTGGTGCCGGTCTCGGTCTTCACCCGGCTCAGCGCGTCGGAGATGGTCTGCGCCCACTCCAGGTTGTCGCCCTGGGTGTCGGCGAAGTCGACGGCGAACACCCGGAAGCCCTCGCCGGACAGGAACTGCATCAGGCCGGTGGTCGGGCACACCGTGACACCACAGGTGCCGGCGCCGCCCGCGGCCGGGTCGCTGTACTCGCGGTCGACGTCGTCGTTGGCGCCCATGACCAGCAGCACGGGCGCGCCCGGGTTGGTGTTCCAGCCGGGTGCGCGGTAGAGCAGGAACTGCGAGCCCGGCGGCTTCGTGCTGCCGAACAGGGTGGCGGGCTCGCCGGTCTGGTTCTGCCGGCCGTCGGACAGGTAGTGGGTGACCGGCCAGGCCGTGTCGGTGTCGTTCCAGTGTTCGACGCTGTCCCAGCCGTGGCTGACCCCGGTGGTCGTGCCGAGCAGGCTGAGCGTGCCGACGGCGGCGGACGCCTGGTCGGCTGTGGTCACGGCCGCGGTGACCGCCAGCGCGACCGCCGCCGCGATGGTCAGTCCGCGTAACGCTGAGGGCATCATCGGCCTCCAGGATGAGAGATGATTCAGGTATTACCCATTGCCGGGCATGATGTCAACATGGAGCTCGCCGACGGCCCCCACACACTCGGCCGGTGGGTGGGCGACCACGCACTGCGCCAGCCGGACCGGCCGGCGATCGTGGCCGACACCGAGGTGATCACCTACCGCGAACTGGACGAGCGGGCCACCCGTCTGGCCGGCGTGCTGTTGCGGGCCGGCTGCGCGCCCGGCGACCGGATCGCCACGCTCACCGGCAACAGCGCCGACCAGGTCGTGCTGTTCTTCGCGTGCGCGCGGGCCCGGCTGGTGCTGGTGCCGCTGTCCTGGCGGCTGTCCGCGCGGGAACTGGCCTGGCAGCTGGCCGATGCGTACCCCACGCTGTTCGTGGTCGACCCGGCGTTCGCCGATCTGGCCGCGGCGGCCCGGGAACGCACTGCGGCCGCGCCGAAGGTCACCCCGGGCCGCACCGGGATCGAGGCCCGGCTGACCGCTCCACTCACCGATCCGGTGCGCGACGACGATCCGCTGCTGATGCTGTACACATCGGGCACGTCCGGCCTGCCCAAGGCCGTGGTGCTCAGCCACGCCAACTGCTTCTGGACCAATCTCAGCCTGGGCCGGGCGGTACCGATCGGCCCGGACGACGTGGTGCTGGCCGTGCTCCCCCAGTTTCACGTGGGCGGCTGGAACGTGCAGCCGCTGCTGGCCTGGTGGTGCGGCGCGACGGTGGTGCTGGAGCGGACGTTCGACGCCGGCCGGGTGCTGCGGCTGATCGCCGAGCGGCGGGTCACCACGATGATGGGTGTGCCGGCGAACTACCTGTTCCTGGCCGAACACCCCGACTTCGCCGCTGCCGACCTGAGCAGCCTGCGGGTGGCGCTGGTCGGTGGGGCGCCGATGCCGGAGCCGCTGCTGCGCACCTGGCACGACCGTGGTGTCGCGCTCGTGCAGGGCTACGGGCTGACCGAGGCGGCACCCAACGTGCTGTGCCTGGCCGACACAACCAAGATCGGCTTCGCCGGGCGGCCGTACCCGCACGTCGAGGTGGCCGTCGCCGACCCGGTCACCGGCGCGCTGCTGGACGGGCCCGGCGAGGGTGAACTGCTGGTCGGCGGACCGGCCGTGTTCACCGGCTACTGGCAGGCACCGGAGGCGACGGCGGCGGCGCTGCGGGACGGCTGGCTGCACACCGGCGACCTGGTGTACCGGGACGCCGACGGTGACCACCGGATCCTGGACCGGGTGGACGACATGTTCGTGTCCGGCGGCGAGAACGTGTCGCCGGGCGAGGTGGAGCACGTGCTGGCCGGGCACCCGGACGTGGCGCAGGTGGCGGTGGTCGGGCTGCCGGACGAGCGCTGGGGCGCGGTCGGCGTCGCGTTCGTGGTGCGCACACCGGGCAGCGCTGCCGCCGCGGCCGAGCTGATCGACTTCTGCCGGGCCGAGCTGGCAGGGTACAAGGTGCCCAGGGAGATCCGTTTCACCGCCGAGCTGCCCCGTTCGGCGATGGGCAAGCTGCTGCGCAGACAACTCCGGACCGAGGAGGCATCAGGGTGAGTGAGTGGCTGGACGGGCGGCGGGCGCTGGTCACGGGCGCGGCCAGCGGTATCGGTGCCGCGTGTGCGCGGGCACTGGCCAAGGCCGGTGCGGTGGTCGTGGCGGCGGACGTCGACGAGCGCGGTGCCGCCGCGATCGCGGACGAGGTGGGCGGCGAGGCGTGGCAGGTCGACCTGACCGACACGGCCGCCCTGGCCACGCTGCGGCTGGACGTCGACGTGCTGGTCAACAACGCCGGCATCCAGCACGTGTCGCCGATCGAGCAGTTCCCGCCGGAGATGTTCCACAAGATCATCACGCTGATGCTGGAAGCGCCGTTCCTGCTGACCAGGGCGGCACTGCCGCACATGTACGAGCACGGGTTCGGCCGGGTGGTGAACATCAGCTCGGTGCACGGGCTGCGCGCGTCGCCGTTCAAGTCGGCCTACGTCGCTGCCAAGCACGGGCTGGAGGGCCTGTCCAAGGTGATCGCGCTGGAGGGCGCCGAGCACGGCGTGACCAGCAACTGTGTCAGCCCCGGCTACGTCCGCACGCCGCTGGTCGAGGGTCAGATCGCCGACCAGGCGAAGATCCACGGCATCCCCGAGTCGGAGGTGGTCGCGTCGGTGCTGCTGGCGGAGAGTGCGATCAAGGAGTTGGTCGAGCCCACGGACGTCGCCGACCTGGTGGTCTGGCTGACCGGCCCGGGCGCGCGGATGGCCACCGGCACGAGCTTCACCGTGGACGGCGGCTGGACCGCGAAGTGACCCGGCGGCGGTGTCCGTCCACTGCGGACGGACACCGCCCGCGTGGTCAGTCCTGCTCGACGCCGAGGGTGTCCATCAGCGGCCGGACCTCGAGCGTGGAGAACCGCGCGTCCGGGATCATGGCCGCGAGCTCGGCGGCCCGTTGCTTGGTCTCGCAGTCGACGAGGTAGTAGCCGGCCAGGTACTCCTTCGACTCGACGTAGGGACCGTCGGTGACCGCGGGCACGTCGTTGCGGACCTTGACCGTCACGCTGTGCGACGGATCGGCGAGTGCCACGTTGTCGACCAGTTCGCCCGACTCACTGAGAGTTTTCAGGAAATCCATGTGCCCCTGGAAAACGCCCTGACGTTCCGCCTCGGACAGCGAGTCGAACGTCTCCGGGTTGAAGTAGATCATCAGCAGGTACTTCACGGCGTCGCTCCTCCTGGTCGGGCACCCTCACGCAGGGTGCCACCGTAGAGGAGTCGACGCTGCCGCGTCGATCTCGACATGGTGTCCGGGCGGAGCTAGCGGCTCCGGCGTAGCCGCAGGTAGATGACCAGTCCGAGGGCCGGCGGCAGGGGCAGCACGACACTGGAGACGATGATCATCGTCCCGATGCCCAACACCAGCGACGTGACGAACACGGCGACGCAGGCGATGGTGAGCAGGATCGTCAGGGCGAGCAGCGGCCGGGTGTCCGGGACGTGGTAGCCGGGGACGGGGCCCAGGTCCTCACGGGGGTGGCGCAGTCGGCAGGCCGCCGATTTCAGGATGCGGATCGGGCGGGAACGCTGGGAACCCAGGAGAGCCATCAACGAGGACAGCCTGCGATCGCCGGACAGATCCTGCTCCATCCTGGCGAGCGCTCTCTGCTCGTGCAGGGAGAAATCCATGTGCTGTCCCTTCCCGTTCCTGCGGCGGCGTACCACTCCCCAGGTGAGTCCAGCACACAGCAGTGTGTTAGTGCCACCCCCGGGTGGGGTGACGGGTGACTCTCGTTGCGGTAACCGATCTTCCACGGTTTCGTCACGAACACGGCCGGTATCGGTCTCCCGGTACCGGCCGTGTTCGGCTGGGCTCACGCGCGCCTTATGCGAATGCCGTGCTGAGCCAGGACTGTGCCGCGGACTGGAGCTCCTGCTCGTCGATCGACTCGCCGAAGCCGTGGTACACGAACACGACCCTGTCCTGGAAGCCGTGCTCCAGCAGGTAGATTCCGTCAGCCGTTCGGATGAGGACGTAGTGGGGCGAATCGGCGACGGCGACCACTCCCTCGTCGGCCGGGTGGCCGGGCAGCGCGACCGACACCTTCGCGCCTTCGGTGACCTCGTCGGTCACGCCGAGCACCGAGGTGAACGCCGACCACACCGCCGACCTGTCGGCCACCGGCGAGCCGGGCAGGAACAGGTTGTGGGTGGCGTGCCGGCCGGCGAAGTGCTCCACGTAGACGGCCAGCTTCTTCAGGTACATCGGGTCGCCCTCGCGCAGCGCGTCGTACTCGGCCTCCCAGTCGTCACCGGCGAGCAGGCCGCTGTGCACGAACCGGACCAACGTGCTGCCGTCGCCCCGGCCCTCGACCAGGTACTCGAAGGCCATGAAGGTGCCGTCCTCCGGGTTCTCGTCGCTGCGGAAGGCGAACCGCCGGCCCGGCTCCCACGCGGTGACGGTCGAACCGCTGGTCGAGCCGAACAACGTCATGCTGTTGCGCCCGCCCTCGCGGGGCTCGACCTCGGAGTGGCCCATGAACCAGGAGTCGATCCCCGGCCCGGTGGCGATGGCGTCCCACACCTCATCCGGCGTGGCGTTGATGGTGACCTGGTCGTTGATCTCGAAGGGGTGCGTCATGTCAGGACTCCTTGGCTTCAGTGGTGACGCTGGGGTGAATGGCGAGCACGACCCGGTGCTCCCGGCCGGCCGCGGCGCTCTCGTCGTGGTACCGGCCGACCAGTGCGGTGATCGTGGTGGTGAGCTCGTCCGCGAACGCGGCCCGATCGGCCGGCGTCGCGAACCGCACGACGGCGTCCAGACCGAATGTGGCCAGCGGTTTCCCGACCTTGCCCGCGCCCACGATCAGCGTGCCGACATCGCGGACGAGCTGCGCGGCGAGCGCGAGCAGCCAGCGGGCGGACAGCCGGTCGGGTGAGCGCGAGGGGTCCGGTTGTACCGCAGCCAGGACAGCCGGCGAGATCACGAAGGACGCGGCGGTCGCCTGGAGCACACGCTCCGTGACGTTGCCCTTCCTGCGTTCCTCGACCAGCTCGACCAGGCCGTGCCGTTCCAGCTCGCGGAGGTGGTAGTTGACCTTCTGCCGTGCGAGTCCGACCCGCGCGGCCAACATCGTCGCCGAACCGGGTTCGACCAGTTCGGCCAGCAGCCGGGCCCGTATCGGGTCCAGCGAGACCTCGGCGACCGCCGGGTCCTCGATGACTGCCACGTCCAACATGGGACAACCATGTCATCCGAACACATAAGTTGTCAAGACAAAAATATTTGTCGGTGATGGCCGGGCGTTTCCGCAGGTAGAGCAGTCCTGGTTCCTAGGTCAGCTCCGCGACCCGGTCGACGAACACCCGCTGGCCCTTGACCAGCTTGGTCCTGGCGACGGTCAGGCCGCACCAGGCGGCGCGGTCCACCTCGGGAAACTCGCGCCGGTTGCCCGATCCCCTCGGCCACTCCAGCTCGAAGGTGCCCGGCACCATGGCGGCCGGGTCCAGATCGCCCTCGACGGCCCAGATCGTGACGATCTTGCCGGTGGACTGTCTGGCCGAGCCGAGCGGCCGCAGCTCGCCCGCCGGCACCGGCAGGCCCAGCTCCTCGGTGAACTCGCGCCGGGCGGCGGTCACCTCGTCCTCGCCCGGTTCGCACTCGCCCTTGGGGATCGACCAGGCGCCGTCGTCCTTGCGCGCCCAGAACGGACCACCCATGTGGGCGATCAGGAGCTCACGCTGCTCGCCCGCGCCCCGGAACACCAGGATTCCCGCGCTGTGCACGCCTGCCATGCGCGGGAGTGTCGCACGATCACCGGAGCGGGAAGGTCACCCCACGCTCGGACTCCGGCCGGGTCCCGAAGATCCGCCGGTCGCTCTCGCTGATCCGGACGTCGTTGATGCTCGACTCGCGGCGGGCCATCAGGCCGTTGTCGGCGTACTCCCAGAGCTCGTTGCCGTAGCTGCGCCACCACTGGCCGGCCGGGTCGTGCGACTCGTACTGGTAGCGGACGGCGATGTGGTTGCCGTCGAACGCCCAGAGTTCCTTGCGCAGCGCGTAGTCCAGCTCGCGGTGCCACTTGTCGGTGAGCAGCGCGACGATCTCCGGCCGCCCGGTGACGAAGCTGTCCCGGTTGCGCCAGACCGAATCCGGCGTGTAGGCCAGGGACACACGTTCCGGGTCGCGGGTGTTCCACGCATCCTCGGCGGCCTGGACCTTCTGCGCCGCGGTCTCCCGGGTGAACGGGGGCAGCGGCGGGCGGCTCTCGGTCATGCGGCTAAGGTAGAGAACGATGGTTCTCCGAGTCAAGGCGGGGTGTGATGGACGCCGACATGGCCGTGCTGGACACGGCAGAACAGCTGTTCTACGCCCACGGTGTGCACACCGTGGGCATGGACGACATCCGGGACGGCTCCGGAGTGTCCCTCAAGCGGATGTACCGGTCGTTCGCCACGAAGGAGCGGCTGGTCACCGAGGTGCTGCGGCGCCGGGACGTCGTCTGGCGGGACAAGCTGGCCACGTACGTCACCCAGGCGACCGCCGATCCGACCGAACGGCTGTTCGCGGTGTTCGACTGGCTGCACCAGTGGTTCGGCGAGCCGGGCTTCCGGGGCTGCGCGTGGATCAACATGTTCGGCGAACTGGGCGGCGGGTCGCCGGACGTGGTGGCGCAGGCGCGGGCGCACAAGGCGGCGTTCCGCTCGTACGTGGGCGACCTGGTGGCCGCCGCCGGACTACCCCCGTCGCTGGCCGATCACCTGTCGCTGCTCGCCGAGGGCGCGATGACGACGGCGGCGATCTCCGGGTCGTCCTCGCCTGCGCAGCAGGCTCTTGACGCCGCCCGGGTCCTGATTCGGTCCGCTGGCGAGGCCATGGCGCCGTAGGTACGGTGCGCGAATGTCGTTCGTCACGGTAGGCAAAGAGAACAACGCCGACATCGACCTCTACTACGAAGATCACGGCACCGGCCGGCCCGTCGTGCTGATCCACGGCTACCCGCTCGACGCGCACTCCTGGGAGAAGCAGGAGCGCGTCCTGCTGCGGGCCGGCCATCGCGTGATCACCTACGACCGCCGCGGTTTCGGCAATTCCAGCCAGCCGACCGTCGGCTACGACTACGACACGTTCGCCGCCGACCTCAACACCCTGCTCACCCACCTGGACCTGTCCGACGTGGTGCTGGTCGGGTTCTCGATGGGCACCGGCGAGGTGACGCGGTACCTGGGGACGTACGGCTCGGGCAGGGTCGGCAAGGCGGCGCTGCTGGGCGCGATTCCGCCGTTCCTGCTGAAGACCGACGACAACCCGGAGGGCGTCGACCGGTCGGTCTTCGAGGGGATCAAGGCCGCGGTGATCGCGGACCGGCCAGCCTATTTCAAGGACTTCCTGGACAATTTCTACAATACGGACGTGTACGCCGGGACGCGGATCAGCGACCAGGCATGGCAGAACAGCTTCACGGTGGCGTGCGGCGCCTCCGCGTTCGCCGCGCACGCGTGCGTGGACACCTGGCTGACCGACTTCCGCGGCGACCTGCCGAAGGTCGACGTGCCGGTGCTGCTGGTGCACGGCAACGCCGACCGGATCCTGCCGTACGCGGCCACGGCGGCGCGGCTGCCCGCCCTGATCAAGAACCTGACGTTCGTGACGGTCGAAGGTGGCCCGCACAACATCGCCTGGACGCATTCGGACGAGGTAAATCGCGCGCTCCTGGACTTCCTGGGTGCGTAGCCTGCGGTCATGACGGTGACCGAGTCGCACGGGACGCGGGTGATGGTGCTCGACTCGGACGGTCCGCCGGTGGCGTCCGAGCAGGATGCCGTCGATCTGGTCGGTTCCCTGTACGGGTCCCGTGTTTCGCTCGTCGCGCTGCCGGTTTCCCGGTTGCCTGCCTCGTTTTTCTCGTTGCGCAGCGGGGTGGCCGGGGCGATCCTGCAGAAGCTGGCCAACTATCGGATCCGGCTGGCCGTCGTGGGGGACGTCGAGTCGTATCTTGCCGGCTCCGAGGCACTGCGGGCCTATGTGGTGGAGGCCGATCGGGGCAGGGACGTGTGGTTCGTCACCTCGGTGTCCGAGTTGGAGGGTCGGCTCGCCGAGCGGTCAGGACGACACGCCGGGCATGGGTCGTAGCGGGGGCATCGGCGTAGCGGGCCGGCTGCGCGGACCGGACCACAGCGCGGGGACGGCGTCGATGGCGTCGGCCAGCGCGTACGCGGCCCGCTCGTAGTTCACCCGCCAGCCCACGAAGTGAGGCCACGCCTCCGCCGGTTCGCGCTCCATCGGGAAGTCCACCTCGCGCAGCCGTGTCACGGCGTCGAGGAAGTCGGCGTAGGTGAGGTCGATCTTCGCGTCCGGTGCGGGTTCCGCCGGCACGGGGATACGGAGTGAGCGTGCCACTTCACCGAAACACACCATGCCCGCACGTAGGCACAGCCGAGCGGGAACGGCGGGAGCCGCCTCGGGGCACAGCGACAAATACAGTGCGGCCGAGTCGAGCACCGACAGCAGTGCCGTCACCCAGGAGGCCTCGTAGCTGGGCGAGCGGAACCAGACCAGCGGCGAGTACGTCAGGTGGCTCTCGGTGACGTCCGCCGCCCAGCGCTCCCACTCGCTGTAGAACTCGGGCAGTGTGACCAGGGTCGAATGGCCCGAACCCAGCGCGTAGTGGGTCCTCGCCAACAGTTCCGGACCCCACGACGGGGTGCCCGCACGGGAGTTCAACAACGCGATCTCGTTCTCCCGGTGGTTGAACGCGCCGTACAACTGAGGCAGATAGGCGATTTGCAGGGTCACCGTGATCAGGCCGGCCATGGCAGCCGTGTCGAGGACGGCGGTCTCGAAGAAGCCGTGCGGATCCGGCGCTCCGAAGGTCCACAGGGCGGGCCCGACCGACGTGAACGCGGCGCCGAGGTTCGGGGTCACCGGCCAGATCAGCAAGGCGTAGCCGACATAGAACGAGATCAGCCACGCCGCCAGCTGGCCGATGAGGATGACCGCGGCCTGACCGGACAGGATCCGGTCGCGCGTCCGGTAGGTGGACACGGGCCGGACGATCAGGCCGAAGACACCGTTCACCACGCCGGCGACCAGGCGGGTCAACCTGCTCCGGGTCTTGCGCGGCACGATGAGGGTGCCGACCACGCTCACGACCGTGCTGAGCACCAGCACCGCTCCCACGGCCGAGACCACGTCCCTGGCCGCCACGGGGACGCTCATGGAGTTCCCGGGGCGAACGAGGCAGCCGAACGAGAGCGATGCGACATGCGGGACTCCTGTGGATCGATGTCGACCGGCCCGGGTACGCCGGTCCGCGGTGAAGCGAACCTATAGGTCCGTCCACCGGGACTCAACCGGCAGTTTCTCCGATCGTCCCAGTTCAGGGGTCGTCCGAGGGTTCAGGTCCCGTACCTCGACGTGACCACTGACGGAGTCTCCAGCACCTGGCCGGCAGACATGTCCTGAGCCAACCGCACGTACTGCCCCTCCGCCCACATCAACGGCGCCGCACTCCCGGTCGGCGTCCCCAACGCGAAACACCCGACGTCCGACCGATCCCAAACCTGCTCCGGCACGAAGAACCCGCCGTTGGTCGCGTCGGCCATCGACTTCAGATACAAGGCACCAGAACGCCCGTTGGCGACCTCGTACTCTCCCCGCTCCCCGGACAACACGGGCCACAACCGGCCGAACCGATTACTGCCGTTGGCTGGGAAACCGGAACAGTTGGTGTTGTCCTCGCCGTAGTTGTCATGCACATACCGATGGAAGTACAGGTCCCCATCGGGCATGGTGACCTGGAGCGTGGAGTTGCCGTCCCGCCCGGTCACGGTCGCGGCCAGCGATGTCGAAACGCCGGCATCAGCAGGTGCCAGCACACCCAGCCGAACCAGGTCCAGGAAACCCGGATCGACCACGTCGTGCCCCCAGAAACACCCCTCCAGGAAACAGATCTGGTCGGTATCGTTGGGATTGTCGTCCTTCTCGATCCGCTCGTAGTACGACCCACCACCCCAGAAACCACTGGTGGTGAACGTCCACGCCGACAAGCTGGACCGCCACGAGTCGGCCGTCGCCTCCCAGCTGGCGGCACTGGCCGTATCACCATTGGTCCTGGCAATCGAACCCGCCGTGATCAAACCGGCGATCTCCGCCGCGATCGACGATGGCGACCTGCCGAACTGCTCCTCCCATCGTTCCGTCGTGTCAGGACCGGTCGACTGAATGTGATTGGCCGTCATCTTGATCTTGGCATACGTGCCGGCATCGGTCAGACCGGTCATCCACGCCAGAATGATCGCGAACGAATCCTGGTCCAACTGCTCACAGCACCCAAGTTCCTGCGGCGTCGCACCACTGACACCGCTGACCGGACTGTAGCGAGGAAACGAACCCGCGACATACGTCGTACCGTCACCGGGCGTGGACGTCGTGATGAACTGGCTGTTCCACATGAACTGCGCCATGCGTTTCGCCTGGGCCGTATCACCAGCGGCGATCAGACCGGTCGCCTGTTGATAGAGATCTCGACCCCACACCCGGTGATAACCGTCGTTGAGCGCATCACCGTTGACCACATTGCCCCACGGCGTGGCCAACCCGGCAACGCTGGCACCGGGAAACGTCTTGTCCTCAGCGGCATGCAACGCCATCACGGCCACGTAGTACGTGTCCAGTTCCTTCGCGTTGCCCGAGACACTGGCCGGCGCCGGCTTCAGACCGCCGACATACGTGTGCCAACCGGACTGGAAGGACGTCTGGACAGCGGTGAACCCGGTGGTGAGCGAGCTGTTCGCGGCGGCAAGAGCAGCCGCGGACGTACCGCCGTAGCCGAGCGCGACGGTGAACGTGGTGTCCGCACCAACCGCGATCTGGCCGCACTGCACGGCATTCCCGACACCGCTCAACGTGTCGTACTGATTCGTCAGCACCTTGTCCGACGACAGGTCCACGTTGCAGTCGCCGGCCGTACCCGCGTAGCCGTCGTCGTGCGCGGTGAACCCGCTGGACACCTTCAGCGCCGAGTCGACGGTGAGCGGCGACCCGAACAACGTTTCGGTGTCCGAAGCGTCCAGCGACCCGTTCGTGCCGTCCCACCAGGCGTTGTCGTTGCCGCCGCCACCCGCCAGGGATGGGTTCGACAGCAGGTAGAGCTGATAGTGGCCGCCGTCCAGCGACTGGAACCGGGTGTTGATCACCAAGGTGTTCTGGTTCGGGTCGGTCAGATAGGTGTTGGTAATCCGGTACTTGCCGCTCTTGGCGGTGTTGGTGATCGTGTACTCCAGCGACTTCGCATCCGGCATCGACACCACGTGGGTCGTGGCGTCCCGCTCCAGGTCCACGAACGTCGACCCGTCGGTCACGACGTACTGCATGTCCTGCATGTCGGGCACGTCGGCGCGCGGGTAGAACACCTCGGACGTGATGCCGTTGGCGACCGTGTACCAGACCTTGCTGGTGGCGGTCGCCGAGGTGCCGACGGCGTCCTTGTCGCCCGTGGTCCACGCCGATCCGTCACCGCAGCATCCGGGCGCCGTCCCGGCGGCAGCAGCGGTGCCGGCGGCCGGACCGACGAATGCCACGGCCAACGCCACGACGCAGAACAGAGCCTTACCCCTCGTACCCATTCGGTGACCTCCCGTCGCCGCCATCACGGTAGCGAGACTGGATCGATCCACCAGTTTGTTCACATATGATCGTGGCGTGGGCCTCCGGATCGACCCGCACGACAAGGTCGACGCACTGACCGGTGCCGTCGAGGACCTCGCTGGCCAGTTCACCCTCCAGCCGCTGCTGCGGCGCATCCTCACGCGCGCCGTCAGCCTGCTGCGCGGCGGCGCCGGCTCGATCTGCATCGTCGACGAGCAGGCCGGGGTGTACCGCAAGGAAGCCGATCTCGGCGTCGCCTGCCAGGAGGGCAAGGCTTTCCCACTGGACGAAGGTGTCACCGGCGCGGTGGTCGGGAACCGGGCGCCGATGGTCTTCGACAGCTACGCCGACGTGCACGGCGGACACGTCGCGCCCGGCGAGCGGGAACGGCTGCACGCCACCGTGGGCGTGCCGATCGAGTGGGCCGGCAGCATCATCGGCGTCTGCGTCGTCTTCAGCACCGACCCCGAACTGCGGTTCCGCGACGAGGACGTGCACCTGCTGGGCCTGTTCGCCAAGCACGCCGCCATCGCGATCACCAACGCCCGGCTGCACGCCGACGCCGCCGACCGGGCCCAGCGGCTCGCGGTCAGCACGGAACGCGAACGAGTGGTGCGCGACGTACACGACGCGGTGGCCAGGGCGCTGGGCTCGATCCTGATGCACATCGACGCCCTGCCCGGCGACCTCCCGCACGACGCGGCCGCGCACCTGGCCGCCGCGCGGAACACCGCGGGCGAGGCGCTGGCCGAGACGCGCAAGACCGTGCTGGGCCTGGGTCCGGCCCTGCTGGAACCGCACTCGCTGGACGACGCGCTGGCCATGGAACTGGGCTGGGCGCGGTCCACCACCGGCATCCGCACCGACCTGGTGGTCACCGGTGACGGCAAGGCACTCGCGCCGGAGATCGGCCAGCAGGCGCTGCGCATCGTGCAGGAGGCGCTGACCAACGTGGTCATGCACGCCAAGGCGACCCTGGTCCGGGTCGGCGTGCTGTACGGGACCGACGACGTGACACTGGTGGTGGAGGACGACGGCTGCGGGTTCGACCCGGCGACGCTGGCCACCGGGCCACGCTCCGGGCTGGGCCTGACCGGCATCGTGGCCCGCGCCCAGCACCTGGGCGCCGATCTCCAGGTCGAGTCGACGCCCGGTTGGGGCACCAGGGTCCGGGCGCACATCCCGTACGAGCGGACCGATACCGGCGAGGCGCGGCACTCGGACGCCTGGCGGGTGCTGGTGGTGCACCCGAAGGCGATCGTGCGCGCCGGGCTGGTGCGGCTGCTGGCCAGGGCGGAGCCGGAGATCCAGGTGGTCGGCGAGATCGGTGACGCCAGGGCCGTCGTGGACGCGGTGCGGGTGCTCTCCCCCGACGTCGTGCTGCTGGAACTCCAGATGCCCGAACTGGACGGCGCCCGGCTGACCTCCTACATCCGCTCGGCGAACCCGGACGTGTCGATCCTGCTGCTGGCCGACGACCACGCCGACGACCTGCTGCGCGACGCCGTCACCGCCGGGGCGCGCGGCTGCGTCGGCTCCGACGTCGACGGTGCCGCGCTGGCCAGGGCGGTGTTGGCGGCGGCGCGCGGTGACGTGTCGCTCACCGAACAGGTGCTGCGCCGGTTCGTCCGCCGGTCCGAGCCGGCCGACGAGCCGCTCACCGAGCGGGAGCACGAGGTGCGCCAACTGGTCGAAAAAGGACTGCCGGACAAGCGGATCGCCACGATGCTGGGCATCTCGGTGAAGACGGTGGAGAAACACGTGGGTGCCGTGCTGCGCAAGACCGGTTCGGCGAACCGGACCGCGCTCGCCCACCGGGCGGCGGTCCGCAGGTAGGGGGATTCCTACCACCCTATGGGTGGAACCCTGGCTGACCTGGCACGTTGTGCTGGTTAGCGTGAGGTCGTGCCAGTCGTGCCGCTGAGGGAGATCCTGTCCGACGCGTTCGCGCAGCGCTACGGCGTTCCCGCGATCAACGTGTTCAACGACCTGACGATGGAAGGTGTGCTCGCCGCCGCGGTGGAGAGCCGCTCGCCGCTGATCGTGCAGACCTCGGTGAAGACCGTGAAGTCGATCGGCGGTGACGTGCTGTTCGCGATGTGGACCGCCATGACGGCGGGCATCGAGGTGCCGGTGACGTTGCACCTGGACCACTGCCCGGAACGGGCGGTGGTCACCGAATGCCTGGACCGGGGCTGGAACTCCGTGCTGTTCGACGCGTCGAACCTGGACGTCGCCGAGAACACCCGGCAGACCGTCGAGGTCGTCGCCGAGGCCCGCAGGCACGGCGCCGATGTCGAGGGTGAGATCGAGGCGATCACCGGCGTCGAGGACGGCATCGGCTCCGACACCGAGGCCCGCAGGCTGGGTCTGCGCCAGTCGCTGGACTTCCTGGAGGCCACCGGGGTCGACGTGTTCGCGCCGTCCATCGGCAACGCGCACGGCAGCTACAAGAGCGCACCGGTCCTGGACTTCCAGCGCGTGTCGGACATCGTGGCCGTCCATCCGGTACCGATCGCCCTGCACGGCGGCAGTGGCCTGTCCGACGAGCAGTTCCACGACCTGATCGCGCGTGGCTGCGCCAAGGTGAACATCTCCACCGCGCTGAAGGAGACGTTCATGAAGTCCAGCCTGGGCTTCCTGCGCGCCACGGAGGAGAAGGACAAGTGGGATCCGCCGTCGCTGTTCCGCGCGGTCCGGGCCGACGTCGTGGCGATGTCCAGTTCGCTGATGACGTTGTTCGGCTCCGCGGGCAAGGCGGCGTGACAGGTATGCCGGCGCTGATCTTCGACTGCGACGGGGTGTTGGCCGACACCGAACGCTACGGCCACCTGCCCGCGTTCAACCAGACGTTCCAGGAGTTCGGCCTGCCCGTGCGGTGGAGTGAGGCGGAGTACGGCGAGAAGGTGTTGATCGGCGGCGGCAAGGAACGCATGCGGTCGCTGCTCACGCCCGAGTTCGTCACCGAGGCCGGCCTGCCCACCGACCCGGCGGCACTGGACGAGCAGGTCGCCCGGTGGCACCGCCGCAAGACCGAGATCTACGTGTCGATCATCGCCAGCGGCGCCATCGAGCCGAGACCGGGCATCCGGCGGATCATCGAGGACGCGGCCGCGGCGGGGTGGTCGCTGGCCGTGGCGTCCACGTCGGCCGAGGAGTCGGTGCGCAGCGTGCTGGCACGGGCTGCCGGTCCGGACCTGTCGCCCCGGTTCTCGGTGTTCGCCGGGGATGTCGTGGCGCACAAGAAGCCCGCGCCGGACATCTACCAGCTCGCGGTGTCAGGCGTCGGTGTGGCACCGGCGGAGACGATCGTGATCGAGGACAGCAACAACGGCCTGCGCGCGGCCGTCGCCGCCGGCCTGACGTGCGTGGTCACGGTCAGCAGCTACACCCGGCACGAGGACTTCACCGGCGCCGCGCTCGTCGTGTCGTCCCTGGGCGATCCGGGCGCGGACATCGAGGTGCTGGCCGACCCGTTCGGTCTGGCGCCCCGGCCGTTCGTGCTGATCGGCGATCTCGACGCCCTGCTCACCTCAGCCACCAGCCCGGCTTGACAGGAGATCACATGTCATCGGAGACATTCGCCGATCTGGAGTACGTCGTCCGCACGATCGCCCAGACGTCCGTCGACAACGAGAAGGCGTTCGGCGACCTGGACGCCGTGGTGGGCGACGGCGACTTCGGCTACTCGCTGGCCCGCGGCTTCGAGATCGTGCTGGCCGACTGGGACACGTTCGACCGCGCGGACGCCGGCACGTTCCTGCAGAAGATCGCGTTGGTGATCTCCAAGCGGGTGGGCGGCACGTCCGGTCCACTGTGGGGCACCGCGTTCCTGCGGGCCGCGAGCACGGTGAAGGGCAAGCAGGAGGTGACCGGCGCGGACGCGGTCGCGATGCTGCGGGCCGCCGTCGAGGGCATCAAGCTGCGCGGCAAGTCCGACGTCGGCGACAAGACACTGCTGGACGCACTGGTCCCGATGACCGACGCGATCGAACAGCGGCTGGCCAGCGGCAGTGGCACCAGCGGCGCGGAGGTCGCCAAGGTCGCGGCGGAGACGGCCCGCGCCGCCGCCGACGCCACCTCCACCATGCAGGCCATGCGGGGCCGGGCCAGTTACACCGGTGAGCGCAGCATCGGCTCGCCGGATGCGGGCGCGGTCGGCGTCGCGGTGATGGCCGAACGGGTCGCGGCCGAGTGGCCGGCCCACTGAACACTGAACTTCCTCTCCAGATCAGCCTCAATGCAGAGCAAGGAGCCCTCTCGTGAAGAAATTCGTCAACGACCCCAAGGACTTCGTCGCGGAGATGCTGGAGGGGCTCGCCCTCGCCAATCCGACGACGCTGAAATACGTACCGGACTACAACCTGATCATGCGTACTGACGCACCGAACGAGAACAAGGTCTCGATCGTGCAGGGCTCCGGTTCCGGGCACGAGCCGGCCCACGTGATGACGGTCGGCAAGGGCATGCTGGACGCCGCCTGTCCCGGTGACGTGTTCGCCGCGCCGCCGACCGACTACGTGTACGAGACGGTGAAGCTGGTCTCCTCACCCAGGGGCGTGCTGCTGCTGGTGAACAACTACACCGGTGACCGCATGGCGTTCGAGATGGCGCAGGAACTGGCCGAGGCCGAGGACATCAAGGTCAAGACCCTGTTCATCAACGACGACGTCGCGGTGCAGGACTCCACCTACACCGTCGGTCGCCGTGGTGTGGCGGGCAACTTCTTCGTGATGAAGGCCGTCGGCGCGGCCGCCGAGCGCGGTGCCGACCTGGACGAGGTGGCCAGGATCGGCGAGAAGGTGAACAGCGTGACCCGCACCATGGGCATGGCGCTCACCGCGTGCACGCCGCCGGCGAAGGGGTCGCCGCTGTTCGACCTGCCCGACGACGAGATCGAGATGGGCGTCGGCATCCACGGCGAGCCGGGCCGCCGCCGGGAGAAGCTGGCGCCGGCCAACGCGATCGTCGACGAGCTGCTCACCGCGGTAGCCGACGACCTGCCGTTCCAGTCCGGTGACCGGGTCGCCCTGATGCTCAACGGCCTGGGCGGCACGCCGATCAGCGAGCTCTACCTGCTCTACGGGCGGGCGCACAAGCAGCTCGCCGAGCGCGGCATCACGGTCGGCCGCAGCTACGTCGGCGAGTACTGCACGTCGCTGGACATGGCGGGCGCCTCGCTCACCCTGGTCCGGCTGGACGACGAGATCGACAGCCTGCTGGGCGACCCGGCGGAGATCGCGATCCGGGTGTTCTGACCGCCTCGAACGTCCCCGAGGCACAGCCTCGGGGACGTT
This sequence comes from Pseudonocardiaceae bacterium, assembly GCA_036491115.1. Classification (GTDB taxonomy): domain Bacteria; phylum Actinomycetota; class Actinomycetes; order Mycobacteriales; family Pseudonocardiaceae; genus DATEPR01. The sequence continues at coordinate 19,804 of DASXCQ010000089.1, forward strand.
CTCGGCATCCTCACCATCGCCGCGGAGGCGAAGCGCTGGCCAAGGAGCTGGCGGCGCTGGTGACCCCGACCGCGGGAACCGCCCCTACAGCCGGATCAGCGCGCGGCCGAGTAGACCTCGGCCAGCCGGGCCAGGACACCGGGCCCGTCCCGCGACGGCTCCGGTGCGCCGAGGTGGACGGTCCGGAGTTCGGCCATCAACTCGGCCCACAGCCGCGGTCCGCCCTCGGCCAGCAGTTCGGCCCGGACGCGCAGCCGGTCGGTGGTCGGGCGGTGGTGCAGGCCCCACTCGCCGAGCCGCGCGAAGACCGGCACCAGCTGGATCGACGCCTCGGTCAGGCTGTAGGCGGCCCGCCGGCCGGGACCAGCGTTCTCGCGGGTCAGCAGGCCGGCACTCACCAGCCGCTTGAGCCGGTCGGCCAGGATGTTGGAGGCGATCCCCTCCTCTGAGCCGGCCAGCAGCTCGCGGAAGTAGCGGCGGTTGCCGAACAGCACGTCCCGCAGCACCAGCAGGCTCCAGCTGTCGCCGAACGCCTCGACGGCCGCGTTGATCGGGCAACCCGAACGCGCCTGCTCCACCATTCCCACCTCCCACCGGTTGCAATCTACCATCGGTTGGGCCAGGCTACTGCTTGTGAAATGCAACCACCTATGGAGGCCGTGATGACCGACACCACACCCCAGACCGCGAGCGGCAAGGTGCTCTGGCACTTCGCGATGTCCCTGGACGGCTTCGTCGCCGGACCGCACCACGAGATGGACTGGATGACCGGGACCACGTTGCGGCCCGGACTGCACCACGAGTACGTCAGCACCACCGGTGCCGTACTGGCCGGCCGGGATGGCTGGGACCAGGCCGTCGGCGGCAACCGGCCCTATGGCGGCGCCTGGCAAGGGCCGATCTTCGTGCTCACCCACCACCCCGAGGACGCCACACCGGCCGAGGACGTGACGTTCCTCGACTGCGATCCGGCCGAGGCCGTGCGGATCGGGCTGGCCGCGGCAGGCGGCAAGAACCTTGAGGTGTTCTCCCCCACCATCGGCCGCCAACTACTCGAGTTGGGCCTGATCGACGAGATCGACCTGCACATCGTCCCGGTCCTGCTCGGCGACGGCATCCGGCTGCTGCACAACCCCGGCGGCGCGCCGATCCGGCTGCACCGGGACGGCGACCACCCCACGGGTGCGGTGAACGTGCGGTACCGGCCGGTTCGCTGAGAACTCGCTGATAGGCCCCTGTGGACTTCCGGCACCGGGCGTAGTTCGGCCCGCGGCACGCGTTGAACGGTGTACAGGCCCATTCCATCCCTGCCGGAAGGAACCGAACGACATGACTACCGCATTCGCGTCGCAGCGGCTGCGCTCCGCGTCGCTGCCCACTCCGCCCACGGGCTGGCCGGTCGGCTCGTACGACACGTACGAGAAAGCACAGCGGGCCGTGGACTACTTGGCGGACAACAACTTCCCGGTACACGACGTCACCATCGTCGGTATCTCGCCGATGCTGGTGGAGCGGGTGCAGGGCAGGCTCACGTGGGGCAGGGTGCTCGCCGCCGGTGCCGCCAGCGGTGCCTGGTTCGGCCTGTTCGTCGGCCTGCTGCTGACCATCTTCACGGCGGGCGCGGGCATCGCGCCGCTGCTGCTGGGCCTGGTGATCGGTGTCGTGTTCGGACTCGCGTCCGCCGCGATCAGCTACCGCGCCACCGGTGGCCGACGTGACTTCACGTCGCACAGCCAGCTCGTCGCGCAGCGCTACGACGTGCTCTGCGAGCCGAGGAACGCGGAACTGGCCAGGCAGTTGCTGGCCGAACTGGCCAACAAGACGGTGATCTGACGTCGCGTCACCAACTGCCCTTGTGCTCCGGTACCAGGAACACCAGGGGCAGGCAGAGCAGGAGCAGGGCCGCGAACACGATGAACACGTACGCCTGGGCGGTGCCCGGATCCGCTGACCGCGCGATGACGGCCGTGGTGACGGACACCGCCGCGATCGACCCGGACTGCCGGAACATGCCGCGTAGTCCGGCGATCGCCGCCACCTGGTCGGGCGCGAGTTGCAGACTGGCGTTGTTGGACGCCGGAATGGACAGGCCCATGCCGCAGCCGGTGATGCCGGCGGCGATGGCCAGCCACAGGTACGGCGACACCTGCGGGGTGATGAACATCATCAGCAGCCCTGCCACGACGATGACGAACCCGAGGATCATCGGCAGCCGGTATCCGGTGCGGCGCAACGTCAACACAGCCAGTCCGGCGATACTGATCATGCCGACCGCGCGGGCGGTGAGCAGGGTGCCCGCACCCAGCGGCGCGATGTGGAACCGGTCCTCCGCGTAGAGCGGGACGAGTGCCGCGAAGCCGATCGCGCCCGCGCCGGACATCACGTTGATCAGGTTCATCACGCCGAAACCCTTGCCGCGCAACAGCCGGTAGGGCACGAACGGTGCGTCGTCGTACTTCGAGTGCCGGACGAACAACACCATCAGCAGCAGCGCGACGAGCTCGCAGCCGATGAACACCGGGCTGTACAGCGGGATCTGACCGCTGCCCAGGTAGGTGATGCCGAACATGGCGGCCAGGATCAGCCCGCCGAGCAGCGCGATACCGCGCAGGTCGATCCGGCTGCGCACCCGGCGCGAGTTGCCCGGCACGAACTTCGCGGCCAGCAGGATCAGCACGATGCCGATCGGCACGTTCACCAGGAAGATGCCGCGCCACGACCAGGTCGCGACGAACACGCCGCCGATGATCGGGCCGACGATGCCGCCGATCGGGAAGATGCTGGTGAACATGCCCAGCGCGCGGTCGCGGTCGCGGCCGAAGTGGTCGGACACGATGCCGGTGGCCGACGGCATGAACGCGCCGCCGCCGATCGCCTGCACCGCGCGCAACGCCACCAGCACGTAGATGTTGGTGGCCAGGCCGCAGGCCAGCGACGCGACGGTGAACACGGCCGCCGAGATCAGGTACACGTTCTTGCGGCCGTACATGTCGCTGATCTTGCCGGCGAACGGCATGGCCAGGACCTGGCCGAGTGCGTAGATCGTGATCGTCCAGCCGCTCCAGTTGATGGCGGCGTGCAACTCGCCCTCGATGGCCGGCAGCGCGGTCGCCACAATGGTCTGGTCGACGGAGCTCATGAACAGGCCAAGCGACACGATGGCGAAGATCAGCTTGCGGCGGGCCAACGGTTCGGCCGGCGCACTCGCGGGGTTCTCCCTCGGCGCGCCCGGCCTGACTCGCAGCGCACTGGCCGCGTTCTGGGCTTCGTCCACGTTCTGTAATACTAGATGCTTGCCAGCAAGCAAGCAACTCGCCGGAGGTGTGATGGACGTCGAACTCGTGGCGCGCCTGCGGGGTGTGATCAGCAGGCTCGCCCGGCAGCTCAACGCCTCCGCCACCGGCGAGGGCCTGACGCCGACCCAGTACTCGGTGCTCGGTCTGATCCGCTGGCGCGGCCCGCTCGGGCTGGCCGAACTGACCGAGCTGGAGGGCGTCAACCCCACGATGCTGTCGCGCATCGTGCGCAAACTGGACGAACTGGGCCTGATCCAGCGCCTGCCCGATCCCAACGACCTGCGGGCGGTCCGGGTGCGCATCACGCCCGCCGGTGACGAACTGCACGGCCGCATCCGCACCCTGCGCTCCGGCGTTCTCGCCGACTGGATCCAACGCCTCCCCCAGGACACCCAGGACACCCTGCTGGCCGCGGTCCCCGCCATGGAGGCGCTGGCCGACGTGGTCGGCCCGGCCGGCCGCCCGACCAGGTCGCCGAGCGCTCCCAACTGATTGCGGACCACCATCGGCCACGCCAGGTTCCTCCGCGCACCGCTTGCAGAGCGCAATCAGTTCGGGAGCTGCCATGACACGCGCCACGAAGCTCGACCGCCGTCACAGCGGTGTGGCACGAGGGCCGGGTCTATCTCCACACCGGCGAGGGTGAGCAGAAGTACCTCAACCTGACGACCACCAGCACGTGCTCGTCCTGGTCGGCGACGGCCGGTGGGACGCCGGCATCGACGTCGCCGTGGAAGGCGTACGGCCCCGCCGAGGGTGACCCGTTCGGACAGACCGGCTACGAGTTCTGGGCGGCCAGGACCGCGCGCACCCGGTCGCAGACCACCTCGACGTCGACCGGGTCCGGCTGCTCGCCCAGGCGGAACATCGCTGCTTGCAGGTCCGGCCCTCGGGTGCCGAACCGGTCCATGTCCGACCGGGTCACCGGCTGCACCACGAAATGGACATGGCCGGGCCGCCCCTTGGCATGCGACCACAGGCAGACGTAGACCTGCTCGGGCGTCATCACCTCGGTGACCGCAGCCGACACCCGGCGCAGCAGCGGACCCAGCTCGGCGGTCTCCCGCTCGTCCAGGTCGGCCACGTGCACCACGTGCCGGAACGGCTTGACGATGAGCGTCCCGGCGCCGAGCGGGCCGACCGTGTGCTCCACCAGCCAGTGTTCCGTCTCGCCCAGGCGACCGCCGGGCAGCGGGCGGGCGCCGCTGGTCAGGTCACAGGTCATGCACGCGGTCGTCATGCCAGCACCGCCGTTCCGGTGATGGACGGGCCCAGGCCGGGCACCGCCGCCGTCAGTGACACCTCGTCGCCATCGGCCGTGCCGGTCACCTCGACCGTCTCACCCGCGAACGTGGGCGCGAGCAGCCGGTAGTCGAAGGACGTGACCGCACGGTCCGGCCGGAATCGACGCGGGATCTCCAGCAACAGCAACGCCAGCAGCGGCCCGTGCACCACCAGACCGGGATAGCCCTCGACCTGGGTGACGTACGCCTGGTCGTAGTGGATGCGGTGCGTGTTGTAGGTCAGCGCGCTGAACCGGAACAGGGTCATCTCGTCCGGGACGACCGAGAACCGCCAGTCGCCATCGGGCGGTTCACCGGTCGGCCGGCGCAGCGCCCTGGTCTGGCCCGGCGCCTGCGACCGGTAGACCACGTCCTGCTCCTCCACGGCCGCGACCGTCGCGCCCACCCGGAACTCGTGGCGCACCGTGACGAACGCCATTTCCCCGCTGCGACCCCGTTTTACCGTCACTGAGTCCAGTGTGGACGTTCGAGTGACCGGCTCGCCGATCGGCAGCGGTGCGTGGAGACGCAGCCGGCCGCCGGCGATCATCCTGCGGCGCTGCGGAATCGGCGGCAGGAACCGGCCATCGGCCGGATGGCCGTCCGGCCCCAGTTCGGACCGACTCGGGTGCTCGAGAAATCCGAGCCAGTGCCACAACGGCGGCAGCCCGGCACACTCCGGCTGGTCCAACAGCGCGGTCAACGCCGACACCGACCACCGGCTGATCCGGTCGGTCACCGTGTCCGGAGCCGGGGACCAGCCGGCGACGGCGTCGCCGAGACCGGTCATGCGCGCCGGAATTCGGCCCGCCAGCGGAGTGACGCACCGTCGATCTGGACGATCTCGACGGCGGTCAGACCGTCCGTGGCGAACGCGTCGACCTCCGCCCTGGTCAGCGGCCACGGCGGACCCTGCGGCGGCGGTGCGTCGTCCGGCTGGACGACCGCGATCAGCAGGAGCGTGCCGCCCGGCGCCACCAGGTCCTGTACGGCACGGGTGACCTGCCCGCGCAGCGTGACCGGCAGCGCCTGAGTGGTGTAGCTCTCCACCACCAGGTCGAACGACCGCTCCCACCGGTCCGGCGGGTTCAGCACGTCCGCGACCTGGTAATGGACCGGCGAATCGGGGTAGCGGGACCGGACGACCTCGACCGCCGACTCGGCGATGTCGAACCCCGTCGTGGCGAAGCCGAGCCGGCCGAGGAACTCCGAGTCCCGGCCCAGACCACACCCCACGACGACCGCACGCCTGCCATCGCCGCGCAGCTGCCGCTGTGCGGCCCACTCGACGATCAACGTGTTCGCGTCCGTGAAGTCCCACGGCATCGACACGTCGCCCTGCCGGCCCGCCGAGTACAGGCGCTCGAACCAGGCCGTCGGCTCGCCCTGCGCGATCGCCTCGGCCGCGAACACGTCGGCCCGCCGCTCCCAGTCCGGTGAGTCCCTCACGGCGTTCACGCCCTCCCTCGGGCCAGGCCCAGGATGCGGTCGAGCACCCGGCCGCCGCTGGCCCGCAGCCCGTTGTGCTCGTACTCGTTGGTCACCCAGTAGCGCATGGTCGGGATCATCCTGGCCGTGACCAGGCCGAGGGCACAGTCCACATAGGCGTCCTCGGCGTACATCGCGGCGGCGCAGGGAACCTCGCACTCCCGGAGCGCGGTGTCGTCGTACAGGCGGGGCCACTCGTGCGCGGCGAGCAGTTCGGTGGCCTCGCGCAGCGGTGCGAAACCGCCGCAGTCCTCCAGCATCCACGGGAAGGCGTGCTCACCGGTGAGCAGCGTCGGGTCGGCGGCGTAGTCGTCCGGCCGGATGCGCTCCGCCGACCAGTTGGTCACGATGCCGTCGGCGTAGCACGCCTCCTGCAGCACGAAGTAGATCGGGTTGCGGGTCGGGAACGGCATCGCCGCCTCGGCGTCGTGGGCGAAGGCGTAGGACAGCGGGTCGCGTTCCAGCAGGTGGTGCAGCCGTTCCGCGCCGTCGCTCATGCCCAGCACGTTGCCGATCTGACGGAACCGGCGCGACGTCAGGCGGTCACCGCCCGGCAGCGTGATCCGGCCGTCGCCGGCCAGTTCGGTGATCCGCGCCACGCGGTCCCGGTCGCCGGGGTAGCGGAGGTAGTAGCGGCGGTTGCGCTCCAGCATCGTCGGGTAGGTAGCGCGGTAGACGTCGTCGATGTGCACGCCCACCGGCGGCACTCCCCCGGTGAACAGCGCCTCGCGCAGGCCATCGGGCGCGATGGACAGGTAGGTCGCCACGCAGAACCCGCCGAACGACTGGCCCAGCACCGACCACCGGTCCACACCCAACTCGCGGCGGATCCACTCGGCGTCGCGCACGATCGAGTCCGCGCGAAAGTGCTTCAGGTAGTCGGCCTGCTGTTGCGGCGACATCCCCGGCAGTGCTTCGACCGGCGTGGACCGCCCGGTGCCGCGCTGGTCGAGCATCAGCACCCGGAAGTCGGTCAGCGCGCGGCGCAACCAGCCGGGCCCGAGCGGATCACCGGTCGGCCGGGGCGCCTCGAAACCCGGACCGCCGGTGAGGAACACCAGGTACGGCCGGTCGGTGCCGTCCGGATCGGCGACCTCGCGGGCGAACACCGTGATGCGCTCGCCGGCCGGTCGCGCGTGATCCAGCGGCACCGCGAACTCGTGCTCGGTCAGGACAAGGCCGGGAACCCGCGTGGTCAGCGACACGCCAGCGATCATGCCACGACCCGGTGCCGACACACGCCCGAAATGCGCCGCCGCCGCCGGGCCGTCACCGGCCGGACCACGGAGCCGAGCCGAGCGGGAACGCCTCGTCCTCGGCCACCCGGAGCGCATCGCCGAGGCGCAGGCCGAACGCCGCGAACACCGTGATGAGCTGGTGCACGCTGGCCTCCCGGCGAGCCAGTTCCAGCCGGCACACCACGGACGGCGACAGCTCAAGGCGCATCGCGAGGTCGCTCAGGTACCAGCCCCGCTCGACTCTCGCGTCCCGCGCCTGGCGGCCGATCGAGGCCAACATCGCGGTGATCGTGGGATCGTCCACCGGTCGCTCGAACACATCCACCGTCCGTTCCGATTTCTTCGTCGGACACGTCCGGCCGTCCTGGCCGGACGCATCCGCAGTCATCGCCGCCGTGACACTGTCCGCACAGCCACCAGACGCAGCGCCTGCGGACCTTCGCCACTTCACTCATGTCACTACGGTAAATGCGCTGGTCAGGACTACCCCAACGCAGTGTTGGGGCCCGATTCCGCGTATACTTGGCGCATGCGTTTGGACGACGAGGCGACTGTCGGTGAGCGCATTGCCTACTACCGCAAGCGGCGCGGAATGACCCAGGAAGTGCTGTGCGGTCTCGTCGGTGGCCGGTCGACGGAATGGCTGCGCCAGATCGAGAACGGTAAGCGCGACGTGGACAAGTTGTCCACCATCGTCGCCGTGGCGAACGCGCTCAAGGTCAGTCCCTTGACGTTGCTGCCAGGACCGTTCCGGTCGAATCCGCGCCGAGGAACGTCGCTGGGTTCGGCGCCCGATGTCGTGCCGGACAGCGAGGCCGCGATGCTGCGCTACGACGGCATGGCCGGGTTCATCGGGGTACCGGACCGACCAATGGCGCGGTCCGACGACCTTCGGCGCCGAATGCGACACGCTTTCCTGTGTTCACAGACCGAACGCTGGTCGGAAATGGCTCCGTTCGTGCCGGACATGATCGCCGACGCAGCCTGGTACACAACGCGAACACCGATTCCGAGCGCCGAGAAGCCTACGACTTGCAGGCGCTCGTGTACCGGGTCACCTCCGGGATGCTGGACCGGCTCGGCGAGCCTCATCTGCCGTGGGTGGCGGCAGAACGTTCGACGTTCGCCGCCGAACAGACCGGCGATCCACTGCTGATCGGCGGTGGCGCGTGGCGGATGGCCGTCGTGCTCCGGCATGCCGGCCGGCTCACCGAGTCCACCGACGCCCCGATCACCGCCGCCGACGCGTTGCGTCCGCACCTGAACCGCCCGGAAGCCCATTCGGTGTACGGCTCTCTGATGCTCAAAGGCGCGGTCGGCGCGGCCACTCTCGGTGATCATCGGGCCACGTGGGACTACTTCGACGAGGCAGCCCGCTCCGCGGACGCCGTCGGTGACCGCAACGACTACTGGTTCGCGTTCGGTCCGACGAACATCGCCATTCACCGGGTGTGGCTGGCTCTCGAACTGGGTGATCCGGCACGGGCGATCGACCAGGCCGAGCACGTGGCGGACGACCGGCTGCCACCGGAGTTGGCCGAACGCCGGACATCTCACCTGATCGCCCTGGCCTGGGCGCACTACCTGCGACGCCACGACCGGGAAGCCCTCGACACGCTCACCACGGCGCGCGCGTCGGCCCCCGAACAACTGATCTTCACCCGTCGGGTGCACTCCATGTCGCTGGGCATGCTCCGGCGGGAACGCCGGTCCATCCGACACGACCTGCGGGAGATGGCGGACTTCGTCGGCGTCACCGCCTGACGGCGTCGTGAGCACGAGGCTCACGACGCCTCGACGTGACCGGTCAGGCCAGTGGGGCCAGTGCTTCGGCGACCGGCGTGAGGACGGCGGGGTCCAGGGGTACCGGCAGGATGATGATCGCCAGGTCGAGACCCTTTTCGCCGAGCGCGGCGGCCGTGTCGGCTGCCTTGCTGGGGCCGTCGCCGTCCAGGCGGACGTGGCTGGACAGGGTGATCTCCGCCGGGTCGCGGCCGATGTCGGCGCAGTGGGCGTGCAGGACGTCGCGCTTGTGGGCGAACTCGTCCGGTGTGCCGCCCGCGAAGTTCCAGTGCTGGGCGTACTTCGCCGTGGTGCGCAGGGTGCGCTTCTCACCGCCGCCGCCGATGCAGATCGGCGGGTGCGGCGCCTGCACCGGCTTCGGCTCGCAGCGGGCGTCCTTGAGCTGGTAGTACTTGCCGTCGAACGTGGTGGACTCCTGGGTGAGCAGGCCCACCAGCACCTCGCACGCCTCCTCGAACCGGTCGCTGCGTTCGGCGGGCGTGCCCAGTTCCATGCCGTAGGCGCCGGACTCCTGTTCGTTCCAGCCGGCGCCGATGCCGATCTCCAGGCGGCCGCCGGAGATGATGTCCAGCGTGGCCGCCATGTTGGCCAGCAGCGCGGGATGCCGGTAGTGGATGCCGGACACCAGGTTGCCCAGCCGGACGCGTCGGGTGGCCTGGGCGAGCGCGGTCAGCGTGACCCACCCTTCCAGGCACGGGCCGTTGGAGTCGCCGCGGATCGGATAGAAGTGGTCGAAGGTCCAGCCGGACTCGTAGAGCTCGATCTGGTCGGCCTCCCGCCAGACCGCGAGCATGTCCGACCACGTCACGTGTTGGGGTGAAGTCTTGAAGGCGAAGCGCATGCGTTGATCGTAGAACCGTCGCGGGGTGTGACCAGGGCCGTCACCATCGGCCGACTGCGCCCGTCCTCAGTGAACGCCGCGTAATCGTCCACACTGGACGACGCTTGACGCGCGGTTGCCCGCTGGTGCCACCGGAGTAACGTGGGTTGGGCGGTTGAGCGCAGAGCCGTTTGGGGACGTGCGCCTTGGGAGGCACGCCCACAGCCGACAAAACCCCACCTGCACAGCCGATCGGCCTGGCACGGCGGGTGATTGGATGGCCGTGACACAACGCGCCCACGAGTACCAGGAGCTGGCGCCGCTGTTCCGCCAGCTGGTCGACACCACCGCGTCGGAGACGCAGCGCAGGACGATCCGTGACCGCCTGGTCACCGAGCATCTGCCGGTGGCCGAACACATCGCCCGCCGGTTCCGCAATCGAGGCCAGCCGACCGAGGACCTGACCCAGGTGGCGACGGTGGGCCTGATCAACGCCGTGGACCGGTTCGACCCGGACCGGGGCACCGACTTCCTGTCGTTCGCCGTGCCCACCATCACCGGCGAGGTGCGCCGCTACTTCCGCGACGCGACCTGGGCGATCCGGGTGCCTCGGCGGCTGAAGGAACTGCACGCGTCGGTCATCGCGGCATCCGCCTCGCTGGGCCAGCGCCTGGGCCGCTCGCCGCGACCCAGTGAACTGGCCGATGAGCTGGACATCCCGGTCAACGAGGTGCACGAGGCGTTGCAGGTCGGTTACGCCTACCGGGGCGAGTCACTGGACGACAGTGCCGGCGACGACGGCACCGGCTCGTCGACCGATGCCAGGATCGGTGTCACCGACCGTGACCTGACCGCCGTGGAGGACCGGGAGACGCTGGACCCCGCGCTGGCCCAGTTGCCGGAGCGGGAGGCGTCGATCGTGCGCATGCGGTTCTTCGGGAACCTGACGCAGACCCAGATCGCCGACCGGATCGGCGTGTCGCAGATGCACGTGTCGCGGTTGCTGGCCGCGAGTATCACCCGTTTGCGGGCGTCCATTGTGGATGACGAGGTCTGAGCGGGTGGCAGGACTGGCGGCAGCGGTCACAATGGGCAGGTGAAGGACAGTCCGCTGGTCAGCCGGGTTCGCGACGCCATCATCGGTGACGACCAGGTGATGTGGGGGCCCTACGGTCCGCGACGAGTCACCTACGCCGACTACACCGCCTCCGGCCGTGCGGTGTCGTTCATCGAGGATTTCATCCGATCAGAGGTACTCCCCCGGTATGCCAACACCCACAGTGAGTCCTCGGGCACCGGGTTGCAGACCACCGTGCTGCGCGAGGACGCCCGCAGGCTGATCCGGGACGCCGTCGGCGGTGACGACGACACCGTGGTGATCTTCTGCGGCTCCGGGTCGACCGGCGCGATCGACAAGCTGGTCGGCATCCTGGGCCTGCGGGTGCCGGCCGAACTGGACGACCGCTACCGGCTCACCGACGCGATCCCGCCCGACCAGCGGCCGGTGGTGTTCATCGGGCCGTTCGAGCACCACTCGAACGAACTGCTGTGGCGCGAGTCGATCGCCGAGGTCGTCACCATCCCGGAGGGCACGGACGGCCACCTGTCGGTGGAGGCGCTGGCCGAGGCGCTGGACGCCTACGCCGACCGGCCGCTGAAGATCGGCTCGTTCTCGGCCGCGTCCAACGTCACCGGGATCGTCACCGACACGCACACCATCGCCGATCTGCTGCACAGCAAGGGCGCGCTGTCCTGCTGGGACTTCGCCGCCGCCGCACCGCACGCCGACATCACCATGGACGACGGCTGCGCGGTGCATCCGGGTGCCTACAAGGACGCCGTGTTCATCTCGCCGCACAAGTTCGTCGGCGGTCCCGGCACGCCCGGGGTGCTGGTGGTGCGGAAGGAACTGCTGGCCAACCGGGTGCCGACGGTGCCCGGCGGCGGCACGGTCGACTACGTGAACACGGCAGAACACCACTACATCAGCGATCCGGCGCACCGCGAGGAGGGCGGCACGCCCGCCATCGTGGAGTCGATCCGGGCCGGGTTGGTGTTCGGGCTGAAGTCGGCGGTCGGCACCGAGGTCATCCAGGCCAGGGAGAAGGCGTTCCTACGCCGGGCGGTGGACGCGTGGCGGGTGCGGCCGACGATCAGCATCCTGGGCGACCTGGACGCGGAGCGCCTGTCCATCGTGTCGTTCGTGGTCCGCGACGGCGAGCGCTACCTGCACCACAACTTCGTGGTCGCGCTGCTCAACGACCTGTTCGGCATCCAGAGCCGGGGTGGGTGTTCGTGCGCCGGGCCGTACGGGCACCGGCTGCTGGGCATCGACACGGCCCGGTCGCAGCGGTTCGAGCGGGAAATCCTGGCCGGCTGGGAGGGCATCAAACCGGGCTGGGTGCGGGTGAGCTTCAACTACTCGCTGTCCGACGCGGTGGTCGACTACATCATCGACGCCGTCGACCACATCGCGACGCACGGCTGGGCACTGCTGCCGCACTACCGGTTCGACCCGAGGACCGGGTTGTGGCGGCACCGGGACGGCGTGGTGGATCCGCCGTTGCGGCTGGACCAGGTCGGCTACGACGCCGAGGGCCGGATGACGTTCCCGAAACGGCACGAGCAGGCGCCCGAGTCGGCACTGGCCGGCCACCTGGCCGCGGCCCGCGAGCTGACCGGCGCGCTGGCGCCGTGCCCGCCGGACGGGATCGGCGGCGCGCGGATCTCGCCCGCGTTCGAGCGGTTGCGGTGGTTCGCGCTGCCCGACGTGTGCCTGCCGGCCGAGTACCGGGCCTGAACACACGGCGAGGCGGGCACGTCCAGGACGTGCCCGCCTCGTGTTCGTTTCCCTCAGGCGGCCGACGAGACCACCGGCGTGTGGTGCACCTCCAGCTGGTGCACGACCCGCTCGGTGCTCAACTCGTGAGCCGTGAGGTCCACCAGGCTGACCAGAGCCACGGCCAGCGCGTCGATGAAGACCACTGTGGTCAACGCCGATCCGGTGAACACCAGTGCCGCGATCAGCGCCCAGACGCTGACCACCGCGAGTACGCCGTGACCGAACCTGGCACCGGTCCGCTTGGTCAGCACCGCTGCCAGTGCGGCGAGCAGGGCCAGCCCGGTGAAGACACCGAATCCGACCCAACCGGCCGCCGTGGCCGAGAAGGCCACGGCCGCCACGGCGAGAAAACCGCCAGCGACAACACCGAGAACATCAACGCCGAAGCGAGTACTCAGCGACATCGAAAACACCTCCGCACCACCGTCACGCGGTGGTATCGCTCACCGTGAGCGAGTCGGGCAGGGTCGCACGGGCCCTGGGCGGCTCCCCGGTTTCCGATCTTCGGAATCCACAGGCGTCAACCCCGACCTCGCGGCCACACTTCCCGTTCCGGATGTCTCGTACGCCACACCGCCCACCGACGGCCGCCCTCAGGACATAATCGATTATATAGGGTAACTTTTACCTTAGGGTCACTTCCTAGGATAAACTCCTTTGCGGCAGACGAGATGCCTGATACGGTCGGCATGATCGAATGATCAGTTCTGGAAGCAGGGATTCATTCATTGTCCTTGTCGTGCCCGACAATCGATGAGTCGACCCCTGCCAGCAGGGAGTGGAGATTCCGTGAGAGGTAATTCAAGATTGCGTTTCCTGACCATGTTGGCCGGATTGTTCGTAGCCTTGCTCGCGGTGGCCGGCATGTCCAGCGTCGCAGGTGCGACGGTCATGCCACTGAACGCGTCCGGCTGCAACCAACATTCGTGCATCGGCGTCACGGGCTCGGCGTCGGGTTATACCGCGACATCAAGTGCCCCCGGTACCGCCTCGCCATACATCTTGTCCATTTCCGGGCCAGGCTGCCCCCTCCGATCCAGCCCCATTGAAACCCTGCCCCTCAAGGGCCTTTCCTGCAACGGACACGGCGCCGGCAAGGTGTGCGCCTCCGTCGAGATCCGCAACTCCAGCACAGGCGCGTTCGAGGCCGCCGGCCAGGCGTGCGAGACGATTTCCTGAGCCGACGGTGCTCAGGAGGCGCCACCCCGACCGCCCGCCGGGGTGGCGCCGTCGGCAGTACCAATGGGACCGCATGGCGCTCAACTTCTCCCAGAACCATGTTTCGAGGCGCATAGTGACGGGTATCACATGTGCGACCCCGCTCGGCCCCGAGCGGCACGACACGGAGCCAGGACCCATGAGCGGACCCCCCGCGACCCGCCTGAGCGAGGTCGAGAAGCAGTCGTTGCGCTTCGTCCTGGACGCGCTGACCTTCCCCGCCGAACGGTGGGAGATCGTCGCCGCCGCCGACTTCTACGGCGCCGACGTGCACACCAGCCGCCGTCTGCGCGGCCTGCCGCCGCGCAACCGGCCCTATCGCGACCTGCAGGACGTGCTGCGGGCCCTGGAATCCGCGTAACCGCTGGTCAGTGGCCGGCCGCCAACACCGGCCGCAGCCACCGGGGCACCGGGCGGCCCGCCGTGTCGCAGGTGTCCACCATCTCCAGCGTCCAGCTCACGGTGTGGGCGAGCACCTCGCCCGGCACGTCCGGGTCGGGCGCCGACGCGGCGATCTCCAACTGGGTGTTGGCATCGTCGGGCCGGCCGGCGGCCACCGCCAGCAGCACCCGGGTCGCGGTGCGCTGGGCGGGTTCCAGGTCGTCGACCGACTGCACGTCGCCGTCCTCGTCGGCCAGCGCGATGACGACGTCGTCCTCCTTATGGGCGCCGGTCATCTCCAGCAGCATCTCGAAGTTCGCCTCGGCCAGTTCCAGGACCGTGTCCCGCAGCGTCCGCCACGACGAGCCGGCGAGTTTGTCGAACATCATGACGGCATCGTCCTCGTCGCCGCGCCGGACCGCGGTGAGCGCTGTCGCGATGGCGGCGCGCAGCCGTTCCCGATCCCTCATGTGAGATGAGTGCCCCAGGACACGACCGCGAAACGCTCAGGCACCGATGTCAGCCGCGTTTGTGCCCGTTCCGGGCGGGTATGCAGGTCACATGGGTGCGTGGGAAGCCGGGACGACGAACCACGACAAGTCCGTCAACGAACTGCTCGTCGATCTGACCGGGCAGTTGCGACGGCTCGCGCGCGCCGAAGCGCAGTTGGCGGTCGTGGAGCTGCGGCGCAAGGGAAAGCGAGCCGGGCTGGGGGTCGGCTCGGTCGGGGTCGCCGCCATCGCCGGTCTGATCGGCATCCTCGTGCTGGCCGCCGCCGCGGTGCTGGCATTGGCCATCGTGCTGCCGGCCTGGCTGGCAGCACTGATCGTGGGGGTGGTCGCGCTGGCGTTCGCCGGGATGGCGGCGCTGTTCGGCCGGACCGCGCTGAAGCGGGCCATGCCGCTGCTGCCGGGCTGGGCCATCACCAGCGTCCAGGACGACGTGCGGACGATCACCAAGGGGGCACGGCGATGAGCAAGCGGGAACGCAAGGAGCTGGAACCGTCCTACCTGCCACCGAATCCGAGTGTCGGCGAGCTGGTCACCGAGATCGACCGCGCACGGCACGACGCGGCCCACACGGTGGCCGCCCTGGCCGATCGCCTCGACCCCAGGCCCGCCGTGCTGGCCAGGTCCCGGCGGATCACCAGCGTGGCCCCGGCGCCGGTCGCCACGGCACTGACCGGTATCAGCCGCACGACCCAGCGGATACCGCCCCGGGCCCGCATCGCGATGGCCATCGCCCCACTGCTGTTGCTGCTGCTCTGGCTGCGTCGCCGCGGCCACTGAGCAGCCATTCAACCGCGCGGGACGTCCTCCGTCCCGCGCGGTTGCTTCGACCCACGGCTCGTCGTCAACCCACCGTGAGCCGGCGCTCGGCGAGGATCTCCCCCGCTGCCCTGGCGATCGCGTCCGCGTCGATCCCGGCGGCCGCCCGTAGTTCCTCCGGCGTGCCGGACGTCGGCATCTCCCGGACGGCCAGCGTGCGCACCACGACCGGGTCGTCGAAACCGGCGAGCGCGGCCAGCACCGCATCGCCCATACCGCCCTCCGGCCAGTGGTCCTCGACGGTGACGATCGCGTGCGTGTCCTGGGCGGCGGCCCGCAGTGCGGCGGCGTCGATCGGCTTGATCGAGTAGCAGTCCACCACCCGGGCCTCGATGCCCTGGCGGCCCAGCACGTCGGCGGCGGCCACGGCCTCGTCGACGGTGACACCGCAGGCCACGACGGCGACCTGGTCCTCGGCCGAGGACCGCACCACCCGGCTGCCGCCGATCCGCACGTCCTCCTCCGGCGGGGTGCGCACCACCGTCGGGCCGCGCAGCGTGCGCAGGTAGGAGATGCCCGGCTGGTCGGCCATGTCGGCGACCAGGCGCGCGGTCTGGTTGGCGTCGGAGGGATGCAGCACGGTGCTGCCGTGTACCGCGCGCATCGCGGCCATGTCCTCCAACGCCATCTGCGACGGGCCGTCCGCGCCGATCGACACGCCCGCGTGCGACCCGCACAGCCGCAGGTTCGCGCGGGAGATCGCGGCCATCCGGACGAAGTCGTACGCGCGGGAGAAGAACGCGGCGAACGTGGACGCGAACGGTGTCCAGCCGCGTACCTGCACGCCCACCGCGGCGGCCACCAGCTGCTGTTCGGCGATGTACATCTCGAAGTAGCGGTCGGGATGGGCCTTGGCGAACAGGTCGCTGTGCGTCGAGTTGGACACCTCGCCGTCCATGGCCACCAGGTCCGGACGCAGCGTGCCCAGTGCGGCCAGCGCCTCGCCGTACGCCTGCCGGGTGGCCACCTCGTCGCCGACCCGCCACCGGGGCAGCGAGCCGCTGGACGCGGTGAACAGGTTCGGGTCGGGGGTCACGTCGGGTGTGGCGACCCGCACGGTCAGGTCGGCCCGCCGGCCACCGAGTTCGGCGATCGCGGCCTCCGGGTCGTCCAGCGGCTTGCCGTGCTTGCCCTCCTGGTCGGCCACGGCGGCCACGCCGTGGCCCTTCACCGTCCTGGCCAGCAGCACCGTGGGCCGGTCGGTGGTGTGCTCGGCCTCGGTCATGGCGGCCTCGATGGCGTCCGGGTCGTGGCCGTCCAGGATGATCGCGTGCCAGCCGAACGCGCGGGCGCGGGCCGCGTGGGTGTCCAGGTCCCGGCCGACCATCGTCTCGCGGGTCTGGCCGAGCCGGTTCACGTCGACGATCGCGGTGAGGTTCGCCAGGTCGTAGTGGGCGGCGTGTTCGAACGCCTCCCAGATCGAGCCCTCGGCCAGTTCGGAGTCACCGCACAGCACCCACACCCGGTAGGGCAGGCGGTCCAGGTACCTGCCGGCCAGCGCGATGCCGACCCCGATCGGCAGGCCCTGGCCGAGTGATCCGGTGGCCACGTCGGTCGGCGGGATGCGCGGTGTCGGGTGGCCCTCCAGGCGACTGCCCAGCGTGCGGTAGGTGCGGAACTCGTCCTCGGTGATCGCGCCCACGGCCCGCAGCATCGAGTAGTACAGCGGGGACGCGTGGCCCTTGGAGAAGATCAGGTGGTCGTTGTGCGGTTCGCCGGGCCGCTGGTAGTCCAGCCGCAGGTGCCCGTCCAGCAACGCGGCCATCAGGTCGGCCGAGGACATCGACGATGTCGGGTGACCGGATCCGGCCAGTGAGCTGACGCGCACCGAGTCGATTCGCAACTGCCGGGCCAGTGCGCGGCGGAAGTCCTGTCGAGTCGTGTCGTCTGCCTTCACACCAGGAGACGTACCCGTCAGGTTGGCTGCGAAACACCGTCCTCGGTGAGGGCGTACACGCCACTGTGGACATCCGCGCGGCGGCGCCGGGACGCCCTGTGCCGCAGGTGTCCGCAGTGGGCGCAACTCTGGCCTCTGCTCAACACCAGGCCGTGCGGATTGACCAGTACCGCCTCGCGCACCGAGTCGGTCGAACACTCCGGACACGTCAGGTCGGCGACATCGGATGCGAACTCGACATGAATGGCGGCGGCCATGGCGTTCCTCCTCGCCGGTCGTGACTGCCGGTGATGTCCGTTGACTACCCGGTTCGCCGAGCGGCGAAACCGGTCCGGCAATCGGACGCCTCGGGGTGCCAGACCACCCCACCGAGTGGCAGTCTGATCGGGACACCATGAGCGACGTGCCGGCCACCCCGGCCGGCCGATCCGATCGGAGGTCGTCGTTGCCGTTCGACCTGCACGACCTGCTGTCCGCGGACGACCCGCCCAACAGCGGTGGCTATGCCCAGGACACCCCCAGATTCGGGTTCTTCACCGACACCAGCGTGTGCATCGGCTGCAAGGCCTGTGAGGTCGCCTGCAAGGAGTGGAACCACGTCCCGGAGGACGGCCTCGACTTCACCGGGATGTCCTACGACAACACCGGTGGCCTGTCCGCGAACACGTGGCGGCACGTGGCGTTCATCGAACAGCGCAGGCCGGCGGCCGATCCGGACGCCGGCAGCAACGTCGACGCCGTCGACCTGGGCATGCCGGCGTTCACCAAACCCGGCGAGAGCGGCGATGGCGAGCGCAGCGAGTTCCGCTGGCTGATGGCCAGCGACGTGTGCAAGCACTGCACCCATTCGGCCTGCCTGGACGTGTGCCCGACGGGTGCGCTGTTCCGCACCGAGTTCGGCACCGTCGTCGTGCAGGAGGACATCTGCAACGGCTGCGGCTACTGCATTCCGGCCTGCCCGTACGGGGTGATCGACCAGCGCGAGGGCGACGGCCGCGCCTGGAAGTGCACGATGTGCTATGACCGGATCGGCTCCGGCATGGAACCGGCGTGCGCGCAGGCGTGCCCCACCGACTCCATCCAGTTCGGTGAGCTGGACGAACTGCGCAGGCGCGCGGACGACCGGCTGGCCACCCTGCACGAGCGCGGGGTCGCCGAGGCCCAGCTGTACGGGCGGGAGGAGGATGACGGCGTCGGCGGCACCGGGGCGTTCTTCCTGTTGCTGGACGAGCCCGAGGTCTACGGGCTGCCGCCGGACCCCGAGGTCACCACGAAGGACCTGCCGGTGATGTGGAAGCACGCGGGCGCGGCCGCCCTGACCATGCTGGCCGGGCTCGCCGTCACGTTCCTGGGGAAGCGCGGATGACCGGGACACCGACCCCACAACGTCCTCGCCAGCGCCGCCGCAGGCGCGGCGAGGAGATGATGGTCCCGGACGCCGAGTTCCGGTCCTACTACGGCCGGCCGGTGCTGCGCGAGCCCACCTGGGCGGCGCTGGACATCGCCGGCTACCTGTTCCTGGGCGGTGTGGCGGGCGCATCGTCGGTGCTGGCCGCCGGTGCCGAGCTGACCAACCGGCCCGCGCTGGCGATGACCGGGAAGATCGGCGCGCTGGTGGCGATCTCCGGGTCGACCGTGGCGCTGGTGCACGACCTGGGCCGGCCGTCCCGGTTCGTCAACATGCTCCGCGTGTTCAAGCCGTCATCGCCGATGAGCGTCGGATCGTGGATCCTGGCCACCTACGGGCCGCTGGCCGGACTGGCCGCCGGCACCGCGGTGACCAGCCGGATCGACCGCCTGGGCACACTCGCCACGCTGAGCGGGGGCGTGGGCAAGCTGGCCACGATCGGCGCGGGCGTGCTCGGACCGGCGGTCGCCGCGTACACCGGTGTGCTGATCGCGGACACCGCTGTGCCGACCTGGCACGCGGGCTTCCGCGAGCTGCCGTTCGTGTTCGTCGGCTCGGCCGCCGCGGCAGGCGGCGGGCTGGGCCTGATCGGCACGCCGGTTGCCCAGGCCGCGCCGGCCCGCCGGGCCGTGCTGCTCGGTGCGGCGCTGGACGTGGTGGCCAGCAAGCGGATGGAACGCGGCATGGGGCTGGCGGCCGAGCCGCTGCACACCGGCAGGGCCGGGAAGCTGCTGCGGGCCGCGGAGATCCTCACCGTGGGCGGCGCGCTGGTCGGCGGGCTGCTGGGCAGGCGGTCCAGGGCGGCCGCGGTGCTCGGCGGGGCCGCGACACTGGCCGGTTCGGCGTGCACCCGGTTCGGCATCTTCCACGCCGGCGTCGAGTCCGCGCGGGACCCGAAGTACACCGTGGTGCCGCAGCGGGAACGGCTGCGGGAGAAGCAGCAACGGGAGTCCCCGGCGGAATGAAGCGGCGGGCGAACGGCCCGGACGAGCCGGAGCAGGCGCGGCTGGCCAGGAACATGGGCGAGCTGCTGCAGGAACTGCGCGTCGTGCAGGCGGGCGTGCAGATCCTGTTCGCGTTCCTGCTGTCGGTGGCGTTCACCGCCCGGTTCGCGCAGGCGTCGCAGTTCGAGCGGGCCACCTTGGTCGTCACCGTGGGGCTGACAACGGTGTCGGCCGTGCTGCTGATGGCGCCCGCCGCGTGGCACCGGGTGTACTTCCGGGAGGGCAGGCGCGAGGACATCCTGCGGTGGGGCAACCGGTTCGCGCTGGTCGGTCTGGCGTTCCTGGCCACGGCGATGAGCGGGGCCGTGCTGCTGGTGGTGCACGTCGTGTTCGGCACCACGGTCGCCGTCGTGTACGCGTCCTGCGCGGCCGTGTTGTTCTACACGGTCTGGTTCCTGCTGCCGGTGGCCAGGCGCCACCGGGCGCCCAGGGACGATGACGACGAGGGGCGTGCGCCCTAACCGCTGGTCTTGGTCATCCTGATGTAGACCCGGGAGGGCAGCCCGTCGCCCGGCGCGGTCCAGCTGGCCAGTTCGTCGGTGAGGGCGACCAGCACGCGCCAGCCGAAGGTGTCGCGCGCGATCGGCAGGCCGGTGTCCGACCGGACCGACGCCTCCACCCCCACCGAGTGCGGAGCCGTGTGGAACCGGCAGGTCAGCCGCTCGCCGTCACTGGCCCGCAGCACCAGCGCGGAGCACAGCTCGTCCACCGCGAGCTTGACGTCCTCGACCTCGTCCAGGTCGAAGTCCTGCCGCAGGGCCAGCGCCGCGGCGAGTGATCGGAGCACGAACATCTGGGACAGCTCCGCGCCGACCCGGACCTCGACACTGCCTCCGGTGGTCAGGCCACCGTTCTGCCCGTGTCCTCCGGGAGCCACCCCGTGTCCTCCGTCCAACCGCATCGCCGACGTGCCTGTCGTGGGCTGAATACCCAGCGTCGACTGCCCGAAACTAAGCTGTGCGGCGTCGCGACACAACGAGGAGGTGCCCACGGTGGCGCCAGGAGACACCACGAAGCCCGCCGCGGACGGGCTGCGCGTCGAGCGCACCGACAACGGCACCATCGCCGTGTTCGGTGTCAGCGGCGAGGTCGACATTCTCACCGCGCCCCATCTGGACCGGGCGGTCGCCGAGGTCTACGGGACCGGCGTGACGCACGTGGTGCTGGACCTGACCGGGGTGCCGTTCCTGAGTTCGGCCGGGCTGTCCGTGCTGGTCGACCACCATGCCAGGGGTAAGCGCGACGGTGTCGGGCTCAGTGTCGTGGCCACCCAGCCGGCCACGCTGCGGGCCATCCAGATGACCGCGCTGGACCGGATGTTCCCGCTGTACACGTCGGCCGAGGAGGCAGTGGCTGCCGCGGCGGGGTAACGACGCTCCACAGTGGACTTGAACTCAGTTCGCGGTCACCCGGCCCGGCAGTCGGTGGTGGGGCGCACACTGTGTGGAACGCACGCGGGTCGAGTGGAGGACGGATGACCGGGGTCGGCGATCTGATCGCTGAGCGCTATCGGGTGGTCGCCCAGGTCGGCAGCGGGTCGATGGGTGTGGTGTGGCGGGCGACGGACGAGCTGCTGCACCGCGACGTCGCCGTCAAGGAGCTGCTGTTACAGCCGGGGATCACCGAGGAACAGGCCGACGAGGCGAGACGCCGCACCATGCGCGAGGGCCGGATCACCGCGCGGCTGCAACACCCGAACGCGATCACCGTCTACGACGTGGCCGAACACGACGGCAGGCCCTGCCTGGTCATGCAGTACGTGCCCTCGCAGAGCCTGGCCGACCGGTTGGCCGAGCGCCGCTGGCTGCCGCCCGCCGACGTGGCGACCATCGGCCGCGCGCTGGCGGGCGCGCTGGCCGCCGCCCACGCGGCCGGGATCGTGCACCGGGACGTCAAGCCGGGCAACGTGTTGCTCACCGAGGACGGCACCGCGATGCTGACCGACTTCGGCATCTCGCGGGCCGTGGGCGACGGCACGGTGACCGCGACCGGCGTGCTCGCCGGCACCCCCGCGTACCTGGCGCCCGAGGTGGTGCAGGGGCAGGACGCCGACTTCCGCAGTGACGTGTTCTCCCTCGGCGCCACCCTGTACGCCGCTGTCGAGGGCGTGCCGCCGTTCGGCCTGTCGGACAACCCGATCGCGCTGCTGCACAAGATCGCCACCGAGAACATCGCGCCGCCGAAGCAGGCCGGCGACCTGACCAAGGCGCTCACCTGGATGCTCAAGCGCGACCCGGCCGAGCGGCCGACGATGGGCCAGACGGTGGCGGCGCTGTCCATCGCGGGCGGCGAGTTCGTACTCCCGCCGCGCCCATCACCCCGGTCCGGGCGGACCGGGGACAAGCGGTCGCGGGCGATGCGCTCGGGTATCATCGCGCTGATCGTCATCGCGGTGGCCATCCTGCTCACCACACTGCCGCATCGCGGCGGTACGCGGCCGGGCGCCCGGACGGGGGCGACGACGACTGGTCAGTCGACGACCGTTGAGCAGCCCACGACGACCACTCCTGCTCCCACTCCCACGACCACCGCCACGGCCGCCGCTTCGCCCTCCGGTCAGCTCGCGACGACGATCGAGGACTACTACAAGCTGGTGCCCGGCGACCTGAACACGGCGTGGAACCGGATGACGGCGGACTACCAGCGCAATCACGCCGGCGGCCGGTCCGGCTACCAGTCGTTCTGGTCGGCGGTCGACAGCGTCTCGGTCGCCGACGTGACGGCCCGGCCGCCGGATGCGGTGACCGCGACCATCAGCTATCACTACGCGGACCACACCGACGTCGAGCGGACCAGTTTCGGACTGGTCCGGCAGGCCGGACAATGGAAGATCGCCAGTTCCGACGTCTTGAGTCATCATCGAGAGTGACATCGGCAGCAGGAAACAGGAGCGCCATGACCGCCACCCACGTTGACGTGCTCGTCGTCGGTGCCGGCCTGTCCGGCATCGGCGCCGGTTACCGCATGCAGACCCGGACGCCCGGCAAGACATACGCGATCCTCGAGGCACGGCACGCCATCGGCGGCACGTGGGACCTGTTCCGCTACCCAGGGGTGCGGTCGGACTCGGACATGTTCACGCTCAGCTACCCGTTCCGGCCGTGGACCAACCCGAAGTCGATCGCGGACGGCCCGGCGATCGTGAACTACATCCGGTCGACGGCGGCGAAGTACCGGATCGAGCGGCACATCCGGTTCGGTCACCGGGTGGTGCGGGCGTCGTGGTCGACGCAGGACGCGCGCTGGACGGTGGACGCCGAGCACGACGGTTCGACGGTGACGTTCACGTGCTCGTTCCTGTACCTGTGCAGCGGCTACTACAGCTACACCGGCGGGCATGTGGTCGAGTTCCCTGGTCAGTCGGACTTCGCCGGGCCCGTGGTGCACCCGCAGCAGTGGCCGGCGGATCTGGACTACGCCGGCAAGCGCGTGGTGATCATCGGTAGTGGCGCGACGGCGGTGACGCTGGTGCCGGCGATGGCCGACGCGGGTGCCGCCCATGTGACGATGTTGCAGCGCTCGCCCAGTTACGTGGTGGCGCGGCCGACGGCCGACCCGATGGCCGACCGGTTGCGCTCGCTGCTGCCCGGTCATCTGGCGCATCGGGCGATTCGCGGGCGCAACGTGGTGATGTCGACGTTGTTCTATCAGATGTTCCGGCGGTTGCCGGAGCGGTCGGCAACGATGTTGATGGCCGGTGTGGAGAAGGCCGTTGAGGGTGCGATTGCCGTTGATCCGCATTTCAAGCCGAAGTACAAGCCGTGGGACCAGCGGATGTGCCTGGTGCCTGATGGGGACCTGTTCCGGGTGATCCGGGAGCGCAAGGCCGATGTGGTGACGGATCGGATCTCGCGGTTCACCGCGTCGGGTATCGAGTTGGTGTCCGGTGCCACGTTGCCTGCTGATGTCATCGTTACCGCTACCGGGTTGCGGATGGTGGCGTTCGGGGACATCGAGATGTCCGTGGACGGTGAGGTGGTCAAGGCTCATGACACTACCGTCTACAAGGGAATGATGTTCTCCGGGATTCCCAATTTGGCCTGGTGTGTTGGTTATGTGAACAACTCGTGGACGTTGCGGGCCGATCTTACTACTCAGTATGTTTGTCGGTTGATCAATCATATGGCTCGGCACGGGTATGACTACTGCGTGCCTGCCGTGTCGGAGTCCGACGCGGATGATGGTCGGCCGTTGTTGGATCTCACTTCTGGGTATATTCAGCGGGCTGCCGCTGTCATGCCGCATCAGGGGACTCGGCAGCCTTGGCGGCACCGGCAGAACTATCTGGTTGATCTTGCCACCATGCGGTTGCGGCGGGTCAATGACGGGGCGATGCGGTTTGGCCGTTCCGGGATTCGGGCCGGGGATCGGACTGCTGCCTGAGGTCTCGACCCCAGGGTTCGGGTGGCACTCCGCCACGAGGAGGAACGGATCAGCCACTCAGGACCTACCACCGAGTGACCGTCCGAACACGACCCGCCATCATCACGGAACGAAATCACCACTGGTCACCGCCAGTGCGGCGATCTACGCTCAGCAACCATGACGGATTCCGACCGGGTCGAGATGGTCGGTGTCGACGACCTGCTGGAGTCCGGTGAGGACATCGGCACGGTTCGAAGACGCCGGCGCTGGGGGCGCGCCGCGGTGCAGGTCAGCGTCGGCGTGCTGGCCCTGGTCGTGCTGGGCACCGCCGGTCTCGTCTGGCACGTGACCAACTCGGTGACCGGGTCCGTGCACACCGAGCCAGTGGCTGGGCTGGCGCCAAGTGGCGACACGAACGGCAAGCCGGTGACCGTCCTGCTGCTCGGCTCCGACCTGCGCCTGGGTCCCGACAAGACGGACGGCGTCACCGGCCAACGGGCCGACTCGATCATGTTGATCCGCATGACCGCCGACCGCAGCCGGATCGACGTCCTCTCCATCCCGCGCGACTCGTGGGTGCCGATTCCCGGCATGGGCACCGCGAAGATCAACGCGTCACTCAACGGCGGGCCATCGCTCGTGGTCAAGACCGTCGAGAAACTGACCGGCATCCCGATCGACCACGTGATGGTGATGGACTTCGACGGCGTCCGCGACCTGACCGACGCGCTGGGCGGCGTGATCGTACTCAACGAGCACGCCATCACCGATCCCCGCAACGGCAACCACTTCCCCGCCGGCACACTGCACCTGTCCGGCAACCAGGCACTGCTCTACGTGCGGATCCGCTACGGGCTGCCGGGCGGCGACTTCGACCGGATCGATCACCAGCAGCAGGTGGTGGCCGGGATCAGCGAGAAACTCCGATCCGAGGACGTGCTGGGCAAGCCACTGCTGGCCACCCAGATCGTGCGGATCGTGGCGGGCAACCTGACCGTCGACTCGGGTCTGACGCCGAACCTGATGACCCAGCTGCTGGTCGACACGCTGTCCACCCCGCAGTCGAACACCCACTTCTACACGGCGCCCTCGGCCGGGTTCGGGCGCAGCTCGGACGGTCAGTCGTACGTGAAACTGGACAGCGCGAAGCTGGCCGCCGCGTGTGCCGCGATGTCGGCCGGCAAACCGGTGCCGCTGCCCGGTACCCCGATCAGCCTGCCATGACGGGCGCTCGTGGCATGATCGAGTAATGGCGCGGTCCCGCGAGTCGGTGCTGACCAGGGCCGTTCGGATCTTCGACGCGTTCACGCCGGACGAGCCGGTGCTCCAGGTCTCCGAGATCGCCCGGCGCTCCGGGCTGCACCTGGCCACGGCGTCCCGGCTGGTGGCCGAACTGGTGGAACACGGCCTGCTGGTCAGGGGCTCCGACCGCAGGGTGCGGGTGGGTGTGCGGATGTGGGAGCTGGCGCTGCGCGCGTCGCCCGCGCTGACCCTGCGGGACACCGCGATGCCGTTCATGGCGGACGCGCACGCCGTGCTCGGCCAGCACGTCCAACTCGGTCTGCGGGACGGCACCGAGGTGATCTTCGTGGAGCGGCTGTCCGCGCCCGGCGCGGTGATCAACTACACCCGGATCGCCGGCCGGCTGCCGTTGCACGCCTCCTCGTCCGGGCAGGTGTTGCTCGCGTTCGGCCCAACGGACCTGCAGGAAACCGTGCTGCGCGGCAGGCTGGCCCGCTACACCCCGCACACGATCACCTCGCCCGCCGCCCTGCGCACCACGCTGGCCGAGATCCGCCGGCAGGGCTACGCCTGGTGTCCCGGCCACATCCACGTCGACGCGCTCGGCGTGGCCGTGCCGATCCGGGACGGCAGGGGCACGGTGGTGGCCGCACTGGCCGCGATCGTGCCGAACAACGAGGACGGCCACACCGTGCCGGGCGTCCTGCTGACGGCCGCCCGCGGCATCAGCCGGGGAATCTCCGGTTCGCCTCTCACTCAGTGAGAGGGCTCTCGCGTGGCCACCGACCGCCCGCGATGCTGAGCGGATGACGAGCAGAGCCGCTCTCGTGGTCACCGCGATGGAGGACCTGTCCGACGGGGTGGTCGGGGTGACCCTGGCGTATCCGGACGGCGCCCGGCTGCCGGACTGGACGCCCGGCGCCCACATCGACGTCGTGCTCCCCAACGAGAAGGCCAGGCAGTTCTCCCTGTGCGGCGACCGCTGGGACGCGCACACCTACCGGATCGGCGTGCTCCGCGAACCGAACGGGCGCGGCGGGTCGGCGTACGTGCACGACATGCTGCGGCCCGGCGACCGGGTCGGGCTCGGCGGACCGCGCAACAACTTCCCGCTCGTGCCGGCAACCCGCTACCTGTTCGTGGCGGGCGGGATCGGGATCACGCCGCTGCTGCCGATGATCGAGCAGGCCGACGCGCTGGACGCCGACTGGCGACTCCTGTACGGCGGCCGGCGGCACTCGTCGATGGCGTTCCTGCCGGAACTAGCCCGATACGGCGACAAGGTCGTGGTGGCGCCGGAGGACGAGTGCGGGCTGCTGGACCTGCCCGGCTGGCTCGGCGTGCCGCAGCCCGGCACCCGGGTCTACTGCTGCGGCCCCGCTCCGCTGCTGGCCGCCGCCGAACAGCTGTGCCAGAACTGGCCGCCGTACTCGCTGCACGTGGAACGGTTCACTCCCAAGGAGTTCGGCGCGCCGGTACGGCCGGGGCCGTTCGAGGTGGAGCTGCGCCGGTCCGGTCGCACGGTCACCGTGCCGGACGGCTCGTCGGTGCTGACCGCACTGCGGCTGGCCGGGGTCGGCGTGCTGTCGTCGTGCCAGCAGGGCGTGTGCGGCACCTGCGAGACGACCGTGCTGGACGGCCTGCCCGACCACCGGGACTCGATCCTCGCCGACCACGAACGCGACGCGGGCGACCGCATGTACGTCTGCGTGTCCGGCTCCCGCACCGACCGCATCGTTCTCGACCTGTGAGGCCAGCCATGATCGACACGCTGCCCGTCAACGACACCGACCCGTTCGGTCACGACGTGCTGGAGAACCCCGATCCGTTCCACGCCGAGTTGCGCGACGCCGGTCCGGTGGTGCACCTGACCCGGCACGACGTCTACGCCATGGCCCGCTACACCGAGGTGCGGGCCGCGCTGGTGAACTGGCAGGACTACCAGTCCGGCGCGGGCGTCGGCCTGTCCGACTTCCGCCGGGAGACACCGTGGCGGCCGCCGAGCCTGGTGCTGGAGGCCGACCCGCCGCACCACGACGCGCCGCGCCGGGTGCTGGCCGAGGTGCTCAGCCCGCGTGCCCTGCGCGACCTGCGGCAGCACTGGTTCGACGAAGCCGAACGCCTGGTGGACAAGGTTCTGGTGCGGGACGAACTGGACGCGGTGCCGGAACTGGCCGAGGCGTTTCCGCTGGCCGTGTTCCCGGACGCGGTCGGGCTCGGCCAGGCAGGCCGGGAGAACCTGCTGCCGTACGGGAACTACGCGTTCAACGCGTTCGGGCCGCGCAACGACCTGGTGATCGCCGGTGCGCCGGACATGCCGGGGTGGTCGGCCTGGGTGAACGACCAGTGCGGCCGGGAAGCGTTGTCCGGCAACGGTTTCGGCGCGGCCATCTGGGCAGCGGCCGACCGGGGTGAGCTGACCGAGCAGCAGGCGCCGTTGCTGGTGCGCTCGCTGCTGTCCGCGGGCGTGGACACGACGGTGCACGGGATCGCCGCCGTGCTGTTCGCCTTCGCCACCCACCCGGACCAGTGGGCCCGCCTGCGGGCCGAACCGTCGCTGGCCAGGATCGCGTTCGACGAGGCGGTGCGCTGGCAGTCGCCGGTCCAGACGTTCTTCCGCACCACGACAAGGGAAACCGAGATCTCCGGTTCGGTGGTGCCGGAGGGCAGGAAGATCCTGATGTTCCTGGGCGCGGCGAACCGCGATCCGCGCCGCTGGACCGACCCGGACCGCTTCGACCTGGCCCGCGACCCGTCCGGCCAGGTCGGCTTCGGCATGGGCATCCACCAGTGCATCGGCCAGCACGTCGCCCGGTTGGAGGCCGAGGCGGTGCTCACCGCGCTGGCCGCCAGGGTGACCACGATCGAACTGGCCGCGGCGCCGGTGCGGCAGCACAACAACACGTTGCGGGCGTGGCGGTCGCTGCCGCTGCGGTTCACCTGACCCGCACCCTGCGGCCACACGAGTCGGCGGTGACCACGGCGGCCGGCCCGACGTTCAACCTGAACCCGGCCAACGCCCGTTCCCTGGAAGGGATCTACCGCAAGCACCGGGGCGTGTTCCGCCACACAGCGGTCACACCCATCGGAACAAGCGGACCTCGTCCGGCGAGGGCGACGCCCAGGCCGGTGCGGTCGACCAGCAGGTGGAGTTCCTGGAGGTGGCGGCGACGAAGGAGTACCCCGGCGGATACTCGCTGCTGAAGGTGTTCACCGGCGGGTATCAGGTCAATTTCTACAAGACCCGTGACGACCTGGCCCGACAGTGGTCGCAACGCACGCGGGGCGAGTACTTCGGCATCTACCCGCACTACACTCTGGGCACCGTCGGCGACCGCAACCACACCGTGGTGCGAGATCTGTCCGGACTGCACCCGGTTCACTGATCCGTTTTGGGGGCATGGTGACCAAGGGCATCTCGAGACGGACCGCGTTACGTGGCACGGCCACGGCGATCGGCGCCGCGGTGGCCCTGCCGTCGATCGCGGCGGCCGCGAGTGACAACGGCCTGCCGGCGTTCGTCGACCTGGAGACGGCGACCGTGGCACAGTTGCGCGGCCTGCTGGACACCCGGCGGATCAGCTGTGAGGACCTGGTGCGCGCCTACATCGCGCGGATCGACGCACTGAGCGTCGGTGGCCCGTCGCTGAACGCCGTGCGGGCCGTCAACCCGGACGCGGTCGCCGAGGCGCAGGCGGCGGACGCCGCGCTGCGGCGGCCGGGTCCGCGCGGTGCGCTGCTGGGCATTCCGGTGCTGCTCAAGGACAACATCGACGTGCGGGGCATGACGACCACGGCCGGTTCGGTCGCGCTGGTCGACTCGTTCCCGGCCGCTGACGCACCGCTGGTGACCGCGTTGCGGCGGGCGGGCGCGGTGATCCTGGGCAAGGCGAAGCTGACCGAGTTCGCCAACTTCCTCACCGGGAACATGCCGCCCGGCTACAGCTCGGCGGGCGGCCAGGTGCTCAATCCCTATGACGCGTCGCTGACGCCCAGCGGCTCCAGTTCCGGACCGGCGGTCGCCGCCGCCACCGGGCTCGCACCGCTGACCGTCGGCACGGAGACGTCCGGTTCGATCCTCAGCCCGTCGGCCGCGAACTCCGACGTGGGCGTCAAGCCGACGGTCGGGCTGATCAGCCGGACCGGCATCGTGCCGATCTCGGCCAGCCAGGACACGGCCGGCCCCATCGTGAAGACCGTCGCCGACGCGGCCGTCCTGCTCACCGCCCTGGCCGGCGTCGACCCGCTCGACCCGGCGACAGCCGGGAATCCATTGGTGGGCCACGACTTCAACCAGGACCTGACGCTGGACGCGTTGAGTGGCGCGCGGATCGGCGTGGTGGCCAACCAGGTGCCGCAGGCCGGCTCGGACAATCGCGCGTTGTGGGACGCGGCAACCGGCGTGCTGACCGATCTGGGTGCGGCGCTGGTGCCGGTGGCACTGAACTCGGGCAGCAGCATCCCCGGCGGTTCCACGGTGCTGACCTACGAGTTCAAGCGCGATCTCAACACGTACTTCGGCCGGCTGCCGGCGTCGGCGCCGATCCACACACTGGCCGACGTGATCGCGTTCAACGAGGCCCACGCCGCCGTCGCCCTGAAGTTCGGGCAGACGCAGGCGATCGCGTCCCAGGCGATCGACCTGGACCCGGCCGGCGCGGACACCGCGAAGTACCTGGCCGACCGGGCACAGGACCTGGTGGACAGCAAGGACCGGATCGACGCGCTGATGGCCGCGAACGACCTGACCGCGCTGCTGTGGGCGAACAGCGGCAGCGCCGGCATCGGCGCCAAGGCCGGCTACCCGTCGATCACCCTGCCCGCCGGCTACCAGGCCAACACCCGGCGCCCGTTCAACATCGCGTTCCTCGGGCAGGCGTTCACCGAGCCGACCCTGATCGGCTACGCGTTCGCCTACGAGCAGGCGTCGCTGCTGCGCCGGCCGGCGTCCGCGGTCAACCCGACGCTGTTCTAGCGTCCCGGTACAGGTCGCGCAGCAGGGCGATCTCGGCGCCGTGGTGCAGGAGCTCCTGGTTCATCCACCACGCCGTCTGGACGAACGGGTCCTCCGGGTCGCTGCCGTACGGGTAGGTGGACACGCCGACGGCGTCCAACTCGTCGTCGGCCATCCCGACCAGCACCTGCCGCCACGCCACCGCGCCGTCGGAGAACGCGGCGATGCCGCCTTTGGCGTCGCCGTGGTGGTGGTAGGTGTCGAGTGTCGACGAGTGGGTGCCGGTCCGGTGGTCGGCCCGCATGGACAGCATCTCGGCGAGATGCGCCAGCCGCCAGGCGATCGTGGTGACCGGCGGCCGGGCGGGCGGCGGACCGCCGTCGCGCCGCCACTCCCCCGCGCCGGCCAGCACCGTGGCGCCCGGTCCGGGTTGCTCGGTGCGCCGCCGGATCGACCAGCAGCCGGCGACCGGTTCCCACAGGTACTCGTCGTCGGCCATCGGCGCCACCGGGATGCGGACGCCGTTGCCGCTGTCCAGGTCCGGCCCGGACATGCGGTCGACCAGCCGCGCCACGGTGAAGTCGAACTGCTCGACCAGCGGCACCAGCCGCTGCGCCGTCATCAGCGGCCCACCGCCGGGGTGTCCACCAGTGCCTGGTAGGCGAGCTGGCGCAGCTGGGAGCGCAGCGGGTGGGTGCTGGAGGGCAGGAGCTGGGTGAAGAACTGCACGGTCATGTCCTCCAGCGGGTCGACCCAGAACGCCGTGCTGGCCGCGCCGCCCCAGGCGAACTCGCCGCGCGAGGACAGTGACTCGGCCTTGGCGGGGTTCTGCAACACGGAGAAGCCGAGCCCGAAGCCGACGCCGTCGAACGGGGCCTCGGCGAAGAGCGGACGGCCGAACTCCTCCAGGTCGACGCCACCGGGCAGGTGGTTGCGGGTCATGTGGGCGATCGTGCGGGAGCCGAGCAGGCGGACGCCGTCGAGTTCACCGCCGCGCAGCAGCAGCTGGGTGAAGCGGTGGTAGTCGCCCGCGGTGGAGATCAGGCCGCCGCCACCGGACAGGAACGCCGGCCGGGCGGTGGCGGCGCGGCCCAGCGCGTCCTGCCGGACGGCCTTGCGGGTGCCGCGCTGCGGCGTATAGAGGGCGGCGAGCTGGTCGGCCACGGACTCGTCGACCCAGAACCCGGTGTCGGCCATGCCGAGCGGACCCAGGATGTGCTCGGCGAAGAACTCGTCCAGCGACTGTCCGGACACCACCTCGACCAGACGGCCCAGCACGTCGGTGGCCATCGAGTAGTTCCACTCGGTGCCCGGCTGGAACACCAGCGGCAGCCCGGCGATGATCTCGCAGCCGCGGGCCAGGTCGACGCCGGCCGGCTGACCCCACTCGAAGCCCGCCGCCCGGTACATCTCGTCGACCGCGTGCGCGTGGTGAAAGCCGTAGGTGAGGCCGGAGGTGTGGGTCATCAGGTGCCACACCCGGATCGGCACGGCGGGATCGGTGGCGGGGGCCTGGGACGTGCCGCGACGGTAGACGCGCATGTCGGCGAACTCCGGCAGCCAGCGGCTGATCGGGTCGGTGAGCTCGAGCTCGCCCGCCTCGTACAGCATCATCGCGGCGACCGTGGTGATCGGCTTGGTCATGGAGAAGATCCGCCACCGGGTGTCCAGCTCGACGGGTAGGCCGGCCTCCATGTCCCGCTGGCCGTAGGTGGACAGGTGGGCGATCCGGCCGTGCCGGGTGACCATGACCAGCCAGCCGGGCAGCAGCCCGTCGTCCACGTACCGACTCATCCTGCGGTCGATGCGGGCCAGCCGGTCGGCGTCGAATCCGAGTTCCGCGGGATCGGTGTCCACCACGAGTTTCACCGCTCATGCCTCCTTCGACTCTTTGCTGGAGACGATAGGCGAACGGCGGGTGATGTGGCGGTGCGATCAGGCGGCTTCGCCGATTGCGGACTCGAGATGTGCCTTCACCTTGGTGAGGGTGTGTTCGATGGACGTGGTGTTGAAACCGGGGCGGTCGGCGCGGCCGGTGACGCGCGGACCGAGGAAGCGGCGCACGATCACGTTGCCCACCCGGAACCAGTGCTCGGTGAGGCGGGTTCCGGTCGCGGTGGGCGTGATCTCGTAGGACCAGCGCGACACGCGCACGCCGAACGGGGTGCGCACGTCGAACGTGAACCGGCGGCCCGGCTCGCACGCGACCACCCGGACCCTGGTCCACCACTGCTTGGCGCCGTTGCGGTTGGTCCCCCGGAACCGCGCCCCCAGGGCCGGGCCGGTCGCCGGCGGCAGCCAGCGGCCGCCGATGTTCTCCGGGCTGAACCGGTCCATCCCCGGCAGGTCGGTCACGATCGACCACACGGCGCGCGGGTCGGCTACGACCTCCACGCTGCGGGAGATTGTTGGCTGCACGATGGTCACGGTGGCACCTGCTCCCAGCCGGGGCAACGGTGTCGGTCCGGTGCGGCATGGTCCGAGTCGGATGCCGCACGGACGAGGAGGTCGGGTGCTCACGACGCTCGCGGTGGCGAACTACCGGTCGCTGCGCGACCTGGCGCTGCCGCTGCGCCGGTTGACCCTGGTCACCGGGGCCAACGGCAGCGGCAAGTCCAGCCTGTACCGGTCGCTGCGGCTGTTGGCCGACGCCTCGCGCAACGGCGCGGTGGCGGCGCTGGCCAGGGAGGGTGGCCTGCCCTCGACGTTGTGGGCCGGTCCGGAGCGGCCGGTGCGGGACGGCAGGCGGGCGCAGGGCACGGTGCGGAAGACGCCGGTGGCGCTGCGGCTGGGGTTCGCCGGGGACGAGTTCGGCTACGCGGTGGACTTCGGCCTGCCGGTGCCGAGTGGTTCGTTGTTCAACCTGGATCCGGAGATCAAGCGCGAGTGCCTGTGGGCGGGCCCGGTGCTGCGGCCGGTCACCCTGCTGGTCGACCGGGCGGCCGGGATCGTGCGGCTACAGGGGTCGGAGGGCCATCACTCGATCGGGTTGACCGACAGCGTGCTGAGTGAAATGGCCGATCCGGGTGCGGCGCCGGAGCTGATGCTGGTGCGGGAACGGATTCGATCGTGGCGGTTTTATGATCAGTTTCGGACCGATGCCGGGGCGCCTGCTCGGCGGCGGCAGGTGGGGACGCGGACGCCGGTGTTGGGCCACGACGGCGGTGACCTGGCGGCCGCGATCCAGACGATCGTCGAGATCGGCGACTCGGAGGTGTTGGACGAGGCCGTGGGCAACGCCTTTCCCGGCTGCGGGGTGAGGGTGGTGTCGCGTGACGGGTGGTTGGAGTTGTTGTTCCGGCAGCACGGGTTGCTGCGGCCGCTCGGGGTGGCGGAGTTGTCGGACGGGACCTTGCGGTACCTGTTGCTGGTGGCGGCGTTGCTGACACCTCGGCCGCCGGAGTTGTTGGTGTTGAACGAGCCGGAGACCAGTCTGCATCCGGATCTGTTGGTGCCGTTGGCGTCGTTGGTCGCGACGGCGGCGACGCGGGCTCAGCTGGTGGTGGTGTCGCACGCGGTGCCGTTGGTCAGGGCGATGGCCGCGGTGGCCGAGGAGTTGGGGGTGGAGGTGAGCACGGTGGAACTGGTCAAGGAAGGTGGAGCCACCTACATCGCCGGCCAGAAACTCCTCGACGCACCATCCTGGCACTGGCCGAAACGCTGACGCCCCATGGACTCCCGATTACGGCATCGCCGACGGGCGAACGACCTCAATACACGTGCCGCCCGCGATCCCGACCTCGTGCAGCGCACGTGTGTCGCTGTTCCCGCTCCTGTTGTTCAGGGCCCAGTTAGTGCCGATGTCGACGAGCAATCGGCCAGATCCCTTGATCTTGATGAGCCATGACAGGCCATAGGTGTAAGGCGGCACGTGACCTGAGATCGAGGCGTAGATCGCGTCGAGGAGCTCCGACACGGTACTGGAGTCGCTGACGATGAACTGCATGGTCGATCCGGCACCCAGGAAATGCGACAGGTCAACCGATGCCACCGATAGCGCCACGCCCTCTTGGGCCTTGTCCTTGGCCTGCTGCACCACCTTCTCGGCCGCGTCGACGGTGAGGTGTAGATCGCTCACCGCTTCGGCCGCCGACGCGGCCGCCGCGGTCTGCGCCACTTCGACGCCACGACGTACGTTCTGGCGCATCGCCCTGACGAACACGTCCACATCCACGTTGTCGGAGAAGTCCTTGGGCGCATACCAGACGTAGGGCTTCTTCCAGAGGACAAGGAAGAACACGGCCAGGACGACGCAGGGAAATATTACCGAGAATATCGCGAACATCGTCTGGATCCAGGTAGTTGATTTGACCGTGACCACACCGGTCGTCGCCTCACTGACGCTGATGAACAGCGAGACGACCCATAGCGGATTCGTGGTACGCAAACTCGCCTTCGGCTCGTCGGTGTGGGCCATCGTCGAGATCTCTCCGAACGGATGTGTGCGGCTGTGTGTGACATCGGCTACCTCTATGCCAGGTTACGCACGCAATAGAGCCTGTTGCCGGACAGTTGGTGGACAACCCTGGCACCCGAAACGTCGTCACGACGGGTAGAGAGCCGCCGCCGCACTTCGGACGCAGAGCCCGTGTATGCACACCAGGAACGGATCGGCGTCCGGGATCAGGATCAAGGCATCGTGATGGGTCAGAGCGGTGGAGAGCTTCCCGGTCTCGACCCAGTCGAGCCGCATATAGCTGGCGTTGCTCGTCGGAATCAGCTCCGCACCGGTCGTCAACCGAACCCGTAACGTGATCATCCTGGTGAGTTCGCTGATCTGGGTGCCGAGCGGATCATCGACCACGTCGGTGACGTCGCTGACCAGGCTGACCTGACCACGAAACATGCCTTGCTCCAGAAACTGCCCGATGCCCAGCTTCCTGGCCATGACAGCCTCCGCCATGAGCGACGGCAACATCATGCCCGCTCGCTGGACACCGAAGTGAAAGTTGGACCGGCCGTGAGCGACCAACGTGTCGGCGAGGACGAGTGGCGCTCGTTGGGTGATCGTACTGAGCACGCCGGGATGCCTGGGGTTGTGTCTGGGCGTCCGGACCCCCATCAACAAGCGGCCCGGCATGTCGGATCGCTCGATCAACAAGGAGACCACGAAGGTTGGCGAGCGGCCACTTGGTTCCTCCATCAGCTGTGTCCTCCTGTGTCATCGACCGGACGATTGAACACATGCTCTGTCAGCCAGGTGGATCGAGCGCGCAGCAGACGATTGAGTGGGAGCGGTTCCGGGGTGGTGGCATAGAGTCTGTCTCGGTCGACGCGCACCATTCCGGTCGGATTCCACGACTCCAGGTCACGTAGTTCGTCCTGGTCCCCTGACCGGCGAAGCGAGCAGTCGAAGATCGCGAAGCACAGTTGCTCGTTGGCCGTCTCATGGTCCAGCACCTGGAACCCACGGAAGGCGAGGCGATCCGGGCCGATGTGCAGACCGCACGACGAATAAAGCTCCCGCTGTGCCGCGTTGCGGAATGCATCCAACGGGACTGTGAACGGATTCGGCTTGCCGGCCATGATCCATGTCTTCTCGAAGGCGTCGTCATCGTTCTGCTTGTCACCGAGGTCGAGGTTGAGTGCGACGGCGAGGTCCTCCTCCAGGACACGGGCACTGAGAAGGGACAGGACGCCGAAATCGTTGTGATCGGTCAGCAGCGTCCGTTGCTTCAGATAGGCGATCGGCCCTCGCGGCGTGGTGGCACGGATGGCCACGATCGCCACCGGCATCAGGAAGTTGTCGTCATGGGACGAGATTCCGTAGGGCAGGAACCTGGTTATTCGCGGGCCTGGCCAGCTCGTGGTCCCGTCCGACGGCACGGCCAGAACCGCACTCTGGTCAAGCATCGCGCAGTGGATCTCCCGGATGAGCAGCGGCTTGCGATCCTGGAGCATCGCGTCGAAGGTGGCCAACAGTGTCGACGGCGGAGTCGGGACCTGCCACATGACCGTCTGCTCCCGGCCGAGCGGCCCTGGCAGGACGGTGAGACCGACCATGTGGACGCCACCGTCGTTGCTGGTCAGCCGAACGAGGCAGTCGAGAAACAACTCCGATATCGCGAAGGACGCATAGGGTCCGGCCGATGGCCCGTCCGGAGAGCCCGACAATATGTTGCGGAGGGCGATCAGCGAGGCGTTCCAGCGCCGGATCAACTTGCCGTGTAGGGCGTCGGGCGCGTGCGCCAGGACGATCTGGGACCTCGGAGTCGAGTACGTGATCGGCGCGAGAACCGCGGCGGTGTCGTTGGTCGCACCCGACGTGACCCGTCGAATCGCATCGATCAGCGGTTGTGGTGCGATCCCCAGCACGTCG
Organism: Pseudonocardiaceae bacterium; assembly: GCA_036491115.1. Taxonomy (GTDB): domain Bacteria; phylum Actinomycetota; class Actinomycetes; order Mycobacteriales; family Pseudonocardiaceae; genus DATEPR01. Next base: position 56,690 of record DASXCQ010000089.1, read on the forward strand.
ATCCGGGTCGAATTGAGCAGAAGGTAGGCCAGCTCTGATTGGATGTCCGCGGCGTCACATAAGATTGGATGGTTGTCGTCCAACGTGTCCTCGCACAGGGTCGCAGAGCACCGAGCCTCGCCCGACCTCAGCCGGACTTCTGGGGGCGGAGCACCCCGAGTCTCGCTGCGTCACACACCACCTGTGAGGCGAAGTCGGCGAGTTCAGGGCAGTACTCACGGACCCCATCGATGCGCCGCTGTACCTGGTCCGCCCGAACGTGGTGCGCCCGCCACGACGAGAACTCCAGGTTGGAGTAGTTGAGAAAGACCGGAAGCAACACGTCGAGGGCCATGACGAACCGACCCTCCGGAGACAGCAGTTCTTCGTATTCTTTCCATTTGTCGAATATGTCCTTGACTTCGACACTGTTACGATGGTTGGCAACCATCTGGCGCATGGCGGTGACTTCGTTCTTGTGCCTGGAGTTGATCTGTGGCGAATAGACGAACGTGTCACCGACGAAAACCTCGGGTATGTCGTGCACCGCCGCGAGGGTGACTGCCGCGTTGACGTCGAGCGTCTCGCTGGCGAACCGCGCGAAGATGAGGACAGCGACGGAGAGGTGCCAGGAGTGTTCCGCGGTCGTCTCGGCCCTCGGTCCCGTCGCGATGGGGTTCTGGCGGTTCACCTGTTTGAGGCGGTCGATCTCCAGGAGGAAGGAGTGCAACTCGGAAAGGTCGGCATCCTGCGGCCGAACTCGTTGGCTCCCGGCGTCCTCGACAGTGTGTCCCGCAAGCATATAGATACCGTCCTTGCGTCGGTTTGGCATCATCTGACACCGTTGACCGTGGTTCCGTGTTGGGCAATGATCGTTGGGTGGCGGTCAGAGTAGCTGCCGCCATCGTCCCCGAATACATCGGCGAGCACGAGCCGGAACCGAGACCTTGTCCTACATTTGTCCATGAATTGTCCACCGGATGTCCAGCGCGGTTCAGGCGTTGCCGATGACGCAAGCGAGCACATTCGCTGGGCGATGCCGGACCCGGCGCGGACGTTCATGTATTGAGGATCCCCGGTGTGCGTTGGCCGTGGACCGGCCAAACGGGTGAATACCCTTTCGAAGCCACCGTGACCGCGCGCAACGTAGCGGGCGTCGCAATGCGTTGTACACAATGCGCTACGAGGCCGTCGAAGGTTCGAGATTCCGGCGCCACGATGTGGTGAGTCTTTGAGGCGCGGGACCGGTCTCTGCGAGCACATTCGGCACACCTGCGGAATTGGATGCGCTAATCCTGTGCAATGCCCGACGTGTCACTCGCCCAGCGACCGACTCCCACGCACATCCAGCCAACATCACCAGGCGTGATGTCCATACGATGGCTCACCCAACCCACCGTGCCCGGCAACAAGCCACCCCACGACCAGTTCCACTGCACACCCACCACATCCAACCCAACACCACCGGGCGTGTCATTCGTCCAGCGGGCGACTCAAGGCAAACCGGGCGGACGGCGCAACCGAAGTGGCCGCGCCGTCCGCGGACCCGGTCAGAACCACGCCCCGGCCGGCTGCCGGATCGCCGTGTTCACCCGGTTGAACAGGTTCGTCGTGGCGATCCAGAGGATCAGCGTCGCGACGGCCTTCTCGTCGAAGTGCTTGTTGACCTCGGCCCACAGCTCGTCCGGGACGGCGTCCTCGCGCTGCCGGTCGGGCAGCCGGGTCATCACCTCGGCGAGGGCCAGCGCGGCGCGCTCGGCGTCGGTGAAGTACGGCGCCTCGCGCCACGCGGCCACCGACCACAGCCGCTCGTCGGTCTCCCCCTCCTTCTTGGCGCCGCGCACGCCCATGTCCACGCACAAGCTGCACCCGTTGATCTGGCTGGCCCGCAGGTGCACCAGGCCCAGGATCGTCCCCGGCACCGAGTCGTTCTGTGCGGCCTTCACCAGTTGCTGAATGGCGGCCGCCGCGTCCGGCAGCAGCTTCCCGGGGTTGGTCATCCGTGCTTCCATCATTGCCTCCTGTGTCGTTCCGTCACCTCCCTGACGGAACGGGCGGCGCGGATGTGACAGGCGGCCGTCACACGATCCGGTGAGCGATCGCACCGCCGGACAGGGCGCTCACCACGTTCGCCCAGGCCAGCGACACGATCCTGGGCCACGCGTCCGGGCTCAACCCGGCCTGATGCGGCGTGACCAGCACGTTCGGCATGGCCAGCAACGGGTTGTCCGGTGACGGCGGTTCCACGGCGAGCACGTCCAGGCCGGCACCGGCGATCGCACCCGAGGCCAGCGCCGCCGCCAGCGCCCGCTCGTCCACCACCGCGCCCCGGCTCACGTTCACCAGCACGGCGGACGGCCGCATCACCGCCAACTCCGCCGCCGCGATCAACCCCGTCGTCTCCGGCGTCACCGGCACCGCGAGGCACACCACGTCGCTGGACGCCAGCAACTCCGCCAGCGCCACCCGTGTCACGCCAGGAACCTCGGACACCACACGGCGGGACGTGTAGACAACCGTGGTGTCGAAGGCCAACGCGCGCCGGGCGATCTCCCGACCGATGCCGCCGAGACCGACGATGCCCACCGTCCTGCCGCGTAGCTCCCTCGCCGGTGGCGCCGGCCGCCACCCGCCGCTGCGCACCAGGTCGACCTGCGCCGGCAACTGGCGCAGCAGAGCCAGGATCAGCGCCATCGCGTGTTCGGCGACCGTGCTGGCGTTGGCGGTGCCAATGTTCGCCACCGGGATGCCGGCCGCGGCCAACGCCGGCACGTCCACCGATTCGTAGCCGGCGCTGAGCAACTGCACCAGTTTCAGTCCGGCGCCGAAGTCGTCCGCGGCGAACGGCCAGCCGGTCACCCATGCGCCGAGCAGCACGTGGACGTCGGCCAGGGCCGACCGCGCCGCTGCCGGGGTGGCGTCGTTCGCCAGCCAGCGCAACGTGATCCCGTCCGGACAACCGGCGGCGACCAGTTCGTTGACGTCCGGGAACGGGAACCGCCGGCACAGCACGACATCAGGCATCCGGCGACTCCGCATGGCCCAGGGCGTCCTCGGCCCAGCCGATGCGGCGCGGGTGCAAGTGGTATTCCTTGGCCAGCCGCACCGCGTCGCGCAGCAACGTGATCGCCTCGTCCCGGTGGCCGAACTCCAGGTGGGCCTCACCGAGCGCGACGATGCCGGACGGGATCCAGCGCGGATCACCGTGCCTGTCGCGCAGTTGCCGGGAGATCGTCAACTGGGCGATCGCCTGCTCCGGCTGGGCGTCGCGGACCAGGTAGTAGAAGCCGACGTGCCGGTGGACCTCGGACCGGGTCAGGTCGTCGGCGTGCGGGTCGGCGAGTTCCAGTGCCTCCCACAGGAACGGCATCGCCGTGTCCCAGTCGCCGCGCAACACGTGGTGCGCCACCGCGATCCCGAACAATGCGCCGGCCGCACCGCCCTGGTCGCCGGTCTCCCGCCGGATCGCCAGCGCACGCCGGAACAGATCCAGCTCCTCTTCGACGTGCGTGGCGTCGACTCCCCTGTCCAGCGCCTGGAAATGGGACAGCCAACCGAGCCGATCCAGTACGTCGGCCTCGGTCGCACTGTCGTCACCCACCTGCTCCAGGGCTCGCCGCAGCAGGGTTTCCGCCTCGGCGTAGTCGCTGGTGCGGAACGCGGCCTCCATCAGCGCCTCATTGCCGGCCGCCAGTAGGTCACGAGTGGGATGATCAGTCATAGGATCACCGTATGGCAGGGCGTTGGCGTGTGGCGATGGCGGCCGGCGGGGCGTTCGTCGCGGTGGCCGGGATGGGCATCGGACTGGCAGCGGCGCACGGCGGTTCCGGCGCGGCCACACCGGGATCGGCCACACCGGGATCGGCCACGCCGATGGTCGCTTACGGTGGCCCGCTGGTGTACCGGCTGACCAGTCCGCCGAAGATCGTCCACGTGGACCCCGGCCCCAAGGTCCTGCCCACCACGTAGTCGGGTCAGCAGAGTCCGGCGTCGTGCACCATGAGCGCGATCTGGGTGCGATTGTCCAGGCCGAGTTTGGCCAGGATGCGGGTGATGTGCGCCTTCACGGTGGCCACGGCGAGGAACAGCTCACCGGCAATCTCCGCGTTCGACCGGCCCCGACCCACCGCGACGGCCACATCGTGCTCGCGCGGGTTGAGCGCGACCAGCGCGGTGCTGGCCCGTTCGTGCGCGCCCGCATCGGTGGCGGCACGGTCCATCAGGCGCCGGGTGATCGTCGGCGACAGGATCGGGTCGCCCACCGCGACCCTGCGGATGGCGTCGGCGATCTGTGCGGGCGGGCAGTCCTTGAGCAGGAACCCGCTGGCACCGGCACGCAGGGCGCGCAGCACGTTCTCGTCGGTGTCGAACGTGGTCAGCACGATCACCTCGGGCGGCTGCGACCGGGCCCGCACCCGCCGGGTCGCGACGATGCCGTTGACCTTCGGCATCCGGATGTCCATCAGCACCACGTCGGCGGTGTGCGCGTCCAGCGCGGCGGGCACGTGCTCGCCGTCGCTGGCCTCGCCGACCACGGCGAGGCCGGCCGCGCCGTCCAGCATCATGGTCAGCCCGGCCCGCACCAGCGCGTCGTCGTCCACGACGAGTACCCGGATGGTGTCGGTCACGCCGGCCACGGTAGCCAGGCACGGAGGTGGAACTCGTCCGAGGTGGCCCGGTGGTCCAGTTGCCCGCCGGCCAGCCGGACCCGCTCGGTCAGCCCGACCAGGCCGGCACCGGAACCGGGGATCGCCGAGTCGGTGCCCAGCGCGTTGCGCACGTCGATCACCAGCCGGGCGCCGGGCTCGCCGTCCAGGGCGATGCGGACCGGCTGGCCGGGTGCGTGCTTGCGGGCGTTGGTCAGCGCCTCCTGGACCACGCGGTAGGCGGTGCGGCCGGTCACGCCGGGCAACGCCGCCGGGTCGGCCAGACCGTCCCGCACCTCGACCGGTGTCCCGACCGCCCGCGACTCCTCGACCAGCACCGGGAGGTCGGCCAGGGCGGGCACCGGCGGGGCGGTCCCGTCGGCGCTCTCCGAGCCGTCGCGGAGTACGGAGATCACGTCCCGCAGCTCATCGAGTGCCTGGTGGACGGTCGTCCGGATCACCCCGGCCGCCATGGACAGCCGCTCCGGCGCCATGTCCGGCCGGTACTCCAGGGCACCCGCGTAGGTGGCGAGCAGGGACAGCCGGTGGGCCAGCACGTCGTGCATCTCGCGGGCGATCCGCGCGCGTTCCGCGAGCCGCGCCTCGGCCACCCGCCTGCCCTGCTCGGCCTCGGCCCGCTCGGCCCGTTCGCGCAGCGACTCGATCAGTGCCGCCCGCGCCTGGGCCAGCGCGCCCCACCCGATCAGGGCCGCGTGCCCGAACGCCACCAGCACCAGCCACCACACGTAGGACAGCCCGGTCACCGGCCACCACAGGCCCCGGATCGCGTGCGCCGCGATCCCGGCCACGCCGACCCCCACGGCTACCCGGAACGGCCGCCGCGTGGACACCGCCAGCAGGCCGATGCTCACCGCGGGCGTCGCCGTGCCGGCCACCGCGGCCAGCACGATCACCGCCAGCGTGACCGGTACCGGCCGGGTCAGGACCATCGACATCAGGCCGCACGCGACCACCCCGACCACCAGTTCGAGCAGCACCAGGCTGTGGGCGGTGCCGGAGAAGTAGTCTCCGGCCAGCGTGCCCACCGCGCCGGCCGCCGCCGCGCTGACGACGGTGACGCTCCACCGGCCACCACACCACATCCACCGCACGAAAACCGAGCGTACGGGCCGGTCAGCGGTCCGCACAGCGACCAAAGTCGACATCGGGGGCACCGGGAGTCGACCCGGCAGGCGACCCGCGATCGATGTGCCGGTGGCACTCGGCGGCCACGCTGACCGGCATGAGCGAAACAGTGATGACGACCGGTTCGGTGACCGTTCCGCGGGCCGGCGACTACCGCATCGACCCGCGCCACTCGAGCGTCACGTTCACCACCCGGCACCTGTTCGGCCTGGGCGGGGTGCGCGGTGGCTTCGCCCTCCGGGAGGGGCACGTCCACGTGGCCGCGGACGTGACCCGGTCGACCGTGCACACGGTGATCTCGGCCGCCAGCGTGGACACCGGTAACCCGGCTCGGGACACGGCGGTCCGGTCCACCGGCTTCCTGCACACCGAGCGGCACCCGGACATCGCGTTCGTGTGCGACCACGTGGAGCGGGTGGACGGCGGGTGGGTGCTGCGCGGATCGCTGAAGGTGTGCGGCCACGCCCAGCCGCTGGACGTCCGGGTCGAGTCGGCGCGGACCGAGGGCGGCCGGCTGGTGGTGAACGCGACCTGCCGGGTGGACCGGTTCGCGTTCGGCGTGACCGCCGCCAGGCTGATGGCCGCCCGCCACCTCACCGTCAACCTGGCGATCGTCGCGGTACCGGCCGCCTGACTGTCACGGGCGCAGCACGGCGGCGCCGGACACCTGCCCGGCGGCCAGGTCGGCCAGGGCGCGGTCGGCCTGCTCCAGCGGGTAGGGCGTGGTGGTCACGGCCAGGTGGTGGTGGCCGGCGAACTCGAGGAACGCGGTGGCGTCGGCCCTCGTGTTGGCCGTGACACTGCGCAATGTCCGCTCCTGGAACAGGTGGCGCTGGTAGTTCAGCGTCGGGATGTCGGACAGGTGGATGCCCGCGATGGCCAGCGTGCCACCCCGGTCCAGCGCGGCCAGTGCCGGCAGCACCAGGTCGCCGACCGGTGCGAACAGGATCGCCGCGTCCAGCGGTTCCGGCGGCGGATCGTCGGCGCCACCGGCCGAGGCCGCGCCCAGGTCGAGCGCCAGTTTCCTGGCCCGGGCGCTGCGGGTCAGCACGTGCACGGTGGCGCCCTTGGCCAGCGCCACCTGGGCGGCCAGGTGCGCGCTGGCACCGAACCCGTAGACGCCCAACCGGCCGCCTGCCGGCAGTTCGGCCAGCACCAGTGCCCGGTAGCCGATGATTCCGGCGCACAGCAGTGGCGCCAGTTCGTCCGGCGTGTAGCCGGAGGGCAGGCGGTGTGCGTAGTCGGAGGGGACGACGGTGTACTCGGCGTACCCGCCGTCCTCGTCCCACCCGGTGTAGCGGGACTCGGGGCACAGGTTCTCGCTGCCCCGCAGGCAGTAGCGGCACCGGCCGCAGGTGTACCGCAGCCACGCGACTCCCACCAGGTCACCGGCGCGGAATCCGCTACAACCCCCGTCGACCACCTCGCCGACCACCTCGTGGCCGGGCACGACACCCGCGCGATGGGTGGGCAGGTCGCCCTCGGTCACGTGCAGGTCGGTCCGGCACACGCCGCAGGCCACCACCCGCACCAGCAGTTCACCCGGCGCCGGTTCGGGCATCGGCAGCGTCCTGGAGCGCAGCGGACGCGTGTCGACCGGACCGGGCCGCTCCACCCGCCACCCGCGCATCGTCCCCGGTTGCCGGCCGACCACCGGGCCCGCGGCCGCGTGCGCGGCCACGTCAGTCATGTGTTGAGCCGTGTCCGGGGCCGCTGGGGAGCCGGCCGCCGCGGTTCGCGTGCATGGGACCTCCATCCGTTCGTCCCGGCGGCCTGTGGTCGGGCCGTCACCCCGATTGTGACGCCCACGGACGGATTCGGCTCAGCAACGGGCGAGCTGAATTCCGGTGGCCGCGTGCGGATCGAGGGCGGCGGCGACGGCCACGGTCTCGACCTCGCGGACGAACGCCTCGGTGTCGTCCGGCGACAGCAGGTGTGAGTCGACGGGTACCCAGATCTCGGTGGTGTCCGGTACGTCGTTGACGTGGCAGAAGAACCGTTCCCCGGTCCGTTCGGTCTGCTGCCGCCAGTGCAGCGAGCTGAGCGGCAGCGCGTCGCGGATGTCGTGCGCGGTGGGCGGCGGATCAGTGACGTCGCGGCGGGCGCCGGTTCTGCGGTCGTTGAAGATGCAGCCGATGTCGATGTCCTCGCCCTGGGCCCGGCCCAGGTCGGCGAGCAACTCGTCGTGCCGGATCGGGTCGTAGTAGGCGTTCCTGTAGGCGCCCAGCGCGCTCTGCCACGCCCGGACGGCCGCCTCCTCGAAGGTGATGTCCGCGACGTCGATCACCTACAGTCCATTCTGGACGACCGTGCTGACCACGTCGGCGAGCACCGGCCGGAACCGGTTGCCCACGGCGAGTTGGGTGACGACCGGGTTCTGCCCGGTGACCCTGGCCAGCGCCACCGCGTAGGCGGCGAGCAGCACGGCCGACGTGTCCAGCGCGGTGCGGGCCGCGATCGCCTGCACGGCCAGGTAGGTGGCGCGTGAGGTGAACCGGGCCTCCCGGTAGCGCGGTGTCCTGCGGTCGGCGGCCGGGGCGAAGCGGCGGGCCGGGATGTCGCGCAGCAGTCCGGCCCAGTGGCGCAGGGTCCGGTCGGTGTGCCGGCGGCCGGCCGGGCCGCGCTGCCAGTCGGTCAGCTCCAGCGGCTGGGCGGCGGTGACCGGGTCGCCGGTGACCATGTTGACCAGGTCGGCGATCAGCGCGTCGGCGCCGCCGCCGTCCAGGGCGAGGTGGCAGTACAGCGCCACCACATGGGTGAGCGCGCCCCGGTGCCGGACCACGGCCATCCGCACCGGCCACTCGTTGGCGTAGTCGAACTCGGTGTCGTGGTAGCGGGTACGCAGGTCGGCGGCGACGGCGGCCGGATCGTCGTCGTCGGCCGCGTCGACGACCTCCAGCGGCACCTCGCCCTCGCCGGCCACCGCCTGGCGGGTGTGGCCGTCGTCGTCGAACACCAGGCGGGTGCGCAGTGACTGGTGGCGGCCCATGACGAACCGCAGCCCGTCCGCGACGCCGGCCACCGTCGCGCCGGGCGGCAGCGGCAGCGGGCCGCCCACCCCCATCGAACAGCGCTGTTGGCGGATCGCCCGCCAGATCCCGAGTTGGCCCCAGGTCAGTTCGCCGACACCGGAACCGCGTCCCTCGAACGGGACCAGCACCCGCTCCACCATGGCTGTCTCCACACAGTTTCCGCATACCGAAACCAGCTCGGGGATCGTAGGTTCGGTGTCCCGGACCCGGCCACGCTGACCTGAATCGATGTCAGCTTCGGCGGATCACCCCTGGAAGCCCTGCCGGCGGCCGGTCGGGCGGCATGTAACGTTCACTCCTCCGGGTGGTGGCACCGGCCACACCGGCGGAACCGGTGGGACACACGGCACGTCTCCCGGAATGGCGGTGTGAGACGTCCCGTTACGCTCGCCGCCGAACTTCACGGCGAGATGAGGATGATCAGTGCGTGCTGTGGTGAACCGGCGGATCGGGATCCTGGTCACGCTCGGTCTCGTGCTGGCCGGTTGCGGCCCGATCACGCAGTTGCAGGGCTCGCCCAGCCCGGCGGTCCGGCTGACGCCGACGACCCGTCCGCCGGCACCGACCACCACGACGACCACACCACCGCCGACCACGACCCCGACGCCCACCATCAACTTCACCCCGGCGGTGGCCGAGGCGGTGAAGTCGGTGTCCGACGGTGAGCTCTCGCTGGCCGTCTACGACCGCTCCACCCACCACATGGTCGTCTCGTACCACGACGAGCAGCCCTACTACACCGAGTCGGTGGTCAAGCTGCTGGTCGGGCTGGACAGCCTGGACAAGGGCGGCAGCACCAGCAAGGTGACCGAGATGCTGGAGCGCAGCGACGACAACACCGCCACCAGCCTGTGGGACGCCGACGGCGGCAAGGCGATCGTGACCAGGATGGCGGCCAAGATCGGCCTGCACCACACCACGCCGCCCAAGTCCCTGCTGTGGGGCGACACCCGGACCACGGCCGGCGACCTGGTGGACCTGTACCTGTACATCCTGGACGACGCGCCGGCCAGTGAGCGGGACGCGGTGGTGAACGCACTGCGCCACGCCACGAACATCGCCGCCGACCACACCGACCAGTACTTCGGCATCCCCTACGCGGTGGGCCACCGGGCGCCGTGGGCGGTCAAACAGGGCTGGGCGTGCTGCGAACCCGGTTGGGTGCTCAACACCACCGGCCTGGTCGGCGACGACAACAAGTACATCGTCATCGCGCTGACCTCGCACGACAACGGCGGCGGTTCCTCGGTCCGCGCCATCGACAGCGACCAACTGACCAAGGCCATCGAGGCGCTCCTGCCCGACCTGGTCGCGTAACCTGCGCCGGGTGTCCTTGCTCGCCGAGTTGGCCGGTCTGGCGTGGGACGGCCGGTTCACCACCGCCGATCACGCGCTGGCCGAGGTGGCCGACGACTTCGGGCACATCGTGCGCCGGCGGCCGATCGGCGTGCTGCGTCCCGGTTCCGTGGACGACGTCGACACGCTGCTGCGGGCCGCCGAGGACGTTCCGGTGGTCGCGCGCGGACGCGGACACAGCACCTACGGGCAGGCGCAGACCGACGGGATCGTGCTGGACATGGGCGGTCTGGCCGGCGTCGGTCCGGTGGCCGGCGACCGGATCACCGTGCAGGCGGGCGCGGACTGGCGGTCGGTGCTCACCGCGACCCTGCGCCACGGCCTCACCCCGCCGGTCCTGACCGACTACCTGGGCCTGTCCGTCGGCGGGACCTTGTCGGTGGGTGGCATCGGCGGCACGTCACACCGCTACGGCGCCCAGACCGACCAGGTCACCCACCTCGACGTCGCCACGCCGGAGGGCCACCACCGCTGCACGCCGGACGACGACCTGTTCCACGCCGTTCTGGCCGGCCAGGGCCGGCACGGCGTCATCACCGCGGCCACCGTCCGGCTGATCCCGGCGCCGGCCACCGTGCGCCGCCACCAGCTGCACTACTCCGGCCTGGACGCCCTGCTCGCCGGCCAGCACGCGCTCCTGGACCGCGTCGACTTCCTGCAGGCCGACGTGCTGCCCGGGGAGACCGGCTGGCAGTACGTCCTGGACGTCGTCGCCGAGCGGCTGCCCGCCACCCACCACACGTCCGACGACGCGGAAACGCTGCCGTACCTGGACTTCGCCGACCGCCTCGCCGACGGCGAGGCCTACCTGCGGGCCACCGGCGAGTGGTTGCACCCGCACCCGTGGTGGACGGCGTTCCTGCCGGCCGCCACCGCGAACGCCTTCCTCGACCGGCTCGTCGCCGAACTCACCCCGGCGGACATCGGCCCCAGCGGCCTGATGCTCACCTACCCCATCCCCACCGCCGTACTGACCACCCGCCAACTGGAGGTCCCGGCAGGCGACCTGGCGGTACACGTCAGCGTCCTGCGGACCAACACGCCCGACACGGTCCCGGCGGCCCTGGCCACCAATCAGACCTGGCACGATCGGGCGGTCGCCGAGGGCGGCACGATCTATCCGATCGGGACCACCGGCTGATGGTCATCGTCGACGATCCTGATCGGTGAGCAATCCGGGAGCCTTCCGGTGCCGAACCTGCTTCGACCCGGGATGGAAGGGCCTGATGAACCACTCGGCGTGGCCTGCGCCCCGGGGCACCGGGCCGAGCGACGACCGGACCCCGGAACAGCTGCTCGAACAGGTGGCCAGGGGCAGTGAGGCCGCGTTCGAGCGGCTCTACGCCGTGGTGTCCGGACCGGTGTTCGGCATGGTCCGGCAAGGTGGTGCGGGACGTGGCGCAGTCGGAGGAGGTCACTCAGGAGGTTCTGGTGGAGCTGTGGCGGACCGCCGCCCGCTACGACCCGGCCAAGGGCAGCGCCATGACCTGGACGCTGGCGCACCGCAGGGCGGTGGACCGGTCCGGTCGGCCCAGGCCCGCGCCGACCGCGAGCAGCGGGTCAGCGCCGCGTCCATGCAGCGCGACTACGACCAGGTCACCGAGGCCGTCACGGCGAAGCTGGAGCGGGCGCAGATCCTGCGCTGCCTGTCGTCGCTGACCGAACTGCAGCGCGAGTCGGTGCTGCTGGCCCCTACTACGGCGGCCGGACCTACCCCGAGGTCGCCCAGTTCCTGCGCACGCCGCTGGGCACCATCAAGACCCGGCTGCGGGACGGGCTGATCCGGCTGCGCGACTGCCTGGGGGTGACCCGGTGAGCTCTGACGTGCACACGCTGCCTGACCGCGGCGACCGCGGCGGTGGCGCTCGCGGCCGCGGTGGCGTTCGGCTCGATCGCCGTCCACACCGGACACCAGCTCGATGCGGCACAGCGCGAACTGAACAGCGCCTGCGCCGCCTACACGCCGGTCGCCCAGGTCCTCGCCGAGCCGGACGCCCAGGTGGGCACGGCGACCAGCGGCAGCGGCGGGCGGGGCCTGCTGATCAGCTCGCGGTCGCTCGACCGGGCCGTGCTGGTGGTGGCCGGCATGCCGGCCGCGCCGAACGGGCGGGTCTACCAGGCATGGCTGCTGGGCAACGGGAATCCGCGCTCTGTCGGCCTGCTGACCGCGGGGCCGAACGCGGCCGTCCCACCGTTGGCGATGCCCGCCCTGACTGCCGGGACAGAGGTCGGCGTGACGGTGGAACCGGCCGGTGGCTCGGCACAGCCCACCAGCAGCCCGATCATGCTGGTCGGCCTGCCGGCCTGACCGGTCAGCGCGGTTTGACCAGGCCGAACTGCCACGTGGTCAGGTAGTTGCCGCGGAAACCGGCCTCGGAGTACGCCAGGTAGGCCAGCACCCGCCGGGCGTGCCGGGTGGAACCGGGTCACCTCGGCGAGCATGCGGACGTGGGCCGGCCGGACAGATTGCCCCGCTGGGCAGCCCGGCCGGCCCACGCGCACCCGCGTACTCCAATCCACACCCCTCGCAGCGCACGCTCATCGACATCTCGGGGTCCTGGGCCGGCGCACCGAGATCGCCGAACAAGCGCAGCAGATTGGGATACGTGTGTGCGTTGTGGACGATGAACCCGCTGTCCACGCCGATGGTCCGGCCGTCCGCGATGCGCACGTCGTGCGTGTGCGCATGGCCGCCGAGCCGGTCGTCGGCTTCGAACAGGACCACCTCGTGCCGTCTGGCCAGCAGGTATCCGGCGGTGAGCCCGGCAACGCCGGCCCCGACCACCGCCACTCGTTCCCGCCATATCTGAGCGACCGGCGTGACGCTGTCGCTTCCAGTCCGAACCGGACAGTTCCGGTTCGGTGCTGGACACCGGACTGTGGCGGTACACCCGCATCCCCACTCTCGCCACGGCGCTGGAGAACCAGGCCATCGGCGCCTATACGGCGGCACTACAGGCCGCGACGGCGGGCAAGTTGGGCGCGGTCCCGCCCGCTGTGGGCACGTTCGCCAAGACCGCGATGAGCCAGCACGCCGACCGTGCCAAGGCGTGGAACGCGGTCCTGGCGTCGGCGGGCAAGAAGCCGATCACCGAGGTGCCGCTGTCCGGTCAGCCGGCGGTGATGCGGGCCCTCGGTGGGGTCACGTCGGTCGGCGGCGTGGCGAAACTGGCACTCCAGTTGGAGAACCAGGCCGCGCAGACCTACCTGTCGCCGAGTTCAACGTCACCGGTTCGGGTGGTATCTCGACGGCGGCCAGCATCGCGCCCGTCGAGGCGATGCATGCCACGATCCTGCGGTTCGTGCTCGGCGAATACCCCGCGCCGGACAACTTCCTGGCCACCACCATGGCGGCGAATACCAGCCAGCTCACGGTCTGAGTCGTACGCTGCGAACCAGGTCCGGGTGGGGTCGGTGGCTCCCCCTTGTCCCGGCTCCGCCCGGACCATCCACTTGGGAGAGACGACCATGCGCCGACCGATCGGCCTGCTCGCCGGCCTGCTGTGCCTGGCGACTGTCGCGGTGGCCTGCGGCTCGCCGGCACCGAGCACGCCGGCACCCGCCACCAACGCACCGAACACCGTGACCATCAAGAATTTCATGTTCATCTGGTCGAGCAGCTCCCGCAGGCAGTCGGCGCAGGTGGCGTTGTCCGCCGACACCAGCACCCGCCGGGCGCCGCCCGGCGCGCCGGCCGCGATGGTGAATCCGGCGGTGCCGGTCGGCGCGTGCTCGGTGACGGTGACCCGTTCGATGTCGGCCAGCGGCGGCGCGTCCCGCCGCAACGCGACGAGAAACTCGGCCACCGCGTCGGCACCGCCCTCGACCTGGACGAACACCCCGGCCACGTCGTTGCCGGCCAGCCCGAGCCGGGTCGCCAGGTCGTGCACGAACGGCCGGAAGCCGACCCCCTGCACGATGCCGTCGACGTGGATCTCGCGGCGCACCAGTCCGCCCATGTCCCGACTCTGCCACGGAACCCGGTCGTCGGCGCGAGGTACAGGTCGACGCGGGCCCGGGTCATGGGCCGTCGGCTCGTCCCGGTCGGCTGGCAGTGGTCAGCTCAGTCGAGCCTGGGCGTAGGCGGCCATGGCGTCGCGCACGTACTCGGCCAGGCGCGGATGCTGCGCATCCAGGTGCGTCCTCAGCTCGGGGGTGTCGACGAAGGCTTGACCGAGTTGGGCGTAGGTGTCGCGGTTGGGGGTCCAGAACCGGCTCTGCCCGGCGAAGTCGTCATCGAGGACGGCGAAGACTCGTGGGTCGTCAGCGGCGGCATCGTCCTGCATGAGTGCCAGCAACCGTCGTTCCACGTCGGTTGCTTCCTGTTGTGCGGCCTGGTAGTTCTGCGTGCTCCAGTTCTGGGTGCGTCGCTTGATTTCGTCGAAGTACGGCCTGGCGTCGTCTCCCGCGCGTTCGACGGCGATGACTTCCAGGCGGGTCAGAGTTTCCTTGTCGAAAGTGAATCCGTCGAACAGTTCTTCGGCGGGCATGGTGGTTCCTCCTTCGAGTTGGGCAATGGTGCGGGCCACGGTGTGCACCAGTCTGTCCACTCGGTCCCGTTCGTCGAGCAGCCACCGATGATGGCGGTGGAGTGCGTCGAGTTGGTCGTGCTGGCCGTCGAGGATCTGCGCGATCGTGCCGAGAGCGACGCCGAGCTCACGCAACAGCAGGATGTGTTGGAGGCGCAGTAGTTGCTCCCGCTCGTAGTAGCGGTAGCCGTTCATGCCGATCCGAGCCGGCGGCAACAGTCCGATTTCGTCGTAGTGACGCAGGGTGCGTGAGGTGACGTGCGCCATGCGAGCCACTTCCGCGATCGACCAGCTCATCGTGGGTCGTGCTCCGGTTCTCCGGGATCCTGGACCAGGGATCCGGCCCACGTGTCACGGTAGAAGTTGCCGCAACGACAAGGTCAAGTCAGTGACGTGGTCAGCCTCGCCCGAGCAACGGCATCCCGTTGGCCATCACCGTCACGAACGGGACGTTGACGTCGGCGGGCAGGTTCGCGATGTGCAGCACCGTCGCCGCGACCGCCGCCACGTCCATCACCGGTTCCGCCGCGATCGACCCGTCGGCCTGGGGCATGCCCCTGGGCATGGGGTCGGTCATCGCGGTGGCGGCGTTGCCGATGTCGATCTGGCCGCAGGTGATGCCGACGGACCTGCCCTCCAGCGACAGGGCCTTGGTCAGACCGGTCATGGCGTGCTTCGTGGCCGTGTAGGCGACCGCGTACGGACGCGGCACGTGCGCGGATACCGACCCGTTGTTGATGATCCGGCCGCCCCGCGGCCTCTGCCGGCGCATCATCGCGAACGCCGCCCTGGCACACCGGAACGCGCCGGAGAGATTCGTGGCGACGACGTCGTCCCAGTCCTCGTCGGACACCTCGTCCACCGGGCCACCCCGGCCGAACACCCCCGCGTTGTTGAACAGCAGGTCCAGCCGACCGAAATCGGCCTCGACCCGGCCGAACAACGCGGCCACCGACGCCGGGTCGCGCACGTCGGCCGCGAGCGCGGTGGCGCCGTCGCCAGCGACGTCGGCCAGCTTCGCCCTGTCGCGTCCGGCCAGCACGACCCGCCAGCCATCGGCGAGCAGGGCCAGCGCGCTCGCCCTGCCGATGCCCGTACCCGCGCCGGTGACCACCGCGATCCGACCGGACCCACTCACGCAGGCCGGGCCGCTTCGTGCAGTTCGATGGAGTTGCCGGACGGATCGGCCAGGAACGCCTGCCGGGCGGCGCCGATCGGCACCGCGTCACTCACCGGCACACCGGCCGCACGCAGTTCGGCTGTGGTGTGGTCCAGGTCGTCGACGAGCACGGCGAAGTGCTGGCCGAGCGCCTGCGGGGTGGTCGAGACGATCAGATGCAGTTGCTGGCCGCCGACGTCCAGCCACGCACCGTCACCGAGCGTAACGGGCCGGTCCTGGCGCTGGGTCATGCCCAGCACCCTGGTGTAGAAGTTCAGGGCGGCGTCCAGGTCGGTCACCGCGATCGAGACGTGGTGGACGGCAAGGGGTTTCATCGGTCACCTCCGCTCAGAGGCCAGCCCACCACGAACAGTGGCGGGGCACAAGGCAGGACGTCGCGGTGTCGTAGCGGGCGTGGCCATCCGAGGTCGGGTGGTGGCGCGTCGCCGATGAGCGATTGCCGGTGGCGCAGGCCGCTGACGGTCACTCCGGCGCGGTCAGCGCGACATATCATGTGGCCGGGGGGACCAGCGATGATCTCAGGCTCGGGGCTTGTCGGCTCGGCCGGATGGGATGGACCGGTCCCTGCCGGACCCGACCAGCTCACTCCGGCGATGCTCACCGCTGCGCTGCGGCCGGTGCTGATGCCGGCTGGCGCGCGGGTCACCTCCGTTTCCTGGGAACGGATCGGCCAGGACTTCGGGTTCACCGGTGTGACCACGCGGTTGCGCGTGGACTACGAACCCGGGCTGGCCGGCCCGGCGACTGTGGTGGCGAAGTTCCCGCTCGGCGGTGGCGAGGACTCCGCCTACCGCCGGACGCAGCGGGAGTCACCGGAGACCGCCCGAATCGTCGCGGAACGAGCCGTGCGGGAGGCGTGGTTCTACCGTGTGCTCGCACCGCGGTTGCCGACCCCGGCGCCACGCTGCTGGGCCAGTGGCACGGACGTCGAGCGATCACGGTTGGTGTTGCTGCTGGAGGACATCGCCGGCGCCCGCGGTGGTGACGCACTCGGTGGCTGCCCGCCCGAGGATGTCCAGGCGGTGCTCGCGGCGATCGCTCCCGTGCACGCCGGCTGGTGGGCACGACCGGATCAGCTCGCCGCCCTGCCCAACTGGACAGGTGACCGGGCGGCGGGTGAACGCAGACAGAGGCGGTATCGGGAGCGGTGGGCGGTCCTGGCTGAGCAGCACGGCCTGCGCCTGGATGCGCGGCTGCGTCGCATGGCGGCTCGGCTGGGCGACAGTTTGGCTGATGTGTTGGATCGTCTGGGCGCCGCACCGCAGGCCGTGGTGCACGCGGATCTGCATCTGGACAACGTGCTGTTCACTCCCGACCAGCACCGGGCGGTGGTGGTGCTGGACTGGCAGACCGTGTGTCGGGGTCCGGCTGCGGTGGACCTCGCCCGCGCCATCGTCACATCCCTGCAACCGGACGATCGGCGTGAGCATGAGGACCGACTGGTGGCCGGCTATCACCGTGCGATGCGGACGCTGGGCGTCGGCGAACGGGACCCGGCCGAGGCCCACGGCGAGTACGTGCTGGCGCTGATCGTGTACTTCGCCGGTGTCGTCGGTTGGACCGCCCGCGGCGACACGTCCATGACCGGTCGGGAAGCGGCGTTGCGTGACGCTGCACTGGGCGACGGGCGGCTCGTGTCCGCGTTGCTTGATCACGACGCGGACGCCGAGGTCTGAGTGCGGTCTCGTGGCTGTTGTTGTGGTTGTGGCTGTTGGGTTGTCGTGTCAGTCGATGAGGAGGATGTTGTGCAGCATGGCGAGGCCGCCCTCGCCGCGGTGGATGAGGATCACCGGCTCGCCCGAGGCAGGGCCCGACGTCACGCAGGCGATCTCGACGCCGTCTCCGGTGATCGTCACCGCCTTTGCCCTGTCCGTCACCATTACCGGTCCGCTGGCGTGGTCGTGCCCACGATGCGCCGGGTACGCGCGTTGATCGACTCCCAGCGCTCGGCAGGAGAAGCTCGCTGGTGTCGTCGATGCTGTCTTGCGCGGAGTCGACATAGGGACGCTGGCGGGTCTCGTAGCGCTGGACGGCGACGGTGTGGTCGCCGCCCGCCCGGTCGAGTTCCTCGGCGAGGAACCAGGCGCCGGTGAGTGCGAGCGAGGTCCCGCGACCGGACAGCAGCGTGGCGCAGGACGCGGCGTCGCCGACGAGGGCGACCCGGCCGCGGTGCCAGCGGGACATGCGCGGTTGGCGCCGTTGTTCGGCGCGCCCGGTGCGCCGTAGGTGTAGGTGACGTCGTTGCCGGTGAACGTCGGGTAGCGGATGTCGGCGATGCGGTTGAAGTCGCAGTCGTACTGGATCGACTTGCTCTCGGCGTGCAGCGTGGCCGTGATCTTGGCCACGACGTCGCTGGCCAGGTCGTAGTCGGTTTCGGTGCGGCCGCTGTCCGGGCTGTCCACGACGGTGCGGCGGCCCAGGTTGTCGTAGGCGGATGTCGTCGTGTTGCCGTGGTCGTCGACCACGGACGTCAACTGGCCCAGCGCGTCGTAGCCGTAGCTGGTCCAGATCACCGACTGGTTGGCGGCCGGGTCGAACTCCTGGACCGACGTGGTCAGCCTGCGGACGTCGGCAAAGGTGTTGCGGTGCCGGAGTGATGAACCGAAACGCGGACCGGGTGACCATGGCCTGCCCCTCCCTCGTCGGATGGCTGGCCATGCCATCGAGCCACTCAGGCGACGCGTTAGCCGGCTTGATGCCTCATCACCCGTATGCGACGGCGTTCCCGTCAATTGACGCCGGACGGCCGACGATCAACCAACAAATCGCTGCAGCGAATGGTCGGACTTGGTGGCATGGAACCAGTTCGATCCGCGCGCAGCATCATGCCTTCGCGTGACCAGAAACTGGATGTGACCACATATAGGTTAGCCCGGGCCGGGGAATGACCCTCCGTGCGAGAACGGCCCCGTCCGGCGATCATCTCCGCCGGCTCGGTGTCCGTGTGTTGTTCCCGGCATAGGCCGAGAATCCCATCGTTGTGCAGCGCGTTGGGCACCAGAAAGGTGGAAAATAACGCGCGCGTGCCGTATCTGGTGCGCAGACGTGCAGAATACAATGGCCCCATCGGGCGGCGGAGTGGTGATCCTGGTTCAGTGAGCCCTGAATCTCGCCGCCCAGTCGGCGTTGACGTGATCGGCCTGTCGACGGTGCCCGATCACCAGTTGCCGGCCCGGCGGAACGTGCAGGCCGAGATAGTCGAGCACTGTGTGTGCAGTGCGTAGCGGGTCTGCCGCCAACTCCTCATAGACAACCTGATAGGGCACGATGCTGTGGGCAGCGAACCAGAGGGCCCAGTCCGCCTCGAATTTCTCGATTGCGGCGACCAGCCGGCCAATCAGTTCTTCGTCATAGTGAGGATGTTGGCCTCCGGGTTGGACGGCCTCACCCGGATGCCAATAGTGGGTTTGCAGCGCCTTCGCCCACGACACGGCCTGGGCCACGACATCATGTCGTCGCAGGTGAACGAATCTGAGCCGACCCAACTGGGCGCTCAACAGCTCCACATCGGTCACCGCTGATCCAGAATCGGCGGCAAGGTCACCGATCAGTTCCGGCAGCGTCTCGGCCATGATCCTGCCGCCGAAGACACCATTCGATGTCGTGCCGGCGGCCAGCGCCGCTCGAACGTACGTTTCGTCGATCCGTCCGTCACGAGATCGGGCTATCCGCCAAGCGTCGGCATAGTCATGCAGACCCCGACGGTTGAAGTAGGAGGCTGGGCGGCCAGCGATTCCGGAGGACTCCAGCAGACCGCACAGCAGGGTACTTCCAGAGCGTGGCGTCGCGCAGAGCAGGTACGAATCGGAGCCTGGATGGGTCACAGCGGCCGACGGTAACCAAGCGCCGAGCCGTGCCCCAACCGAATTTCCGCAGGACGATCCGCAACGCGACCAAACCGTGCCTGCGCGGGCCGACTGGACCCAGCGCACCCCGCAAGGGCTGGTAGCGACTCTCCGCCGGGAAGGGTCGCGAGGCCAGAACACCGTCGCGCCGCGAGCCTTGTACACGAGTTGACCGGAGGCACGGAAACGGTGCCAGGTCCTCGATCAGCGACCGCGGCGGCGGGTGACCCGCCGTGCTGTGCGACGGGACGTGCGCCGTGCCATCCGTCGTGACCCGAACATCGTTACCTCCATGGGCTTTCGTCAGTGACTGACGGCGTCCGCCGTCTCCAGGGCGTGCAGTTCCGCCGCCTCGGCCGCCGAGACCAGACCGATCCCGACGAGGTCCAACGGGCTGACGAAGCCGTCGCTGATCCGGAAGCCGCCTGCCGACGCGATCGCGTCGCGCAACGGTACCGCCCACTGGTGCTCGATGAGCAGCAATGCCGCCGCGGTGCCGTTCGGGATGTCCTCGACCACGTCCCAGGCGTCGCTGTCGGAGAACGCCTGCACGCCGCCAGCCTCCGCGGCATCCGCTCCGGCCGCTGCGCCCGCCCGCATGCCGTCCTCGCCCTCGATGCCCAACCCGATTAGCGCACCGATCTTGGTGCCCAGCTCGACGGCCTCGTCCTCGGTCAGATTACTCAGGTGAGCGATCTCCAGGCCACCGTCCATGTCCTTGTGCACAGCCAGTGCGTCGATCACCCGGACCGTGTCGGTCCGCCGGAGCCGTTCCAGTTCGTCGATGATCTGGCCGTGGAAGTCGGGTGCCGGGAACCCCAGCACGATGAGCTGTACCGGACCGATCGCCATTTCGGTCCCTCCTCGGTGGTCGGACGAGACCCCACCACCGTCCTCCCCCGACCCGCTGGTCGCATCGCCTCCACGGGGTGATGTGCGCACGACCTGGGCGTCGCTGTGAGCCCTGGGCCGGGATACGGACCAGATCGTGGCCCCGCCGCACACGGTGGTGGTGGGCGGGGTGCCCGGTATAGCATTGTCCTTTTTGGACCAACTGGGTGCCGGGCACAGCAGACCGTGCCGGCCGCGATCCACACGGCGATCCAGGCGGCCGACCGCCCCAGGACGAGTTCCTCGCCACCGTCTCGACCCTGGTGTCCGTGATCGACGGCATGCCCGCGGCGGGTAGCCCGCTATTCGTGCCGGCGCAGTCCGTCGAGGACGACGTCGAGCAGGTGTCGGGCACGGGTGTCCCAGTCGGCCTCGTCGAGTCTGGACAGGTAGCCGATGAGGAGGATGACGTCGCGGGCGTCGACGTCCGGGCGGATCGTGCCATCGGCTTTGCCCGCGTCGAGGAGCGTCGTCACCGCGTCACCGATCGGGCCGTGGCTGTGCTCGGTGAGATCGCGCCACACCGCCACCTCGACGGCCGCGAGCACTCCGCGCTTGACCCGCGCATAGTCGGCCACCCGGTCGAACCAGCGGGCGAGCGCTTCGACCGGCTCGTGCTCGGCCAGCAGGACCGGCACAGCGATGACGAGTTCCTCGACTTCGTGCCGATACACCTCGGACAGCAGGTCCTCGCGGGTCGGAAAGTGGCGGTAGAGAGTGCCCTGGCCGACCCCGGCCAGCTTGGCGATCGCGTTGAGCTTCAACTCGTCCGAGTCCGCGATGACTTCTCGTGCGACCTGGATGATCCGAGCGCGGTTCTCGGTCGCGTCGGCACGGCGGCGGGGCGCGTTGTCCATCTGACCTCCGTACGACGACCTGGCTAACCGGACACGTGTCCGCTACACTGGTGAGTAAGCGGACACGTGTCCGTCTTACGTCGGAGGGTGCCCCATGTCAACCATCAGCGGCAAGGTTGTCGCGATCACCGGAGCCAGCAGCGGGATCGGCGAGGCCACCGCGCGGCTGCTCGCCGAGCGCGGCGCGGCCGTCGTCCTCGGTGCGCGCCGCACAACGCGGCTCGACGAAATCGCCCGGAGCATCCGCGACGACGGTGGACGTGCGGTCACCCGCGCCACCGACGTCACCCGTCCAGAAGACCTCGCACGGCTCGTCGGCTGCGCCGTGGACCAGTTCGGCCGGCTCGATGTGCTGGTGAGCAACGCCGGCATCAGCAAGCTCGGCGTCATGGCCGACGTCGACGTCGACGGTTGGTCGGCGATGATCGACGTCAACCTCCGTGGCGTACTTCACGGCGTCGCCGCGGCACTCCCCGTATTCCGCCAACAGGGCCGAGGCCATCTCGTGACCACCGTGTCGACCGCCGGCCTGAAGATCACCCCCACCATGGCGGTCTACGCGGCGACCAAGAACGCCGTCCGTACCCTCCTGGAAGGATTGCGCCAGGAATCGACCGACGGCGTGCTGCGGACGACATCGGTCTCACCCGGCTACGTCCGCACCGAACTCGCAGACTCCATCGACAACACCCGGGTCCGCGAGCAGATCCAACAGAACATGACCGAGTTCGCCATCGCGCCCGCCGCTGTCGCCAGCGCCATCGCCTTCGCGATCGAGCAGCCCCATGACGTGGAGATCAGCGACATCGTCATCCGCCCCACCACCCAGGGCTAGCCGCCTGTAACGCGCGACCCGTCCGGTCGGCACTAGGGTTGACGGATGGCTGACGTGTCCGTGACCACCGTCGATACCGGTCCGCGCAAGGTGACCCGGCAGGTCTTGGTGCACGCGTCCCTCGGAGACTTGTTCGCGCTGATCGCCAACCCGCACCGGCATCCCGAACTGGACGGCTCCGGCACCGTCCGGCATGTCCCGGTGACCGGCCCGGAGCGGCTGGCCCTCGGCGACCGGTTCACCGTCCGGATGAAACAGTTCGGCTTCCCCTACAAGATCACCTCGACGGTGACCGCGTTCGAGGACGACCACGTGATCGAGTGGCAGCACCCGTTGGGACACCGCTGGCGCTGGGAGCTGACCGAGGTCGAGCCGGGCGTCACCCGGATCACCGAGACCTTCGACTACGGCGACGCCAGGTCGCCCGCGATGCTCGAACGGTTCGGCTATCCGAGGAAGAACGGCGAAGGCATGGCGAAAACGCTGCAGGGCCTCGCCGCCCGGTACGCCTGAGGACATCGCCCTCAGCCCCGGCCGATGAGGACCGACCAGAGCCCCTCGGTCGTCTTCGCGGTCGGGTTGCGGCTGGCCAGCCCCTCCTTGCCGTAGCACATCAGCGTGACGTGCACGCCCGTCCCGGTTTCCGAGGCCGGGCCGAAGACCCGGTCAACGTCGCCGAGTACAGCAGGTCCATCGCGTCGATGAGCACCGCGAGCTTGGTCGCGCTCTCATGTGCCATGACCAACCTGCTCCCCGCCGTGGCCAGGATCACCGATCCACAGGCCCTGCGCCGGCCGGCCGGCGCAGGTGCGCCGGGCTCACCCCACAGTGGGTGTGTTCAGCGGGCAGGCCACTTCGCAAATTAATCAACGGCCCGCCGGTGAAGATCGCCGACAGGCCGTCTGACCAGGTAATATCCTGGTGGGCGATACAGGGATTGAACCTGTGACCTCTACCGTGTCAAGCAAACTGCCGGCTCGTTTGACGTGGGGTCGGCACTGGTGGCGAGGCATCGGATGTCCGTGGACGTCCGCCGTCGTCCATGCGTCGACGCTCCGATTGTCAGGCAGTTCGTCAGGCAGCAACCGCCTACGGGCGCACCTACCGGTCCATCCGTC
Source organism: Pseudonocardiaceae bacterium (assembly GCA_036491115.1). GTDB lineage: Bacteria > Actinomycetota > Actinomycetes > Mycobacteriales > Pseudonocardiaceae > DATEPR01. The sequence continues at coordinate 80,104 of DASXCQ010000089.1, forward strand.
TGGCCCGGCTGACAATCAGCGCTAGGTCGCTGTACGGCCGGTCGTCCAGCTCGGCGCGCACCGGTGGGGCGCCACTGAGCGTCAACACCCAGGTGTAGTTCGGGTCACCCAGCGCATGGCAGGCGACGCATTCCACTCGGAGTAGCTCACCGCTCACCGTTGCCAGGTACCGGCCGCCAACGAGCGAGTGGACGCCACTCTTGCAGGTCGCCGGCAAGATACCTACGCGCTCGCCGGTCGCTGGCTCGGTCCGGTATCGCACAGGGCCGTCAGGCCGGGCGTTCGGACCTGGGTTGAACGTCGTCATGCCTGGCAGGGTACCGACCATCGAACGTGTGTTCGAGGGTGATCCAAAGTCGCTATGTCATTCCGTTGCAGGGCGATGGCTGTCAGTAAGCGCATGCGCGCCGCCGTGGTGCCCACGTGACAAGTGTCGTCCGAATGGGTACTAGCATGGAGTGCTGTACAGAACTGGACGTGACGGAGGTGCTGGATCGGTGACTGATTCGAAGACGCCGAAGCCTGTTGGCTATCAGCACATCGCAGCGTGGTTGCGCGAGCGGATCGAGACCGATGAGTTCGGCCCAGGGGCGAAAATTCCATCCGAGAATGAGCTCATGGCTTCGTTCAACGTTGAACAGCCCACGGCGCGTCGTGCGCTCGAAGTGCTGAAGAACGAAGGATTGATCTACGCCCGCCGAGGTGCAGGAACATTTGTTCGCGAGTTCCGGCCCATCCGACGCGTGTCGCCAGACCGGCTTCGTTCTGAGGTATGGGGATCTGGGCGCTCTATCTGGAGCGTGGATCTTCACGAACGCCCATCTGCGCGCGACGTTAGCGTCAATGAAGAGCAGGCTCCGGAACGCATTGCGCACGTACTGGAACTCCCGCCAGGCGCCGCCGTCTGGGTGCGTAGGAGGCGGTACTTCGTGGAAGACAAGCCGGTACAGCTTGCCGTCTCTTACTACCCCGCGAATGTCGTAACTGGGTCGCCTATTACGGCTGTCAATACCGGCGATGGCGGCGCATACGCACGTTTGACTGAACTTGGCTATGAGCCAGTCCGGTTTGTCGAAGAACTCAGAGTTCGGATGCCCACCAGCGCTGAGCGCGAGACGCTGGAGTTGACGCAGGGCGTTCCAGTTGCGGACCTGACCAGGACCGCA